>JBPCYD010000120.1:0-19818 GCA_051007895.1 Woeseiaceae bacterium
ACCTTCGTGTGCGTTCGCTTCGAAATCGAAGTCACTCAGGCGATAGCTCTGGCGGCCCCAGGTCAGCGATCGGCCGCCAACATGATAGCCGCGATACCAGTCGAATCGCTTCACTTCCGTGTACGGCGAGTCCTTGTCGGAGGCCCACCAGTCGAGGTTCTTCTCGTTCAGCGGATAATCACGCTTCAAGACCGGGTATGCTTCTTCCATAGCACGCGTTCTGCCACCACGATGTTTGTATTCCCACGGCGCTTTACGCGCGTTCACATAGTCCTTGACGTGCTCTACATTCTTGCCGCGTTCGAGCAGCAATACATTGAGTCCTTTCTCCGTGAGTTCCTTGGCGGCCCAGCCGCCCGAAATTCCTGATCCGACGACGATCGCATCGTACGTTTCAGTGGCCATGGTCACTCCCGCGGTTGTTGTTATTGATGAGCGGTCGCAAGCCGCGCAACGGCATTGTAACATCGGCGCATGACCGGAAAGACGTCACTCATTCACGGCACGATTGTGCTCATCGCATTATTGCTCTCCCCGGGGTTGCCGGCAGCGGAGCGGCCCGAGCCGGGGTTCGCGGATCCGCTCCTTGGCCGCTGGGACCTGACCGTTAACGGTCCCGGAGGCGCCTATCCCTCCTGGCTGGAGATCCGTTTGCGAACGGAATGGGCGCTAATGGCGCAACTGGTCGGGCAATTCGGCAGTGCGCGGCATGCCACGGCCGTCAGTCTCGAAAATGGTGAACTCAAAATTCGCGTTCCCGCTCAGTACGAGGAAGGCGATGAGGATCTCGTATTCGCGGCGATCGTCAAGAATGGCGAACTGGAAGGCACGGTGAAAGGAGCTGACGGCAAGACGTTCAACTGGCACGCCAATCGAGCGCCTGCGCTGGAACGCAGTGATGTCAGCGAATGGGGCGAACCGGTTTCTTTGATCGGCGACAACCTCGACGGATGGCGACCAAGGAACAGCGATTACCCGGGATGCTGGACAGTCAGCGATGGTGTGCTGAAAGCGACGCCGCCGTGTGTCGATATCGTTTCCGAAGCGCTTTTCGACGATTTCAGGCTGCAGCTCGAGTTCCGCTATCCGCCGGGCAGCAACAGTGGCGTATACCTGCGCGGTCGCTATGAACTTCAGATCCAGGATGACCTGGGCAAGGTGCTCGACCCGCTGCGGCTTGGCGGCATTTACGGCTTCATGGCGCCCAAAGTGGATGCAGCCCTCGGACCGGGTGAGTGGCAGACCTATGACATTCTGCTCGTTGGCCGGCGGGTGACCGTTTCGCTGAATGGAACGGAAGTCCTGTCCAACAGGGTCATCCCGGGTATCACGGGCGGCGCACTCGACAGCAACGAGGCCAACCCGGGACCATTGATGCTCCAAGGTGATCATGGTCCGATCGAGTTCCGCAATGTTGTCATCACACCCGGCCGGTAGCAGTAAATTAAAATAAGGAATAGCGTGGCACAAAAAGTTCGCATGGGAATGGTCGGCGGCGGCAAGGATGCGTCCATTGGCGCCATCCATCGACTGGCCGCCAGCATAACGGGCGCAATTGAACTGGTGGCCGGTGCGTTCAGCAGCGATCCCGATGCGTCGCACGAATTTGGCCTCGAACTTGGCCTTTCCGAAACGCGGGCCTATTCCTCTTACGCGCAAATGATCGAGACCGAGGCGGCCCTTCCGGAAGACGAACGGATCCAGTGCGTTTCCATCGTGACGCCCAACAATTCACATGCCGACATCGCCTGTAAAGCACTCGAGAGCGGTATGCACGTTATCTGTGACAAACCACTGGCCGGTGTGCTCGAAGACGCTATACGTGTTGCAGCCGCAGTTGAAAAATCTGGATTACTGTTTGCGCTGACACACACTTACACCGGCTATCCGCTGGTCATCGAGGCACGGCACCGCGTTGCGGTGGGCGAACTCGGGAAGGTCCGTCGGGTTGCCGTCACATACCTGCAGGACTGGCTGTCCCGGTCCGAGGATACCAAGGCAAGCAAGCAGTCAAAATGGCGCACCGACCCCGCAATCGGCGGCGAGTCAGGCGCTTTTGCGGACATTGGTACACATGCATTCAATCTTGTTGAATTCATCACCGGGCAACAGGTTTCGGAAATCGCAGCAGAACTTCGTACTGTCGTACCCGATCGTCTCGTTGACGATGACGGCGCCGCGTTGTTTCGCTTGTCAGACGGTGCGTCCGGGACATTGTCCGCAAGCCAGGTTTGTAGCGGTGCGGTTAACGGGCTGCGCATCGAGATCTATGGCGAAACAGCAAGCCTGCACTGGGCGCAGGAAGAACCCAACACTCTCACGATCAGGCAGCGAGGAGAACCGGATCAGGTATTGCGACCCGGCGTTAATGTTGCCTACCTTTCGGATGCCGCTCGTGCACGCTGCCGTACGCCGGGTGGACATCCAGAAGGTTACATCGAAGCTTTCGCCAATCTATACGCCGATTTCGCGGGCGCTGTCCGCGCCTTTCCCGAGATAACGGACGATATTTCTGCGACAGTCGCAGACGGTGTCCGCGGCATGCGCTTTATTCGTGCGGCAATTACGAGCAGCAATAACGATTCGCGGTGGACTTCGCTCCAGGCGCAGAAGCCATCAGGAGACAGACGATGAAAGGCCCGGCAATATTCCTTGCACAGTTTGCAGATGACGACGCGCCATTTAACGAGCTTGGCGCCATCGCAACATGGGCAGCATCGCTTGGCTATAAAGGTGTACAGATTCCAACCTGGGACCATCGCCTGATCGATCTCGAGAAAGCGGCGACCAGCCAGACCTATTGCGATGAGATTGCCGGCACCTGCAACGTGGCTGGCATCGAGATCACGGAGCTTTCCACACACTTGCAGGGCCAATTGGTTGCAGCGCATCCTGCCTTTGGCGAGATGTTTGATCCGTTCGCGCCGGAGGCAATCCGTGGCGACGAAAAAGCAAAAGCTGAGTGGGCGTCAAACCAGGTCAGACTGGCAGCTGCGGCAAGTGCGAATTTCGGTCTCGATGCACACGCCACGTTTTCCGGAGCACTCTTATGGCACACATTCTATCCGTGGCCACAGCGCCCTGCCGGCCTGATCGAGCAAGGCTTTGCGGAATTAGCTCGGCGCTGGCGACCGCTACTGGATGCGTTTGACGAAGCCGGAGTAGACGCCTGTTTCGAGCTTCACCCTGGCGAAGACCTGCATGATGGTGCAACGTTTGAACGCTTTCTCGATGTCGTCGATGACCATCCGCGCGCGAACATTCTTTACGACCCCAGCCATTTCATATTGCAGCAACTCGACTATTTGCAGTTCATTGACATCTATCACGAACGCATCAAGGCGTTTCATGTCAAGGACGCGGAATTCAACCCGACGGGTCGTGCCGGCGTCTATGGCGGCTACCTCGACTGGATCGATAGGCCAGGCAGGTTTCGCTCACTGGGCGACGGACAGATCGACTTTCGCGCGGTGTTCTCAAAGTTTGCGCAATACGACTACGATGGCTGGGCTGTACTCGAATGGGAATGCTGCCTGAAGCACCCGGAACAGGGTGCTGCGGAAGGCGCACCCTTTATCGCCGACCACATGATCCGCATGACGGACAAGGCTTTTGACGACTTCGCCGGCAGCGGCGCGGACGATGCAAAGAACCGCCGCATCCTCGGCTTGTAAACGACTGCTTATTCCAGAATTGCTTGCAACGTGTAATAACTGTATGCCACAGAGCGGAACGGGTCGAGCGGATGGTCGTGTTCGACGAAACAGTGTTTGATCGAAGCCGCAACAGGCTCGGCGAGGATGCCGGCAAAGTCGATCGTACCGTCACCGACTCTGGCCATGTCACCTGACGCATCCATATCCTTGATATGAGACATCGTCATGCGCTCTGGCGCCAGGGCGAGCACATCGCGAATCGCTCGACCGGCCTCTCGTACCCAGTAAAAGTCAACTTCGAAATCCAGTAGCTCAGGGTCGGTTTCATTCAATAGCAGGTCGAATGGAATCACTCCGTCAAGCGCCTGAAACTCGAACTCGTGATTGTGGTATGCCGCCCGCATGCCGTTTTGGCGACAAGCTTCTCCCAGGCGATTGAACAATTCGGCCCATTGTTTGTAATCGTCAATTGTCGTGCGATTCTGTTCCTGTATCCAGGCTATGGTGACGTAGTCGTGGCCAATTTCGGCCGCAAGGTCAACGAAAGGCAACAAGTTATCGCGCACTGCCTCGGCATTGACGTGCGTGCTCGGCGAGACAAGTCCGTAGCGGCCAAGCATGTCGCGAATCTTCCTGGCGCTGTGCTCGAAATAGCCCGCAAACTCGACCTCCTGATAGCCGATGCCGGCAATGGCCCGCAGGGTTGCCTCGACATCCGTCGCCATCGAGTCGCGAACTGTATAGAGCTGCACGCCGGGAAGGCGTTTCGACTGTGCAGTCGCTGTGCCAGCGATACCCGCGGTAGCGACGATGCCCGCCGTGGCAGCAAGCAGATTTCGTCGATTGAACGTTGGTTGAGGCATGACGCTCCTTCTAAAACAAAGAACAGGCTTGTGCCGCCAGTCTAGCCAAGCGCGGGGTAATTGACTATGCATAAGGCAATCTTAAACAGGCGCAGTAATTACCGGAGGCGAACACACGCCTGTTTCCACGATCAGCTAGCACCGGGGACAGCCTGGCCGAAGTCACGCTTTACAGGGGCAGCAGGGATCGGGCCATCGAGCTGTATCGCAATGCGCTTGCCGTCGACCCGGATTTCTCCATTCTGCGGACGCCCAAGATGTATCAGGTCATTTATGAATCGGTATGCCGTGCACAGACCGAAAGAAAAGTAGGCGAACTGCTCGCAAAACTCCATTCTGGAAATACCGACTACTAATTTCGTAAATACTTACTACCCTATACGCTATGCGCCAAATACGGCGCCTCACGACCAATAGCGAACAGGGAGCCAACAATGAAAAAAGTACTCCTTGCCGCCACGATGGCGGCACTGATAATGGTTAACGGAATACCGACTGCGAACGCCCAGGAAAATCGCCCGGGAGTGTTTCCGATAGAAATGTGGGCGTGTTCGTTTCTGGACCGCAAGGACCAGGATGATATGGATTCAGTCTATGAACAGATTTCTGAAGATAGCGACGCAGCTTATGCCGCGTGGCAGCTCAATCCGTACATGGTGGGTAATCGGGCCGAGCAGTTCGACTTCCTCTATGTCGGCGCATGGCAGGACGGCAATGTCATGGGCGGCGACGTCGAAAGCATGTTCGCCGGCCCATACGAGAGCACCGAAACCTGGAACGAGACCGTAGACTGCAGTGGTTTCCTGTATACAGGCATCAATATTCAGGATGCCCCGCCCCAGGAAGACGGCCACTACTTCGTATCGATATCGGACTGCAGTGCCGACAAGGGCGTCAATAACGGCCAGGCAGTGAATGGCATCCGCCGTTACAACGACTACCTGGTGGAGAACGGGCAAACTGTCCGCACGGACGTATGGTTCCCGGTACACGGAAACGGTGACGCCGATTTCGACTTCAAGCTGATCCGGGTTTACGGCGGGCCGCAGGCATGGGGCGACCTGTGGCAGTGGCGCGTAAACAATATGGCGGTTCAACAAAGGCGGAATTATATGCAGGGCGTGGTTTCCTGCGACGAGTCCCGCGTGTACTCGACACGGACCTTGATGAACACGATGAACTAGGAGCTCCAGCGTAACAAAGGCGGCGGGCCGTGCCCGCCGCCTCGCTTCCTGTTCGGACTGCCGTATACCTATGAGCGCTCTCGGCTGTTGCGCGACGCGACCACCAGCAACGTAGCTCCGATTACAATACCCACGAGATCCGTCACCCACCCCTGCAACAGCAACAATACTCCCGCAATCAGTGCCAGAATCCTGAATACTGGCAACAGTAGCGAGCTCATGTAACCGACCATCGCTGCAGCCACGGCGTAGACGCCTAACAGCCCGCTGGCCACTGCCAAAACGATGTCGCCGATCGGAGCGCCCAGCATCAGGGCTGGACCGAAAAAGAACATGAACGGCAGAATGTAGCAGGTGATACCAAAACGGAAGGCCGTCCAGCCGACCTGACCGATGTCGGCTTCGGCGATGCCTGCTGCTACGTACGATGCCAGCGCGACCGGCGGCGTTATTGTCGACACACAACCGTAAAAGAAAACGAACATATGCGCAGTTAGCAACGGCACACCGAGTTCAACCAGTGATGGTGCGACCACGGTTGCCAGGATCAGGTACGCCGCCGTCGTTGGCAGTCCCATGCCAAGCAGGATCGCCGTCAGCATCGTCAGTGAAAGTGCGACGATGGCAATACCGCCAGACGCCGAGATGATAATGCCGGAGATCTTGATGCCGAGACCACTAACAGCAAGGTTGCCGGCAATGATGCCAGCCGCTGCACAGGCAATGGAGATTGGCATCGCGCTGGTGGTGCCCTTCTTGATGGCAGCTGCCAGTTTCTCGAATAGTGAACGGCCGAATTCCCGATTCCAGACTGCGTGCGCAACAACCAGTACAAGCATGGAATAAAAGCAGGACTTGAATGGGGAGTAGCCGCGCACCATCAGTGCTATCAGCAGTGCGAACGGCACGATGAACGGCACGCCGTTCCACAGTGTCCGCAACAAGGGTTCATCCTTTACTTCGTTAGCTGGCCGCGATGCCGCAATCCCGTTCTTTTTCGCCTGTAAATGCACGACGCACAGAATCGATACGAAAAACAAGAGGGCGGGCACCAATGCTGCTTTCATAACGTTGACGTACGGCGTACCGACGATCTCCGCCATGATGAACGCAGCCGAGCCCATCACCGGCGGCAGAATCTGGCCACCGGTCGACACGACAGCTTCAATGGCGGCCGCCTGGCGTGCTTCGTAACCCTCTTTTTTCATCATCGGTATCGTGAACGAGCCCGTCACCGCGACGTTGCCGGCCGCCGAGCCCGAGATCATCCCCAGCACCGAACTGAAGATGACGGCAGTCTTGGCCGATGCCGCACGCATGCCGGTGGTGACCTTACTTGCGACGCGAAAGAAAAAATCACCGGCCCCGAACTGGTGCAGAAAGGCGCCATATAAAGAGAACATGATGATATAGGTGGCTGCCACACCGAGTGGGATACCGTAGATACCTTCAGTGGTCGTAGTCAGGAAATTGACAACGCGATCGCTGCTGACACCGCGCCCGGACATTACGCCCGGCAGGTATGGACTGACAAACGGGTACACCAGGAACACCACCGTGATAAGTCCGAGGGTGTTGCCGATGCTGCGGCGCGTCGCCTCGAGCACGACGGCCAGTAATGCGACCCCGGCAAACAAATCGAGTGCATTCGTGTCGCCACCACTCTGCGCTATCGCCTCCCATCGGCCTAGCAGGTAAACCGCGATAGCCAGCGCGACCAATGCAGGTAGCCCGTCCATCAGCCACGAACTGTCGCGGCCTTCGGTAACCGGCTTGCCGAGATAAAGGATGACCAACATCGCCGACAGATGGATGATGCGGACCTCCATCGTCGACAGCAGCAGAATGCCAGCGACGTTCAACAGGTGGAATACGCCGATTCCGAGCGCGACAAAACCGATCACTGTCGGAAATCGCGATGTCACTGCTCGACGCCTGGCTCAGACTGTATCTTGAAAAACTGCGCCGCGCCGTCGTGCAACGGCACTGGCAGGCTCAGTGACTGAGAAACATCGATTTGCCGCGCGATGGCATTGTTCCGCCGGAACTCATCCATGTTGCCGTAGATAGCTGTCGTAATTGCGAAAACGTCTTCCTTAGCCATATTGGCGTTCACGATCAACATATTGTTGACGCCGATTACGACGACGTCGCTGTCGAGCCGGTAGACTTCTTTCGGCAACGAACGACTCGTGTAGTACGGATAGCGCTCCAGCATGGTAGCGAGGTACTCGTCCGACAAACGGATAAATGCCAGTTCGTGCGTCGCCAGCGTCTGCATCACGGCGGCGGTCGGAAAACCAGCGAGTGCGAGCGCAGCATCAACGTTGCCATCGCCGAGTTGCGTGAATCCGTCCGTGTACGATAGATAGCTCGGCGTGATGTCGTCGATCGTCATGCCATGTACTTCGAGAAGCCGCACCAGAAATGCGTAGGTGCCGCCCCCCGCCGGTCCAACAGCGACGCGCTTGCCACGCAACCCATCGAAACTCGTGATGGCCGCACCTTTGAGCGTGACCATGTGCAGGATACTCGGGTGCAACGTTCCGACGGCCTTTAAGTTCAACGGCTCGGCGTACGGGCCAGTACCGTTGACTGCCAGCCACGCCATGTTGCCATTAGTAATGCCGAGATCGACCTCACCTGCATGCACGAGACGCGGATTCTGGATCGCACCGGCACTGACGACCGGCAGCATCGTGAGTCCATCAGCGTATTTAGTGACCAGGTTGGATGCCGACTGTCCGACCGGGTAAAACGCCCCGCCAAGACTTGCCGTGGCCAGGTGCAGTTCCCGGGATGGCGCCTCACCATTGGATTGCGCGCCGCAACCCGAGACCAGCACAACAGCGCTCAGGCTGAGGACCATTCGGCCAAAATATCGGCAAAAAAATTTCAATGGGATTATTATCGATTATCTGAAATCTTCAGGCTATAGTACCTGATCGCCGTGCCCGGTACCCGTTATCGTCGCCGCGACGCCATGTTGAACAGTATAAAAAGAGAGCCGAATGGCCACTAAAATACGCCGGGTCGTCACCGGCCACGACACCAGCGGCCGCGCCGTCTGCGTGTCGGACGCGACCGCGACCAACCTGCTGCAACGCCCTAGCCGCCCGGGTGTCACGCTGACCAATCTGTGGCAGTGCGCCACCAGCCCTGCCGAGTACGATAGTGCCGAGGAGACAGTCGACGGCCCGTTCATCCTGCATCCACCTGCCAGCGGCAACGTGTTTCGCATCATCGAGTTCGAGCCTGAAGACCCCGAGGTACTCAAAACGCTCGACGGCAAGGCTGCGTTCGCCGAGATGGGGGCTGCCGACAATATCGTCGAAGACGCACGTCACCCGTTCATGCATCGCACCAATTCGGTGGACTACGCCGTAATTCTGAGCGGCCAGATCACGATGCTGCTTGACGATAGCGAGGTGCTGCTGGAGGCGGGAGACGTTGTCGTGCAACGTGGTACGAATCACGCCTGGTCAAACCGCGGGACGGAACCCTGTCGCATTGCATTCGTGCTCGTAGATGCGGTCGCCAATACTGCAGACAGTGAAACATGAGACTGTTGACCTTTGTCCATGGCGGGACAGAACAAACCGGTGTGCGCCGCGGCGAGCAAGTCGTTCCCATCACCAGCGTCGTGCCAGGCGCGCCAGCAACACTCCGCGGGTTCCTCGAAGATGGCGACTTCGGGCAACTGGCTGGCGCCCTCGACGCGAATAGTACGACAGCAATCGATATCAGCGATATCGAATACCGGCCCATCATTCCTGACCCCGGTAAGATAATTTGCATAGGTCGCAATTATGCGGCGCATGCCGCCGAAGGCGGCGCTGAAACGCCAGCATTTCCGGAAATATTTTTTCGTGGCGCAACGTCGCTAGTCGGACACCGGGCGCCAATCGTTCGTCCGCAAGTCTCGACCGATCTCGACTACGAGGGCGAGTTCGCATTTGTCATCGGCAAACGCTGCCGCCATGCAAGCGAGGAAAACGCGCTCGACTTCATTGCCGGTTACACGTTGTTCAATGATGCAACGTTACGCGATTACCAGCGCTTCTCCACGCAATGGACGATCGGCAAAAACTTCGACGGCACGGGCGCATGCGGACCCGAGTTGGTTACTGCGGACGAACTGCCGCCGGGACTGACTGGAATGACACTGAGAACGCTACTCAATGGCGAACAAATGCAGGAAGGCCAGACGGACGACCTGGTGTTTCCCGTACGCAAGCTCGTTGCGATCCTGAGCCAGTGCATGACGCTTATGCCTGGTGATGTGGTCGTCACCGGAACGCCCGCGGGAGTGGGTTATGCGCGCACGCCGCCAGTCTGGATGAAGGCAGGCGATACTGTCGAAGTAGAAATCGAGGGACTCGGCAAACTGGCCAACACGGTCGAAGACGAGGTCATTTGACAGGTTTGTACGCATGAAGACCACATTCGTATTGTTCCTCACAGCAGTACTGGCTGGTCACGCGCTCGCGCAAACCGAATGCCTTGACTCGGATCTCGCACTCATCAATGGTCGCATCCATACGATGGATGACGACAACACAATCGTTTCGTCAATATTGATTCGCGGCAATCGTGTCGTTGCGCTCGATCCCGATAGTGATTCCTTCGATTCCTGCACGCAGACTATTGACCTGCAGCAACACACGGTGATTCCCGGTTTAATCGACAATCACGTGCACTACATTCGCGTTGCCAACCGACCAGGCTACGACCACCGCAATCTTGAGGTCACTTTCACGATTGGTGATGCCCTCGATTCGATCCGACAAAAAACGGCGTCAGTTCCTGCTGGCGCGTTGATCACGACGATCGGCGGAATTCGCCGCACCCAGTGGCAGGAGAAACGGTTTCCGACGCGCGAAGAACTGGATGCTGCCGCACCGGGCAATCCTGTCTATCTGTCGGAACGCGGTTTCGGGCCGGGCCAGACGAACACGGCCGCCCGCGACCTGCTGCGTGAACTGGGCGTGCCGGTCAGTGATGCAGGTGTTGTGGCCATGCGCGACGACACGGCAAAAGCGTATGACGTACTCGCAGCTAACCTGACAAATGATGACCGAAAACGACAGTTACTGGGACTTGCCGATTATGCCCTGTCGATCGGGCTGACGACGGTAATGGACATGTCGGGGACCGTTCCGGGCGTTGGTTTTATAGACCCGTCGACCGGGTACAATTTCTTCCTCGAACTGGTGCGCGACGATTTGCATAAGGTCCGTACTCGTATTTATTTCCCCGGGGTGGACGATGACGAAAATCTGACCGGGCTGATGGGCTTTCTGGACAACAAATGGCCGAATTATGGACCCGACATGGCTAAAGTCATCGGCATCGGTGAATGGTCAGTCGCGCGTAGCCTGTTTAACGAGCAACCACTCGGCGCCACGGCAAGACTCGCGCAACGGCGCATCGCTGAGCGCGGCTGGACCTATCACCAGCACCTGCATTCTCCGGAAGAAATCGATGCACACTTCGATGTCTGGGAGGAACTCGATGCCGAATTCGACCTGTCAGATTTGCGCTGGACGCCCGGGCACCTGAGTAAAATCACGCCGGAACTGATCGAGCGCACCAAAGCAATGGGGTTGGGCCTGGGTATACATGGCCAGCGTTACCACGGCACCGGTCTCTATCCGGGCGCCGGACCTCCGTGGCGCACTGCGCTGGAAAGCAACCCGGTCGCACTGGGCGCCGGCTCTGACGGGGCACGAATCAATTCGCTCAATCCCTGGTGCATTATTTACTACATGGTCACCGGCCGCGACGTTACGGGCGAACTGGTTAACGACGAGCAGCGAATCAGCCGCTATGACGCAGTACGGCTGTATGCATCCGCCGACCAGGGCTGGTTCACCAGGGAAGACGGGCTGCTCGGTGGCATCGGCGTTGGACGGTACGCGGACCTGGCGGTACTCGAGGCAGATTTCTTCAACGATGATGCCGTGCCCGACGAGCATATTCGCAACATGCAATCAATTTTAACGATCGTTAACGGAGAGGTTGTTTTTGATCGCGGGAACTTGCACTAGGTTGCGGCATTGCGTGTCACATTGTTGGCAGGCTAACCGGACTATGCACATTACACGCGCTTATCGACTCCGGCTCTCGGGTTAGATACAGTCAATTTGTTGCCACTGGCATCACTTCTCCGCTAATCGAGGGGCGCTGCAGCGGATCGAATCCGCCACGCTCGATTTTCGGTCGTTTGTAAGGGCGCCTCAGATGATGAGGACGTTTGATGAACGCAGCTACCAACGGAAAGCATGTCGGCCACGTTGCCGGACTGTGGCGCTACCCGGTTAAGTCCATGGGCGCGGAAGCCCTTGACGACGCAGACGTGTCCTGGTTCGGTGTCAGCGGCGATCGTCGTTGGGCATTTGTTCGCGATGATGCTATTCGCAGCAATTTTCCCTGGCTCACGATACGTGAGCGCCATGACATGAACCTGTATCAACCCTCCTTCGCCAATCCTGCGAAGCCGGACAAGTCACCAACACTGGTGAAAACGCCATCAGGAGCAGACATCGATGTCACTGACCCTCGACTCGCCGAGGAGTTGTACCCAGGTGGCGCTCGGGTAATCAGGCAAAATCGCGGTGTCTTCGACACGTTTCCACTCTCGATAATTACAGCGCAGACCATTGCGGAACTCGGTGACGCCGTCGGAACCGATCTAAGTGTGCAGCGATTTCGCCCGAACTTTTTGATCGAAACGACGAATGTTTCGCCTTTTCAGGAAGACGCATGGGTAGGCTTTGTAATGCAAATTGGAAGTGTGCGCCTGCGTGTCGATATTCGCGACAGCCGCTGCGCGGTGATCACGGTAGACCCTGAAACGGCGGAACGTAATCCCGAAATACTGCGTACGGTCGTCACTGAACGCCAGGGCTGCCTGGGCGTCTATGCTACGACCGTCGAACCGGGCCAGGTAGCAATTGGTGACAAGGTATACCTGGAGCCCATCGCATAGGAAACACTACATAGGGTCTTATTTTTCCCAGCGCGCCACGTAAACATCGGTGTCGCCGTCTTTCGCCTGGTTACGATTTGAGCCGAACGCAAGCCACTGGCCGTCGGGTGAAAAAATCGGGAAGCCGTCGAAGCCCTCTGTGAACGTGATTTGTTCGAGGTTTGTGCCATCAACGTCAATCGCGAAGATATCGAATTCTCGGCCGCGCGGATCATGATGGCTCGTCGAGAACAGAATCCGTTTCGCATCGGGCGTGAAATAAGGCGCAAAGCTCGCGCCACCAAGGCTTGTTACTTGCTGGACATTGCTGCCATCAGCATCGGCAACGAAGACCTCGAGCTTGCCCGGACGAATCAGGTCTTCTTGCAGCAGGCGTTGGTAATCCGCAAGCGCCTCGCCGCTTGGACGCGACGCTCGCCATACGATCTTCGAGCAATCCCGGGAAAAGAATGCGCCACCGTCGTATCCTGGTGTGTCCGTCAGGCGCGTGACGTTGCCGCCATCGGCATCCATTCGATACAGGTCGAGATCACCGTCGCGCGTTGAGGTAAAGACGATTGAACCATCAATCGGGCAGACGGTTGCCTCGGCATCGTACGCCGGAGTATCCGTCAATGCCTGCAGATCGGTGCCGTCGGGTTTGACGCTATAGATCTGGTAGGAATCGTATATTGGCCAGACGTAGCCCTGTGAGCGATCCGGCGGCGCAGGACATTCTTCATTGCTGGCATGCGTCGATGAGTAGATGATGCGTTCGCTATTCGCAGTGAAATAGGCGCAGGTCGTGCGCCCTTTGCCGGTGGAGACCATCGTCAACGCTGCCGGGTCGCTGACCGGCATGCGGAAAATCTGGTCGCAAGCGAGCGGTTCACGCGTCGACTGGAATACGAGTTCCTTGCCGTCGGGCGACCAGTACGCCTCTGCATTCTCGCCGCCAAACGTCATCTGGCGAACATCTGCCAGGTGAACTTCGCGCGCGTCGTGCAAAGTGCCCGGTTGCTGTGCCTGCGACACAACGGTAATTGTCAGGAAGAACAGGTAGAGAAGAACGCGCATAGTTAGAGTATCCGACGGGTGAAACGATTCGTCAGTTTAATCAAATGCGAATAGTTCGCAACTGTACTGAGCGCGAAATCCCGGGTATCTTGGGAAGTTCGCTTTTCTTGAAGTACGTAACATGCTGGCTCACGCGAAACGCATTTCGCTAATCCTGATTGGCCTTACGTCGCTCGCATTGGGCGCTATAGGCGTCTTTGTGCCGTTGTTACCGACAACCCCTTTCGTGCTCGTTTCTGCGATCGCGTTCGCGAATTCGTCGGACACGTTGCATCAATGGCTGATCGACCATGACATTTTTGGTCCGCTGATCGCCAATTGGAGACGCCACGGCGCCATTAGCCGTACTACGAAAATAATAAGCATTCTGTCGATGGCTGTGATTATCCTGATCTCATTGCTAATGGCGGTGCCGACTCATGTTCTTGTCGTGCAGGCCATCGTCCTGAGCGTTTCTGCCACCTTTATCGTCTCGAGGCCACTGCCACCTCAATAGGAAAACGGCGCAGGATTCGCTGTTTTCTTATTTTAATGCAGTCAATCTAATGCAGGCGTCATCCGCTCCTAACTGCATTGCAACACCATCCAGCAATCGGAAAATTTCCGTGCTTTGAGATCGTCTTTTCGGATCCAGAAGTACAGCATCCCGAGGTCGCCCCACATCATGTTCGTTTCGTCGTCGGAATCGAGCTGCAATAGCAGAACCCAGTCCGCCGCACCCTGCTTCAGGGCTGCTGCTTCGGGGCTCGCGTAGCCGGTGGAGTTACCAACATCGACCCCGTTTGATGCGAGCTGGCATTCGAGTTCCATGTCGTCGCCCTGCACGGGGCTCGGCAGTCCACCGAGCTGATGTCGCGGTAAATCTGCAAAGTCGCGGGCCTGGAGAGCGTCCACCTCGTCCCAGGTTTCGTCGCTTGTCTCTATAGGCTGATCGGTTACACGGTCCAGGCTCGGATACGTCGTCACTTCCAGAAACTCTATTTTTTTCTCGTCGTATTGCCCGTTCTCGGCCACACCGGCGGGTGGGCCGGTTCGCCTGAGCTGCTGCTCTTCCGTCGAGTAAATGACCCGCCAACTTCCTCTGTCACCCGGCCTGAAACCCCAGGTCGACTGTTCCTGATCGTAGAAGAAAGACAGCAGCCCATGCTTCGGCAGATCGGGCAGAACTGACTGCTCATCGATTTCTGCCAGGTCAATCTGCGCCAGGAACGCGAGCGGCACATTCTGCCATTCCGGCCACTCAAAGCCGTCGGGGAGATCCGGTACCCCGCCAATCCTGGAGCGCACATCACGGCTGGTTTCGACGAGATGCAGCGCCTGTTGTTTTAGGGGTTTCAACATGGCAACGACCTCTTCGGTCGTAACAACCAATGCAGGCGGTCGCGCAGAATCTTCCAAGGCAGGAAACCAGCCAATGTCTTTGCCCGACAACAGAAAGATTGATATCTCGAGCAACAGGAACGGCAATGCGAGAATCATGAGTACTGCAAAAAGCAGGAAGTATCCCGGCCCCTCACGCTGCATTTCACGGCTTTCGCGATAGAAGCTGCCGGCCTTGCGTTTGGCAATGGTCCAGCGGTTAACTGCCATCTCATCTCCTCACGGCGTGCATTGAACGAGGTCGCGAAGCCGATCGCCCAATTCAGGCGGAAGCGCGCCGCGACGTCACCAACAATACGATAACAGTCGCAGTTTAGTCCGGCACCTGGCTGAAAAGCGACATCATGACCGCTATGCCTTCGACGATGAATGGGGACATTCCGCTTTTTCTACCGCTAAATTTCTAAGAAACAAAAAAAAGGAATGTCCCCGTTAAAGCCTTTTCTAAGAAACGTAAAAAAAGCGGAATGTCCCCATTAAATCCGGAATGTCCCCATTAAATCCTGGTTATAGCGAGAGTAGGTACTCACTCATCTTTTTCTGCATTGGCTTGTCCGGAAGGCGACCGTAGCCGGCATGCATGTTGTCGATGACGTGTCTGACTCTACTCGTTTCGGTTATGACGCAGGTGACCGCGGGGTGGGCCGCTATGAACTTGAGCGAATACTGCGCCCACGATTCGCAATCGAACTCGGCCACCCATTCGGGTAGCTCCTTGCCCGCGACCAGGCTGAACAGGCCGCCGTCATCATTGGTCTTGAACGCTTCAATAATGACGACAGCGGTGCCTATGTCCATCGCCAGCGGCAGTATGCGTTCGGCCGTTTCGGGATGATGGATCGAATACGGGATCATGATGAAATCCGGACTCTCCTTCCGCATAAAGCTTTCGAGCGCATGAAAAGTTGCGTAGTTGTTGTAGGCTGACTGCCCGGGCCGGCCGAGGCTAACGCCGATGTAGCGAGTCCTGCCCGCTTCTTTCCAGTCCTTGAGAGTCGGCCAGTGGAAATGCATATCGCGCATGTTGTGCACCATCAGCAGATCCATGGGATTCTTGTTGATATTAGCCACGGATCTTTCGAGGTGTTGAATGCCCGCCTCTTTGCCATCGACCGTAATCTTGGCGGTCAGGAATAGCTCTGATTGCAGATTCAGTTCAGTCAGCAGTTGGCCAATGACCGGGGGGTCGGGTCGAAAAAACGGCGACGTGTCCAGGAATCTGCCACCGTGCTCCATCATCGTATTAAGGAGCGCGAAAGGCAGCTCCTTTCCTTCGGGCGGCAGCTTGACGAATGGCTCGGGCGCACCGAGTCCCATGATTGGCAGGTACTCGTCGGTACCCGGTATGGCGCGGGTGCGCATGCTTTCCTGCGCTGTCAGCGCGCCGATCGGCAGCGCACAACTCGCAGCAGTCATGGCGCTACCGGTAAGGAAAGTTCTACGGTTTAATCTGTTCATACGTTTCCTTCCCGTTTTGTTTGATCTGTCACTTAAATATTGCGATATTTCTGCGAAACACTATAAATAATCGTTAACATTCTCGCAAATGGCTTTTTATCGGTTATCTACGGATGTCGACATTGGGCTCAGCGAAAAAATACCTTTGAGGAATGCGGGGTTTTACCTCTGACCCTACTTATAAAACCGGCGCAGGCAGCTGTAACGAATGATCGCAATCAATGAATTGAGCATGTCATATCCCCTCGAAGCAGGTTCACTCGAGGTGCTTGCGAAAGTGAATATGCACATCGCTGACGCCGAAACCGTCGCCATCGTTGGCCCGTCGGGTTCCGGAAAAACAACGCTCTTAATCCTGCTCGCCGGCCTGGAGGCGCCGAGCACCGGATCGATCACAATCGATGGCGAAGACATTACCGGGCTCGGGGCAGATGCGCTTGCCGATCTCCGCCGGGACAAACTTGGTATCGTTTTTCAATCCTTCCATCTCGTGCCGAGCCTCACAGCGCTCGGCAATGTATCGCTCCCGATGGAGATCGCCGGCCGCGAGCACGCCAGGGACCGCGCACACCAGCTGTTGGAGCGAGTAGGACTGGCCGAGCGAGAGCATCATTATCCTTCGCAACTGTCTGGCGGCGAGCAGCAGCGTGTCGC
The DNA here is from genome assembly GCA_051007895.1 of Woeseiaceae bacterium. Taxonomy (GTDB): domain Bacteria; phylum Pseudomonadota; class Gammaproteobacteria; order Steroidobacterales; family Woeseiaceae; genus SZUA-117. The sequence goes on from JBPCYD010000120.1 coordinate 17,243, forward strand.
CATTGCTCGCGCACTCGCCAATTCGCCAAGTGTGCTGCTCGCCGACGAGCCTACCGGTAATCTCGACATCAACACCGGATCCAAAATCATCGAGGCGTTGTTTTCCCTGAATGCCGAATCCGGGTCGACCATGGTGCTGGTTACGCATGACACCGAGATCGCACGCCGCTGTCAGCGCGTGTTTCATCTCGACAACGGCAAACTCATTGAAGATGCAGAACATGCGACTTCTGCTTGACCTGGCCTGGCGCGATCTGAAGGCAAGCGGCCGCTCGCTGTGGGTATTCTGTGCCTGCCTGGCACTCGGCGTTTCGCTGGTTACGTCGACCGGCGGCCTGTATCGACTGATCAACGAGGGTCTGCTTGCCGACACACGGGAACTGCTCGGTGGCGACGTTGAAGTCGACACGGACAGCGCCTTACCCGAGTCGGTGCTCGACTGGATTCACGATAACGGTGACGTCTCGCTCGTCACCGAACTCGATACGATGCTCGGCACGACGAAGGACGAATTTTTGCGCGTTGAAATTCAGGCCATGGACGACATGTACCCACTCTATGGCGAGCTTACGCTGCAGCCCGATTTGCCACTCTCGGAAATCACGGCGTTTAAAGATGGACAGTGGGGCGCCGCCATCGACCCGGTCCTGGCTGAAAGCCTGGCGCTAGGCGTCGGTGACGACATTTTCATCGGCGCGTTGACGATGCGGGTGCGTGCCCTCGTGCTTCTACAGCCCGACCGCGCACTAAGTGCGGAGTGGCGCGGGGCTCCCGTGCTGGTCAATGAACAGGCGCTCGAGCCGTCGGAGCTGACTGGCGTGGGCAGCCAGATCGACTTTGACTATCGCGTTCGCACATCAATACCGGCAAACGCGTGGCGGCGGCAGTTCCATGCTGCTTTCCCCGAGCGTACGTGGGACGTGCGTACTTTTGAAGACCGTAGCCGACGTATCGCCAATCGACTCGATCAGATCGCGTCAGGACTACTCATCATTGCTTTCAGCACGCTTTTCATCGGTGGACTTGGCGTGTTCAACAGCATCCAGGCCTACCTGCAGGGCAAACTAAAAACAATCGCAACGATTCGTGCACTCGGACTGCGCAACCGGCGGCTGGCGACCGTAATACTGCTTCAGGTCGCGATCATGAGTGGCGGCGCAAGTTTCGTCGGCGCGGTGTTTGGCGCGGGACTGGCTCTGGCAGCCGCGGGCGTCATCGCCGCGGAAATTCCACTAACGGCCACGGCGTCCAGCCTTGTGTCGCCGATTCTGATCGCCGTGATGTTTGGAATGCTCACCGCGTTCACGTTTGCCTTGCCTGCTGTCGGCAGGGCGTTGTCCGTGCAACCGGCGTCTCTATTTCGGGGCAGCGATGCGCATGTGACTGACACTTCGGCCGGTTGGTGGCTTGCTGCACTGGCTTGTGCCGGTCTTATTGTTTCGCTGGTACTGCTGGCGCTTCCGGACAGGACGTTCGGTCTTGGATTCATCGCAACGGTCGGCATCCTGCTGTTGCTTTTCGACATGGTGGTGCGCGGTGTGCGTGCTGGAGCACGGCGCCTTGACGATCATCCGGCGCTGATCGGCCGTTTCAACCTGCGCCTGGCGATGGCCAACCTGCACCGGCCGGGTACGCCCTTGCGCGCGACCCTGCTGTCGCTCGGCTCGGCGCTGACTCTGCTTGTCGCCTGCACGATGGTCGTCGTGTCGCTGCTGCGGACGATTAACGAAACGATTCCCGAGGAATCGCCGGCACTCGTCCTGTACGACATCATCGATAATCAGTTGCAGGACGTGGTTGACGCCGTCGGTCCATCGCAGGATTCGGTTCGCATTGACACCACACCGCTGGTGCGCGCGCGCATTGTCGCGGTCAATGGCGTAGACGTCTCTGAGCTGCAGGACCTGAGCCCGCAGCGACGCCGCCGCATGTCGCAGGACAACTACGACTTAAGCTACTCGGCTAACAACATCGACGACGTTACATTTACTGCCGGCTCGTGGGAGACACAAACCGATCCTGAATCGCCGCGACTTGCCCTGGAAGACCTGGAAGCCGAACGATTGGGATTGGAAGTCGGCGACATCGTTACATTCGGTATAGAGGGAAAGACCGTCACAACCCGGATCGACGCCATCTTCAGCCAAAAAGGGTTACAGACACGCTTTTGGTTCGAAGGCATCGTTTCGGACGGCGCGCTCGAGGATGTGATTTTCCGACATGTAGGCGCCGCTTACATGAGCGATGCAGACGCGATCGACGCCCAGCGGCGCATCGGCAAAGTTGCACCTAATGTCGTAACCGTTCGTACCGCCTCATTGCTGGCGTCAGCACGCGATATTCTCGGCAAAGCCGCGGTCGGCCTTGGCGTCATCGCCGGCGTCAGCTTGCTCGCGAGTCTGCTCGTGCTTGTCAGCGTAATGGCAGCGGGCCGCAGTCGCCAGGTCTACGAAGCCACGGTGCTACACTCGCTGGGCACCCGCATGGCTGCCATCCTTCGAGACGCTCGCTACACTCGCTCCTCAGGATGAAGTTATTAGCATTGTTAAAAAACAATAGACTTCATGCTGAGGAGG
>JBPCYD010000121.1:0-4650 GCA_051007895.1 Woeseiaceae bacterium
GTGCCTCTTTGACATCATCGATACGGCGAAGGTTGACGTTGACCCCGACCGCCTCTTCGGCGAAAAGCGGGTGACTGTGTGAGTCAATGAATCCTGGCGTTACTGTCATGCCACGACCGTCGACCCTGACCGTACTGGCGTTCGCGAAATACAGAATTTCCTCGTTGGATCCGACCGCCAGGATGCGACTGCCCCGCACGGCTATTGCCTGTGCGACGGGTTGATCGTAGTCCATGGTGAGAACGTTTGCGCCGGTTATTATCATATCGGCGCTACCGGTCAAGGTGCCACTCTGCGCGGCAACACCCCCGGCTAGCCCGAGGCCCAGCGGCAGTGCCGCCGAACTACCCAAAAATTTCCTGCGCGATACACCACTCATACAGCCCCCTCGTCTATTCTGCTTTCAACTTGTAATATGCCCCAGCGGTAAGCCGGTTCAGCCAAAACCCGATGTAATTTCGGGAATGTACACAACGGAACACGAGTACTTAGGGCTAGCGAAATCCAAGTATCGTGCGTCCTGCGGAATCTTCGGAATACATTACCCCCAGTCAACCGAAGCTACGGACCGGAGGCACCCGAAACTACAGGCCTGAGCCGTCCGCGGAGTATATGACCCGAGACAACCGAAGTTACAGGCCTGAACCGTCCGCGGAGTATATGACCCACACCTTGGTGTAACCGTCGGTATCCCAGGTGCCGATCCACTCTTTAGGAATGGTGACTGCTTCTCCGGCATTGATCGTTTGCACCGTACCATCTGCTGACGTTAGTTTGACGCTGCCCTCAATGAAATACATGAATTCATCGACACCGTAAGGGTCAGTCGCTTCGAAATAGGTCTTGCCAGACTTGTACATGCCGGATGCGAACTTCTTGTCGCTGGACAAAAGCGAGGTAACGTCCAACGTCACGTTGCCATTTTCGTGTTCGGTACGCAGCATGTCGTCACGATTGAAAATGCTTCCATCCATGTCTGTCCGAGTGATTTTCGCCGGTACCACCACCTCGTCATGTTGAGCTGCAAAGGCAACGACTGCCGCCAGCGCAAGAATCATCACGGTGACTACTATTTTCCGCATGAGCAAAACTCCAGTTTGTTTATTGTTTTACGTATAGCCTAAGACCAGGTAGCCAACAATCGCGATTGCAGCGCCAATCAGCGCGTACGGAATCTGCGTAACAGCATGTTGAAAGGGTGTGCAGCCCGCTGCCTGTGCCGTCAGAACAGTCGCGTCGGAATAAAAACAGGCGTGACTGCCAAAAGTACTCGCCGAGAGCGTCGCACCGAGTACTAGCGTCATGTCTGCGCCCAGGTTGTTCGTCAACGCTGTCACGATCGGCAAGATTATTACGAAAACGCCCCAGTTGGAGCCGGTCATGAAAGCGACCAGCGCCATCGAAAAGAATATCACGACCGGGAGCGATTCTGCGGTCAGAATCGGCTCCAGCGTCTCGACAATGTACGGTGCGAGTCCCAATACGTCGTTGACGTCTTTGAGAATAAAGGCTGCAACCAGTACGCCAAGCGGTTCGACCATCATCTTGAAGCCGTCGATGATCGTATTGAACGTGTCGTTCATATCCATTAAGCGAGTTATCAGGATAAACACGGCGGTAGCCCCGAGTGTTACGTAGATACCAACCAGGAAGTCTTTGTCGAAATAGAGGGTCGCGGCAACCAGCGTGATCATCGGCACCACGAATAACGACATTCGCGGCTTGATATCCGGGCTTGGTGTAATCGACTGATTTGCCGCCTCGATATGCTCCGCGTCGGGCGGCACAGTGACACCCGTTGTTTCAGCGCGATGGTCGGCATGCCGCATGGCACCCAGCGATGGAATCACACCGACCGCGACGAGTGGCACCAGGAGCACCGCAACCCAGGCGTACAGCATGTACGGTATTGCACCTATATAAGTATCCAATCCCTGGCCTTCGGGCGCGATGCCGTTCGCGACGATCAGTCCGGCGAAGAAAACGCCCCAGGTCGAGAAAGGAATGATGACACTTATAGGCGCCGCCGTGGAGTCGACGACATAGGCGAGTTTCTCGCGTGAAATTCTATATTTGTCAGTAAGGCTGCGCATTGCCGAACCAACGGCCAGCGAATTCAGGTAATCGTCAACGAACATGAAAATGCCGAGGACCCAGCTCGCCATCAGTGCACTCTTCTTCGACCTGACGTAGCCGGACATCGTTTCCGTGAATGAACTCGTAGACCCGGTACGAATCAGGATGCCGATCAGACTCCCCATGAATCCACACACCAGGATCACCCAGGCGACGTCCTCATCCGTCATGACTCGTATCGATGTCTCCGCGAAACCGCCAACGAAGCCTGTGCCATGAATCATGATGAGACCCACGACTGACCCGGTAATTAGCGACTCAATCGGGCGATGCGTCATTATCGCAAGGACGAATACGACCAGTGTCGGTATGAGAATTGTCGCGCTCGCTTCTTCCATACAGTCAGGACTGGCCGAGTTGCTCATTGACCGCGCGATGCGCCGCATCGAATGCACCATTGACGTAGGCAAAAGCCGCGGCGTCTGAGTTGGCGATAGAAATTCTGCCGATCTGTGCTGCCCCATGCAGGTGCGGACCGTTCTCGCGATTCCAATCCGGCGGATCGAACAGTTCGTTGTACTCGTAGGCATAACCGTGTGGCCAGCGGTTGACCGTCAGGGCGGCGATATCTCTTTCGGCATCGAAGCCGCCTCCTTCGAGCGCGCCGCTCATGGCGCCGACAATATCCCGTTCCAGGTCAGCAAAAGTCATATCGTAGAGATCACGCCTGCCCTGCACGTGCTGTTCGCGTTCGGTCAGCCCCTGGTCGGGCGCTGTCGGAACATAGGTGCCGTGCACGATGGTGGGCTCTTCTGAGTTTTGCGTAAAGTCGTAGCCACCCATGCTGACCGGGAAATCCATGCCGAACGAATGCATCAGTCTCGGCTGCGGAATGTAGAAACTCTGGTAACCCAGATTCTCGAAGGCCTTCCAGTTGCGCACTGCTACGCTGATATAGACCAGCGGAATCTTGGTTGCCTTACTAATTGCTTCGACCTGGCTTTCGGGAACTTCCGGGCAAATATAAGGAACGATATTGTTGTAACAGGCCATGATGGTGTGCTTAGCGCGCACGCGCTGCGGCTGACCATTCTTAACGTAGGTGACGTCGACAAACCGGTCGCCCTGCACATGCTGCGCGTTAACCGCCGTACTGTTTAACCTGATCCGTGTTCTGTTCGATGCGTTATCCAGCAGACCATAATCGACCCTGGCAAGAACCAGGTCCTCCATCGTGCTGCCAGGCACCGCTTCCCGAATCAACTGGCGAACGATCGCGCGCGCAACACCGGCGTTACCGTCCGGGAAATGGAATATGTAGGGCTCTTCGCGTCCAGCTGGCCCGCTGCTTTCCGCCCCGAGATCCATGTGGCGAGCACCCGGCATGCCAAGGCGATAGCCCTCCATCGCAGACAGCGCGTCATAGCCGATACCCCAGTACCCTTTGATGACGTCACGCAGCATCAGAACAATCTCTGCATGCGTACCAACGTGTTCGCGCAGGAAATCGGTGTAGCTCATGCCGGCAAGCTTCGCTCTCTTTTGTACCCTGGAGAGGCTCGGGAAATAGTCTGTTTTATCAGAGACCAGATCGAGAAAGCTTTTCTTTGCTGCAGCCGAAATTGGATATCCGTTAATGATTTTGCTTAGGTCAGGATGGTCCGAACCTCTCAGGACATCCCTGTGCACGCTGTCGTCACCGTACTTGTCCCGGCTGAAGTAGACACCACGACCAAGCTTGCGGTCGGCGTAATAACTGCGGTCGAAATATTCGTAAAACGGATCGGTATCGACCCCCGCATCCTTAAGCATCTGTGACGACGGCTGCGAGAAAGTTGCGGGAGAATCGATAGACTGGCTGCCGCCATAGCCAATCAGCTGTTTGCCGTCGACGTTGAACTCGTTGCGTTTTGCATGACCCCCAAAATCGTCGTGATTGTCGAGAATGAGGATGCGCGCGTCCCGACCGACTCGTTGCCGATACATGAATGCTGCAGCAAGGCCTGACAGGCCGCCGCCGACAACGACCAGGTCGTACACATCGTCCGTCAGCGCATCCGGTCGCGGCCAGGTCGCGCCTCCCCAGGACAACGCATGTGCGATCTCGAATGATCCAGTATGACTACCTCGAAGTCCGGTCAGTGCCGGCGGATACGGACCGCCACTTTCACTGGCCATTGCCAATAGCTCGAGGGGCGACAGGGCCGTGCCGGCGGCAAGGCTTAACGCGAATCCATTCATGAAATCGCGACGCTTTATGTTGAGCTTACCTGTCACCGTTAGTCCCCCAATGTCGAACGGTCGTAAACCAGCTTACCGCCCAGCCATGTCTGTTCGATATTAACGTCAATAATATGCGCCGAATCGATCGTCAGGATATCCTGATCGAGCACGATCATATCGGCCAGCTTACCCGGCTCGATGCTGCCTTTTTTATCCTCTTCAAAAGACAGGTACGCCCCATAGAGCGTATAGGCCTGCAGTGCTTCCATGACCGTCAGTGCCTCTTCTTTCGCAAACACTCTGCCGGACATACCCTTTCGGGTGACTGCGGCGTAAATTCCAACCATTGGG
>JBPCYD010000122.1:0-2982 GCA_051007895.1 Woeseiaceae bacterium
CGCACTCACATTCACCTCGTTCTGGAAAAGCAGGTATCCGACTGGAAGATTGTGCACACGGCGATTATGGATGCACGCTGACTGGATTGCCGCGATATTCGGGCCGTGGTGAACGCAGTTTGTTGCCGTTAACGGAGCTTCGAATTCAGCCAATTCTTAAGTTTAGACCTGGAAGCAGTCATTGGCGTAATATCAGGCAAGGAGTTTGCCTTTGACCCAGCGCCGACACAGGCGCGGCTCCTGATTTAGAAAATTGAACGAGAGTTGCCACTACTACAATTGACCCGGAATTTGATGTCACTTTTCAAGAGACTACTGGCGATAGCATTACTGGCCCATGTTTCTCAGTCCGGTGCTACATCGCTGTTTGATAATACCGCTGCCCTTGAGGTCAACCTTTCCGGTCCGCTGAGCTCTCTGCACGAGACAGGGGACGATCGGACGGAGCTGCCATTCACTCTGCAGGCTAACGACCTCTCACATTCGATCAAAGTGCGCTTGCGTGGCAACAGCCGCAGGCGCGTGTGTGATTTTCCGCCATTGCGACTCAATTTCAAGGTCGAGGATACTGCGCAATCGATATTTGAAGGCCAGGACAAGCTGAAGCTGGTTGTTCATTGCCGAACTAGCGGCGCGGCTCAAACAGACCTGTTAGAGGAATATGCCGCCTATCGGATCTTCAATCTCGTTTCAGATGTTAGTTACAAAGTGCGTTTGCTTCACATTACCTATACGGATACTGATGGTCGACTCAAGGAGAATACCTTCGTCCGCTATGGATTTTTGATTGAATCAGCGTCAGGGTTGGCTAGCAGGGTTGGCGGAGAACCCGCGGATGTGCCGGCAGTTTCACTGCGTTCCCTCGATAGTCAGCAGGCAGCAACTGTTTACATCTTCCAATACCTCATCGGTAATACAGACTGGTCGATGGTTACTGCCGATACGGATGACACCTGCTGTCACAATGGCGATTTATTCGACATCGGATCAGAACGATACTATGTGCCGTACGACTTCGACCTGTCGGGCCTGGTAAACGCCAGGTATGCACGGCCAGATCCTTCACTTCGTATTTCGAGAGTGACTAAAAGACGATATCGCGGTTACTGCATCTCCACTGACGCACTAAGGAATGCACTTGGTACCATCAAGGCTAAAAAGACCGACATTCTGGACGTAGTCAACCAATTACCCGGCCTCTCTGAGAAGGAGGTTAAGGCGAAGACAAAATTTCTTGATCAGTTCTTTGACCAGGCAAACAATGAGGACAAGATCGTCAAATCTTTTGAACGCAGGTGCCTCTGACTGAGATTAGTCCTTCATTCGGCACTGCCAAGTGATTGTTTTTATTAGTTAGCCAGGAGGCATTCACGGATAGTAGTGCAGCACCGTGCGTAACGGTACAAGACTGACTCCCGCGAATCGAGCGTGGGTTGCAGCAACGCACTCTGTATGCAGCGGCTTCAGGAATTCACGCTACAGTGCGGACTATTTCCGGCTTCCGTCTACCGTCAGCGTATACGTATCCCAGCCCATTGTCCCTTTGAGCTTTTCGCCCCGGAGCTCAGCTTCCATCTCCATGTCAGATGCATAGCCCCCATCCGCCAGGTATAGCTTGCCTTCAAGCTTTAATTTCCCGTTTTTGTAGGTTCCGCTGACCTCAGAATCGGCGGTCGTGCCGGTTGCTTGCTCGCCATCGACAGAAATCGTCATAGTGATATAGGTTGTCCCCTCAGGCGCCGACAGGGTCATGCTCCAATCGCCGTCAACGTCTGCAGCGAAAGACAAAGTACATAGCAGCGTAAATACACTCGACACAAGCAGCGCGTGCAGTCTTTTCATTAATACCTCCCCGTTAAATTCCATTCGTATCCATGTCCGAGACCAAGGTCATGCAATCGAAAATTCTCAATTTCGTCCTTGGCCAATGATCGTATCCAGGCAGAACCGACGTCTTTCATGCGTTGCCCATGTAGGCAAAGCACCAGCGCGAGTGCCGGCCTTGAACGCTTCGCTCGCACGAACCAACCCTATTCGTTATCTTCGTTTAGTGCCGCTCAGTTCTGCGCCGGGCAATACTGTTTGATAAAGTCTTTGTGATCAGGCAGCTTGGCAAGATTTTGATTTACAGAAGCACTCAGCTTTTCAAGCTCTAGCTTTAATGCCGCCGGTGGCAATATACGGCTTGCACCGTGACAGTTTTCCGGAAACAAACCCTGCCCAAACATCACCTGAATCCAAGAGTGCGCGCGAAACAAATTTGCCAAATCCGACCACACGTAGCCGTTTTCCTTAAAGAGCTCTATGCGGTGAGCGAGGCTGTCCGGGATATCCATCGTACGATAAAAATTCCAGAATTCACTGTCGTCCCGTTGCGTTTGCTTGTAGTGCAGGATGATAAAATCGCGCACCGCGTCCCATTCAGTCTGGGTTTCACGATTAAACTGCTCGGCCAGCGGCGCCATTGCGCCTGAAAACGGGAAGAGTCTCATCAGGCGTACCAGCGCAGTGTCAATCAAGTGTATGCTGGTCGATTCAAGTGGCTCGACAAAGCCGCTTGACAAACCTATGGCAACACAGTTTTTGTGCCACGCATTTGTTCGACGACCGGTTTTAAATCTCAGGGGGAGGGGCTCAGTGATGGTCTCGCCAGTGATATTGCCGAGCAAAGTGGCACGAGCATCGTCGTCGGAACAAAACCGGCTGCTGTAAACAAGGCCATTGCCGGTACGGCTTTGCAGGGGGATTCGCCACTGCCACCCGGAGGAATGTGCGATGGCGCGTGTATACGGGGGAGGCGGCTCGGTACTTGTCGTCTGTACTGCGAGCGCGCGGTCGGCGGCCAGCCAATGACTCCAGTCCTCGAATTCAACACCGAGAGTATCGCCGAGCAGCAGGCTTCTGAAGCCGGTGCAATCAACAAAAAAATCTCCGGCGACTTTTCTGTCTTGCTCTAACTCCAGCGACTGGATATTACCCGTC
>JBPCYD010000123.1:0-13329 GCA_051007895.1 Woeseiaceae bacterium
GCGCCTAAAGTCGGCGATATCGGCATGCTTGAATTCCACCGCGCAGACGACGCCATCAAGGAAGGCCATAAGAAAGCCCTGGCTGCGGTGGACGAGATTCGCAATTGCATTTCGAAACACAAGACCAGCTAGCAAATAATCGGGACATTCCTGATTTAGTGTATTAATACATTAAATCAGGAATGTCCCGGTTTTCCTGCGTGGTCGGTATCTCAGGCATGTTATCTTTATTGCGCTTGAGCCAACTCGTTAGTCTTAGAAAGTCGCTCAAAAAGCGACTACACCTGGAGGCGAAAATAATGCGACCAAATTTCAGTTTTCTGGCGGGCGTCATCGCCCTTTCGGCGACCTCTCTTGTCCTCGCGGACAGCCTTGATATCAAGGAATGGCAGGTACCCTATGAGCAATCCCGCCCGCGGGATCCCTTTGCGGAAAGCGCCACTTCTGTCTGGTTCGTCGGCCAGCGCACCGGTTATCTCGCACACCTTGATGCTGAAACCGGCGAGTTCATGCAGGTTCAACTCAAAGACGGTTCGGGACCGCACAACCTGATCGTGGGCTCCGACGGTGTTGTCTGGTATGCGGGCAATCTCAACCGCCTGATCGGCCGTTACGACCCGGTCACGAAAGATACCGAGGAGATCATGATGCCGAATGAGGCGGCACGCGATCCGCACACGCTGGTCTTCGATGAGGGCGAGGAAAACATCTGGTTCACCGTGCAGGGCGGCAATATGATGGGTCGTCTCAATATCGAATCGCGAAAGGTCGACCTCATTCAATCGCGGACGGCCAGATCGCGGCCGTACGGCATCAAGATGGCGCCCGATGGCTCTGTCTGGGTCGTATTGTTCGGTTCCAACAAACTTGCCCATATCAATTCCGAAACGCTCGAGCATGATGAGATCGAATTGCCTCGCACAGAAGCACGCCCACGCAGGTTGGAAGTTCTCGAAGACGGACGTGTTTGGTATGTCGACTACGCCAAGGGAATGCTCGGTGTATACGATCCGGGCACTGATGAATTCTCTGAATGGCAAATGCCGCAGGGTGAGGGTTCCCGACCGTACGGTATGGCATCTGATTCGAGCGGCAACCTGTGGATGGCCGCTTCGGGCGTACAACCCAATGTGCTTGTTGGCTTCAATCCAGGCACGGAATCATTTTTCGGAACGACCGAAATTGGCTCGGGCGGCGGCACTATCCGACATATGCACTATCACGAGCCATCCGGCGCTGTTTGGTTCGGCACAGACACGAACTATGTTGGACGGGCCATCGTCGAGCCTGACAAGTAAGACTCGACTGTGCGATTCCAGGTTGTTGGCTTGGCGTTCGCTGCCAGCGCGTTTTTTATGGACGCAGCGCGGGCGTTTCCGGACGGCGCTCCGTGGGGTGCCGCCAACCCGTCGGCGGAACAAAACTGCGCCACGTGTCATTTCGACGACGATCCTGTCCATGACTCCGACGTGCTAATCATCGATGGCCTGCCAGGCCATTTGGAAGGAGGTGCGACCTATGACCTGAAGATCAATTTCGAAGATCCGGGGGCCATGATTGCCGGCTTTCAGCTGATCGCGCAGGCAGTAGATCAACACGCCGGGACACTGGTTTCGTCGGCTGCAGATGTTGAATTCGTCGGCGCAACAATCCGTTCGACGCAGCCGCTCACGGGAGAAGAGACTATTTCCTGGCCAGTGACATGGCGCGCGCCGGCTACGATAATGTCACCGATAGTATTCTACGTCGCTGCGACCGCAGCCAATGACGACGGCTCACCGTTCGGCGACAAAATACATTATCGGACCTATACACTGGCAACAAAATGAGAGTTGCTGACATCAAATTCGACTGTCTGTCGCTCAATTCAACAGATTGTTAGTTACTCAATAATACGAACTACATTCGCTTCTACTTTGCGAAGGAGAATACGCAATGCCCAGCTTCAAACTGACCTATTTCGATTTTGACGGCGGACGTGGAGAACCGATTCGAATCGCTTTTCACGCAGCAGGAATTGACTTTGAGGATCACCGCATATCGTTTCCGGAATTTCAGGAGATGCGCGAGACTGCCCGCTTCAATGCCGTGCCTGTATTGGAAATCGACGGCGTATTTGTGACCCAATCGAACGCTATCAGTCGTTACGTAGGCAAGATGGCTGGCTTATACCCCGAGGACAACCTGCAGGCGCTGTACTGCGATGAGGTCATGGGGGCAGCAGAAGATCTGACCAACCACGTCGTGCGAACCTTTGGCATGGAGGGGGATGAGCTCAGGAAGGCTCGTGAAGATCTCGCGAACGGCTGGTTGACGGTATTCCTGCAAGGGTTCGATGAACTCCTGGCCCGAGGCGGTGGAGAGTATTTCGTCGACAATCGGCTGACCGTGGCCGACCTGAAAACCTTTGTGCAGATGCGTTGGCTTCGGTCCGGCAATCTTGACCACATCCCGGCCGACCTTGTGGAACGTGTGGCGCCGGGACTGGTCGAACACCAGGCGCGCATCGAGAAAGATGCAATTGTGACAGCGTACTACGCGAGCCGGTCGTAAACGCGGATTCCGCCGACACAAGCGAAAAACCAGGCTCCATGCGTTCCGCCGCGGAGACTTGCACGGGTCCTTCGCTGTGTTCAGAATAGAAACTGTCCGATTGGCTACCAAATTCATTCCACACAACAACGAGTTAATTATGAAAAATATCCTGATCGCTCTTCTCGCCTCCGGCGCTATTGCCGCCTCAGCTTTTGCTGCGCTCGAAGCCGGCGAGAACGCACCGACTTTCGAGGCAAAAGCGTCGCTTGCCGGCGAGCCTTTTGACTTCTCTCTCCGCGAGGCGCTGGACGAAGGTCCGGTCGTGGTCTATTTCTATCCGTCTGCCTATACGCGGGGGTGCAATATTCAGGCGCATGAGTTCGCCGAAAACATGGACGCATTCAATGCTGCTGGCGCGAGCGTGATTGGCGTATCGCTCGACAATATCGAGCGACTTAATGATTTCTCCGCGGATCCGGAATATTGCGCTGGAAAACTGGCGGTGGCATCTGATGAAAGTGGCGCAATTGCCCGGTCTTACGGCCTCGACGTTCGCGACGGCCGTGAAGGCGCCAAGGATACTCGTGGCGTAGAGATTGGTCATGGTTTCGCCGAGCGCACATCGTTTATCGTTACGTCCGATGGCAAGATTGCTGAAACAATTGGCGGAGTGTCACCGATGGAAAACGTGAAGATGTGTCTCGAAGCTGTACAGAAATACTGATAAATGCAGTTGATCGAGATCTTACGGCGCTAGCCAAATACTTCCGCCGACGACACTCTTGAGATAATGCCGCCGTTCTGGCGGCATTCTTTTGCGCTAGTCATTCGGCGATGACCAAAAATTTCAACCTGTAACCCAGGGAACAATGGAATGAGAACTACAATCGTGCCGTTCTTATTTTGGCTCGCGGTAGTGACGATCGGCCAAGCCGCACACGGGCGGGACAGTACCCAGAACGAGACGCTGGACTCAGTATTCGAGGAAAATGGCGTAGTTGCGACAATAGTGGTCGCATCCGCTGATAGTGACCAGGTCTACATTCATAACCGCGACAGATCGAAACTACAATTCTCCCCTGCATCGACGTTCAAAATCCCGAATACGCTCATCGCACTGGATGCGATGGTCGTGACGTCAGCCGAAACGACGTTTGCATGGGATGGAGTAGAGCGCGGCGTAGCAGCGTGGAACAGGAATCAAACGCTACAATCCGCATTTCGGTTTTCCTGCGTCTGGTGCTACCAGGAAATTGCGCGATCGGTCGGTATTGAGCGCTACGCTGATGCTCTTGCGGCCGTAGCCTACGGGAACCAACAGCTTGGCAAGCATGTCGATCAATTCTGGTTGAACGGTGATTTGCAAATTTCAGCGATTGAGCAAATCGGTTTTCTCAGAAAATTACTGGATTATTCGATTCCCTTTCAGCGGCAGTATGTCGATATTTTGAAATCCATCATGCTGGTTGAGCAATCATCCGATTACACACTCTATGCAAAAACCGGATGGACGGGTGTCGAACTGCACGTCGGCTGGTATGTTGGCTATATCGAAAAAGGCGAAGACACCTGGTTGTTCGCGATGAACATGCGCATGGACTCAGCCAAGCAGGCTTCATTGCGGAAAGACCTGACGATTCAGTCGCTGCGCGCTCTCGAGATCATCTGACCGGTAAACCTGAAACGCGTAGCGTGGACATCCAGCCACGCTACTATTCGAGGTCACCATCATTCTCCCGACCTGTCGTCATTCAGAGTTCGCAAGTCGGCTGATTTTTGCCGCAGGTCCTGACGGATAGACTCGTGTGCAGCGCCATTGCGAATATCGCACGTTTCACCGATATCGATTTCAATATTTGTTTACCCGGTCCGAATGTCAAAACTACGCGCATACAACATCTTCTAACGCGGCAATCCCCCGGATGACCGCGTTCGGCTAAAATGTATGAATAGGTCCACGCATCATTCGAAACGCCAATAGGAAAGGTCAAAGGAGGAGAGTTGACGTGGCAAAAGCTCGAATTCAAAGAACCGTGAGCGTTGGGGTGGCGGAGCACGGTAACTCGGCCATTCTCGTTACCGTTGCCTCTGACGGTGAGCTCCTTGATCGCCGGCGCATCGATCTGACAGATAGTAAATTGCCAACTCATCCACATCATCATGAAGGATCGTGGGCCGTGGGCCGCTATAAAGACAGTCCATGGTCACGAGATATATCGCTCGCCGAGGCGATCGACCTTGTTGAGCGCGTACAGGCATCGTCGGCGCTCGGCGCGCAGGAGGCTCTAGCAGCGTTGTCTGCGACGGTAGCTGAGCCAATTGCACACATCGCGATTCGTTTATGTCCCGAGCTTCCGCCGACGATTGAAGAACGCATAGTCGACAATCGAGCGCAGACGTTCGCAGATTCCGTTATGTATCGCCAGGCATTGGCGACCGCAGCGGAGGCGCGCGGCTGGCAGGTCTACTGGTACGACCGCGAACAAGTATTCCGTGAGGCGGCAAGGGTGCTCGCCTGCGATGATATCAACGCATATCTATTGGAGATGGGCCGATCAATTGGGCCGCCTTGGCAGGCGAAACATAAGCTCGCGGCAGCAGCAGCGCTCGTAACCGCAAAGTGACGCGCGCCATAGACATCCGTAATCCCCCGGATATGTTCACTACGATAGAATGAGGCAAAATCATCGTTGGCGCACGCGCTGCGAGCGACGAACAAGGAACTATCTCCATGACTGACCTGGCATATCACAAAGTAGAAGCAAAGAAAGCGGATGCGCCGGAGGGTTGCCCGATCGATCATGAGTTTTCGCCGTTTTCTGAACGCTACATCGCCAACCCCTATGCCTGGCTTGGCGCAAAGCGTGAAAATGAACCCGTTTTCTATTCTGAGACTCTGCGCTATGTGGTGGTTACGCGCATGGAGGATGTCGAAGAAATTTTCATGAATCCGGACGTTTTTTCGTCGACGAACGTACAGGATCCGGTGTTCCCAATTTGCGCCGAGGCAGCGGAAATTCTGTCGGCGGACGACTACAACCCGGTTGCGGTAATGTCTAACCGGCCGCAACCCGACCACACTCGTATTCGCAAATACACCCAGGCCGGATTCTCGCCCCGACGTATGAAGGTCCTGGAGCCCCTGGTCCGCATGCGTGCGGAAGATCTTATTGACAATATGTTGGCCGCTGGTCCGCCGGCTGAATGGGTCAGCGCGGTCGGCAATCCCCTCCCGGCTGAAACGATATTCAGGCTGATCGGCTTTCCCGAGTCGGACGACGAACAGCTTAAGGCCTGGACCAATAATCGCCTCGAGTTTACCTGGGGAAAAACGAGCAAGGACGAACAGATCGAAGTAGCCAAAAATTTGCTCGCCTATTGGCGCTATGTTGCCGCGTATGTGGAGATGAGACGCGATAAGCCCGCGGATGACTTTACCTCGGAGCTCCTGGCAGCACATGCTGAAAATCCTGACGATCTGTCGTACGTCGAAGTGCAGTCGGTAATCTATGGCCTTTCTTTTGCCGGCCACGAAATCGTCAGAAACCTGATTAGCAACTCACTGTTGTGCCTGCTGGGTGAACGCGGAAACTGGGAGCGCCTTTGTGATGACCCGACCCTGATCAAACAGGCCATTGAGGAAGTACTTCGATTCAACTCCGCGCAGACAAGCTGGCGCCGGGTCACAACCTGCGACACGGAATTTCGAGGCATCCGACTTCCCGAAGGCACAGAGGTCTTTATGTCACTGGCAGCCGCCAATCACGATCCGCGGATGTTTGCCGACCCGGAGCGATATGACATGGATCGCAAAAACTCAGGCAAGCATATCGCGTTCGGTCGCGGACCCCACATTTGCCTTGGCCGACTGCTCGCCAAACTGGAACTCACCATCGTCCTGGAACTACTCACCAAAAAACTCCCGTCGCTGCGACTCGTAATCGGCCAGGACTTGAGTTATCACCCGAACTTCTCATTCCGTGGACCAAAAACGCTATACCTCGGCTGGGACGCCTCGCCGTAGACAACTGAACATTCGTAGCCGTTCACCAGGTTAAGGCGACTGTTACTAAAATCAAATAAGGTCAAGCAGGGCGGGCAATATAAGTTGCTTGATGACGCTCAAGGCGATCACGCCGGACAAGACGACGAACAACGTGAGCAGATTCCACTCGTTAAGCACGAGCCCCAATGCGAGCGCGGCTGCCGGCGGATGCTCTGTACGTGTGACTACCATCGTGAACATTGCCAGGGAAATGGCGATGGCGCCGAATACTATAATAACGCCGTTACCACCTCCGGCAGAAACACCCATCGACATCTCAATTGTGGACACAAACGAGCCTGCGAGTATGCCTACCACGTAGCCACCGACCATGTGCCGCGGTCCCGATTGCATGTGACGCGGCACGGCGAAGGCGATAAACGTACTGGCTCCAAGAGCCGCGATGAGCACGGTTTGCGTTACTGAATCGAGAACCAGCAGCAGAACGAGGACAACGAGACCCGCCAGTCCGCACTGCAACGCATAGCGTTTGACATTGTCTCGCCGGAAATGCCGGTCTATATCCATGGCCATCGCATATCCAGTCCGCTTGGCTTGTCGACGCATCGAGCTTACCTTATGGCCACCCGAATTTCGCACTCGATGGCGATCATTCAAGTTGCTTCATGCCTCCGGCACAGTGAATATTCTTTTAGGTTTCTGGCGTTTGGCTCAGTCGTTTTGTCGTGAAACTTCGTCGATGTAGGTCAATAGCGCCCACATATACAGTTGTCTGTCCGCTGTTAGTTGTAATTCCGCGCCCGTGGATTGACCTGTGTTAAGGTCGAAAGCGGTCGGAGGTGGCGCAGTAGTCCGAACCCAGTCCACCTCTTTTTTTCAAGAATAAGAAAAAGGAGCGATGATCATGTTGAAACAATCCAAAAGCAGCTGTCTCGGCTCACTAATCTTTATATTGGCCGGGTTGATTTACACGCCCTTCGCCATTGCAGACGACGTAGACGATGTCATGGCAGTCGTTAAGCAGTATGGTGATTTGGAAGATGACCTGGAAGCCCAGGCAAAACTGATGCGCCCGGACAGAGTCTATATTACCGGTGGTCTGCGCCAGACCGACGAGGCGAATAACATGGCAAATCAGATTGCCGGTCGCAAAGCGGGCGAGGCTCTGAACGGCGGGAAAACGAGATTTGTCACAACGATCGAGGGTCCGTTGGTCTCTGTTCACGGAGATGTTGCGATTGCCAGTTTCGTACGATGGTGGAATGTCTATCCACACAATCAGGCATCGGTTGCAACGGCGCCGACATGGGTTACGCTGGTCTTGATCAAGGAACGTGCCGGTTGGCTCATCAAACACACGCACCAGTCACCGCTTCGCGGTAACTAATCGATTTGTTGGTCGCAGCGCTATGCCGTCAATCTGGGATTCGTGCCGATGTACGCGCAAACCGTTGCAACATGCGACTGACAAACGCACTCGAAGTGGCAAACGTGGGTTCCGGTGACCTGTCGCTATCCGTAGAGACGCCGCCCCGCCCTTGCGGCGGGGCTTTTCGAGCCATTTTACGCTAGCCTGAGATTAATTGGCCCCTTGAATCAGGAGGGGCTACCGATCAAATTGCGCTTTAGAGAATGCGCCGCAATACACGACCGCACGCCTGAAGACATAGTCTTACACTTCTTCGATATAGGTGACTCGACGCAAACCGAGCTTGCGCAGATACCAATCACCCGGGTTATTCCGTGTTCCATCCAGAATTGAAGCCAGATAACTGTGCTTAACCTTCAAATGCCGGGCGGCAGCCCTCACACCACCTTGTTCTTTGACCACTGCTTTAATTTTTCGTCGAATCAACGCTTGTTCTTTCTTCGTTGGTGGTTTGATTACTGGGTATCTCATTGTTTTCCTCTTGCGTTATCTGAGCGTTTGCGAGTTTTTCTGTAGCCCTTGATCTTCGGGCCCTCCGACAAAGAACGGTCCACATGGCAAATTTTATTGTCGCTGCGACCGAAATCGGCCGCAGAGTTTGCCAAAAACAGGCGTCGTGAACAACCGTTTCCCACCCGAAAGCGGACAAAATAGTCGGCCCTCCCATTTGCGGATGATTCTTATTGCTAATCAAACATCAGCCGAGCCGATTTCGGTGCAACAGAATACGGTTTCATCGACCGCTGGCTACTGTGGAAACTACGGAGCCACAACGTGAACTTGATTCTGCATGCTGTAGAAACCAGGCAGATGGGAGATATCATGAATACTAAAGTCGCCGAACTGATGAGCGAATCCGTCGTGACGTCTGAGCCGCACCAAAGTGTCGAACATGTTCGGCAACTACTCGACCGCAACGGCATCAGTTCTGTACCTGTCGTCAATAGTGACGGGGAACCGGTGGGCGTGATCTCTGCCACAGACCTCGCACATGACCTCAAGGCCGGATCTCCTATTAGCAAAATCATGACAGAGAAAGTTTACGTTGTGCCGAAGTATGAGGACGTGAGCATTGCAGCACGTGTTATGCGGAATCACAAAATTCACCACGTCGTCGTTACTCATGAGAAGAAAGTGGTTGGAATTCTCAGCGCATTCGACCTGTTGAAACTCGTCGAAGGCCATCGTTACGTGGCGAAGAACCCGCCGACGAAGTCTTCACGCAAAAGTGGCAAAAAGCGCTAAATAGGATAGCCGCACGTTTGCGTATGCTTCAGCTCACGTGCTGCCATAATCCGCAAAGCGCCACGTTGCCGAGTCTACGCTCCAGAGAAATCGACGTCGGCAAAGACCAGCGACGGGGCCAGCGTGCCGGAGTATGGATACGGATCATTGCCAACGGCCGCAAGCCGCGAAAACAAATCGCGCAGGTTACCGGTGACATTCATCTCACCAACCGGTCTGCCTGCCTTACCATTATCGATCATGTGACCGCGAAGACCGAGTGAAAAATCGCCGGTTGTGCCATCTGCATTGCCGCCCAGCCACGAAGTCACGTAGACACCGCTGCCGACCTCGCTCAGTAGATCCTCCAACGTTTGGCGTCCATTAATTATGCGCCGGTTGGAAGGATTCCCGGTCGTCGGCTGCATTCCTGCCTTGCGGCCGTAGTACGTATCAACATAGACGTTTTGCACCACACCTTTATCGACAATGGGTAATACTTTCGCAGAAATGCCTTCGCGGTCGTAATGTCGTGAAGCCAGTCCACGAACGATGAGTGGGTCGTCGACAATGCTGAGTGTCGTGCTGAATGCCTGTTCGCCAATCAGGTCTGCCCAAAAGGAGCGACCTTGCTGGATACTCCGGGCGTTCGCGGGTCCCATGAGGCGCCCGATGAGCTGCGCAGCCGCGCGCGAATCAACCACCATCGCTGCTTTGATCGTGGGACCTTTCTCGGCATCCAGTCGCAACAGCGATCTGTCAAGTGCCGTAGCCGCTATCGCGCCCGCTTCGGGCACGTCTCCGACATGTGGCGCGCCTGCGAAGAAACTGTCGGACGCCCGGCGATCGCCGCGATCACGCAACGTAATATTCGCACCCATCCAGCAGTAGGTCGATTCCTGTGAACCGCTGAAACCGTTGCTGCTGATCGACGCACTCGACTGGCTGCCATCGTAAACAGCCGACGTCGCAGAGATTACTCGCTCGTGATCGCGCGCTGCATCATCCAGCGCGACACACCAGGACATTCTCTTGTCCCGGTCCAGTGCCTGAACTGCGCTGTCGACCAGCTCGAGGTCGTCTTCCGGTCGATTCGCGAACAATTCGGCGGGAATCATGTCCCGTTCGGGGTCGGGTTCGAGCGCGCCGGTGATGGCGACCGCCTCTTTAAGGAAATCTTGCAGGCGATCAGATTTCAGGTCGGTGGTCTGGTGGCTCGAATAACGTCCGTTTGCGTAGACCTGTACATCGAGGCTGCGAGACGTCGTGTCCTGCACCTTTTCCAGGGCGCCATCCCGATAACTGAATTCAACGTCCCGGCTGACATTAGCCGTTGCCCAGGCGTCATCCGCACCAGCCTCAACGAGAATCGCTACAGCGTCGCCGGCCCTATTGATGAGATCAGCTGACATTTTCGCCTCCAACAGTCATGTTCGACACAAGGACCGTCGGAATCCCCTGTGATACAGGCACCTGCTGTCCGTTTTTGCCGCAGGTCCAGCCGCCGGTATCCAGTTTCGCATCGTTGGCGACCATCGTGATTCGGCGCAACGATTCCGGGCCGTTACCGATAATATTGACGTCCCGGATCGGCGCCGTCACCTTGCCTTTCTCGACGAGCCAGCCATTCTTCACATAGAACGTGTAGTCCCCTGCCCCGATTTGTACCTGGCCGTTGGTGTAAGTCTCGGCAATAATTCCATGCTCAACGGCGGCGATAATTTCGTCGCGAGTGTGCGGACCATCCTCCATAAATGTACAAGTCATACGCGGCATCGGTGCATGCCGGTAAGACTCGCGTCGGCCCGAGCCCGTCGTGGGTACGTTGTATTGGCGCGAACTGATCGAGTCGTGCAAATATGAACGGAGGATGCCATCCTCCACCATCGCCGTGCGACCACACTCATTGCCCTCATCGTCGTAATTCAGTGCACCGCGTTCCTGCGGAATGGTGCCCTGATCGACAATGGTGACAAACGGCTCCGCGACCTTCTTCCCGATCATATCGGCATAGATGCTCGTGCCTTTGCGGTTGAAGTCGGCTTCCATGCCATGACCGATCGCTTCGTGCAACAGAATTCCACTTGCACCGGCCGCAAGAATCACCGGCATTTCGCCAGCCGGCGGACGCCTCGCATCAAACAACACCAGGGTGCGGGCGACAGCTTCGTCGACCATGGAGTCTATCCGCTCGTTTGTGTACCAGGACAGATCCTGGCGGGCGGCGATGTTCGAATAGCCGGATTGCGTTTCGCCGTCTTTCGTCGCGGTCACAAGTGCAGTCAACCGTGTCATGGGACGATGGTCCGTGACCAGGTGTCCATCGAGCGTCGCTATCATCACCCGCTCATCGACATCCGACCATGCCACGGTCACTTTGTTAATCGTCGGATCTGCGGCACGCGCTTTGCTGTCAACTCGCTTCAACAATGGGAGCTTTCGGTCGATCCCGACATCCGCCCAGGGGACTGACGTCGTATACAGGTCACCGGTCTTTTTGACGTTGTAGGCCTGTGGCGGGACGACGGCGACTCCATTTGCGATGGCAGCGGCAGTTTGTGCGGCAGCGAGCATCGACGTCAATGTCAGGTCTTCGGTGAAGGCATAACCAGTCTGCTCGCCGATGACGACTCGCAAACCTACACCCTGGGTGATTCCCGAGTTGGCGCGACTGACAATACCGTCCTCCATAGACAGATTGTTACTGCGTTGATGTTGGAAATAGAGATCCGCAGCGTCGGCGCCTTTAGCGGTCAATTCTGCCATCACACGGGTGATCGCGGCTTCGTCGACGCCGAACCATTGCATGAAGGGATTGTCGGGAACCGGCTCGGCAATCTGGATGGCCTGATTAACACCGCAGCCGGAAAGAAAGGTCGGCATCGTTACTATCGCGCTGCCTGCGGCCATATGGCCAATAAAGTCTCGTCTCTTGATTTCCATTCGGAGTCCCCCGAAGTTTCGAATTCAGTATTCAATGTCCCCGGCAATGAGATGCGCGGGAACGGTGAAAAGTTGCAATTCAGCAGCCCTAAACACTACGTCGCGATATCGCCAGGCCCAGCCCGGCCGTGACCAGGAATCCGCTGGTAATCTTGTTCCGAAGATGCCCGAATTGAGCGAGCCAGCCGCGTGCCGATGCGGCAAATAGCGCCCACGCCGCATCGCCGACGACCACTACACCGAGAAAGGTGCCCGCTACGATCATCAAGTCGAATCGGGCGTCGGCGCCAGTGCCGACAAACTGCGGCAAAAACGCGGCATTGAACAGCAGGGTCTTTGGGTTTATGACGGCGAATCCTGCGCCGCGCCAAAACGCGCGCTGCGAAGACAGCGCCTGCACATCACCCAGGGTGTCCGCCGGTTCGCGCCACGTCGTGATCCCCAGGTACAGGAGATACATTACGCCCAGCCAGCGGATCCACGTTAACGCGGAAGCAGCCAAATCGATCAGCGCAGCCATTCCGGCTACGACAATCAAAAGCTGAATCGCGAGCCCGACCGTAGTGCCAAACGCCGTCGCGAGCCCGGATCTCAGCCCGTGGCGCAGACTGTTGGCGACGATCAACGCGACGTTCGGACCCGGGATCATTATCAGTACGAGGGTGGCGAGTACCAGTGCGGCAATATTAGTCATTTGCGACGATCACCTGCGCCGGGGCGGCTGTGTGCGCCAATGCTGGATTAACAGGTAGCCGAAAACCATGCCGCCGAGATGTGCGAAATTGGCGATCCCGGGCGCGTTGCCGCTAAGGCCAAGGTATAGCTCCAGCGCCCCGAAGAGAACAACCATGTATTTTGCCTTCATCGGAATCGGTGGAAACAACAGCATGATCATGCGGTTCGGAAACGCCATGCCGAATGCCAGAAGTAGTCCATAAACACCGCCCGAAGCACCGACCGTTGGATAGATGCCGCCCTGAAGGTGCGCCACGATCAGTTGCGCGGCGGCGGCACCGATGACGCAGGTCATGTAATAAATAAAGAATCGTTGGGCGCCCAGCAGCAGTTCAATTTCCCGACCGAACATCCACAGCATGAACATGTTGAATGCAATGTGCATGACATCGCCATGCAGGAAACCGTAGGTTACGACTTGCCACAGGCTGAATTCAGGATTCGGAAACGACGCCCC
>JBPCYD010000124.1:0-3896 GCA_051007895.1 Woeseiaceae bacterium
CTCCCTCGCCAATGACATTGCCCTCATCATCGAGTGCGACCTGGCCGGCGATGAACATCAGGTCGCCGTATTTGACCAAATGACTGTACGCGGTTGGCTGTGTCATGCCATTAGGGTTAATTCTTTCAATTTCCTGTGCGCCGCCAGTATTTCCCAGCGCTGCTAAGAAAGTCAGAACGAGTATTCTCATAGCTAGTTCCTCATCTTGAGAGTTGGAGGCCTGTTGCCTGATTAGCACGACAGTTGATAGTGTCGCACCCGCCGGCCAAGTGACGATTATACGCGCCCGAACAAAACGTGGCTCGATCTGCCAGCGCGAAAGGCCGCTGACCGCCAGACGCGATCAGGCCGCCGCACTGATGGACTTGAACGCGGCGAGTGCGCGATCGCGCGACTCGGCACGGTCCACCATCGGCTGCGGATAATTCTCGCCAATCGACACACCGGCCTGCGCCAAAACGTCGGTGGGCGCTTCCCAGGGATTGTGAATGTACTTTTTTGGCAGCAGCGCTACTTCTTTAACATACGTGCGCACGTAGTCGCCGTCGGGGTCGAATTTCTGCCCCTGTAACACCGGATTGAAAATTCGGAAGTAGGGCGCCGCGTCAGCACCGGAGCCCGCGACCCATTGCCAGCTCGCGCTGTTATTGGCCAGATCTGCATCAACCAGCGTGTCCCAAAACCAGGCTTCTCCGTTATGCCAGTGCAACAGCAGGTTCTTGACCAGGAAAGACGCAACGATCATTCGCACACGGTTGTGCATGAATCCTGTTCGCCATAGCTCACGCATCCCGGCATCGACAATCGGGTAGCCGGTTTCGCCGCGCTGCCACTGTGCCAGTGCCACCGCATCTTCGCGCCAGGGAAATCGATCGAATTTCTCCTGCAGGTTGTCCCGCGGCAGCTGCGGCCAGTGATACAGGAGATAGTGTGAGAATTCGCGCCACCCCAGTTCACTGCGAAAGTGATCCACGTCCGCACGCAATGCCGGCCGATTCTCCAGTGATCGGGTCGCCTGCCATACCTGGTGCGGCGATATTTCTCCGAAATGCAGGTGCGGCGACAGCCGGGAACAGTTAGTTTTGTCCGGCCGGTTTCTGCCCTCTTGGTAAT
Organism: Woeseiaceae bacterium; assembly: GCA_051007895.1. Lineage (GTDB taxonomy): Bacteria > Pseudomonadota > Gammaproteobacteria > Steroidobacterales > Woeseiaceae > SZUA-117. The sequence continues at coordinate 1,114 of JBPCYD010000124.1, forward strand.
TCTGGATACCGGTCGCAAGGAAATCCTTCAGTCTCGCCTGGGCACCTTCTTCGCCGGGCGACCAGTGCCGTGCCATATCCCGATACCAGGGGACTCGCGGCATCAATTCGAGATCCGCCAACGTGACGCCTATGCTGTCGTCAGCAATATTCAGCGCCTTCGGGCTGGCAGCCACCGGACGAGGATCATGCTCCGGAGCCAAACACCCTTTGCGATAAAAAGGCGTAAATACTTTGTAAGGGGTGCCGTCCGCTTTGGTAATGCCCTGGGGCTCGAAAAGCAGCGAGCCATTGTGGCTCTTCACAGTGACGCCGACCTCTCTCAATTTCGCCATGATGAGCCGATCACGGGCGATGCGCCATGGCTCGTAACAACGATTCCAAACCACCTGTTCGGCGTTCACCTGCTCGGCAACGCTCGGCAAGAGTTTCGCCGCGTCGCCGCGCAACAGTCGTAGCTCGCCCTGGAGTGACTTGTCCAGCGATTCCAGACTCTGATGTAGCCACCAGCGACTTGCGCCGCCCATCTTCCAGTCGCCGGCATTCTCGTCATCCAGAATATAGATCGGCAGAATCTGCGCCCCCGAATCAACCGCGGTAATCAGCGCGGGATTATCAGTTAACCGCAAATCCTGGCGAAACCAGACGATTGTGGGGCGAACCTTGTGCATAAAACTCACTCAAACTACGGACGAGCCGCCAGTATACGGACGCTCAAATTCAATAACCGAGCTGAATCGTAAGCATTTGTAACGATGTGCAGCGGCGAGCGTTGGCCTGCGCTGAGAAAGTGATAATTTGACGGTTCAATAACGGGAGGTGTTCGAATTATGCGCGTCGCAATGATTGGTGGAACGGGATTCGTCGGCAGCTACATTGTCGATGCCCTGATTGCCGCCGGGCACGAACCCTCATTACTCGTGCGCGCCGGCAGCGAGTCGAAAGTCCGCCAGAAAAAACAGTGCCGTTTGTTTATCGGCGACGTCAAATCCAACGACAAAATCGCTGCCGTCATTGCAGGTTGTGATGCCGTCATTTTCTGCATTGGCATCTTGCGGGAATATCCCCGCCAGGGGATTACCTACGAAGAAATGCAGTATCAGGCGCTGGTGCGTGTCGCCGATCAGGCCAGGGCCCAGGGCGTAACGAGATTCCTGCTCATGAGCGCAAACGGGGTCAGGTGTCCGGGCACTCCCTACCAGGAGACCAAATATCGAGCAGAGCAGTACCTGCAGTCTCACCCATTCGAGGTTACGGTATTCCGTCCGTCCGTGGTATTCGGGGACCCACAGGGCAGGATGGAGATCGCCACCCAGCTGTATCGGGACATGGTCAGACCGCCACTTCCAGCCATCGGTTTTTTCACCGGATGGCGACCGTCGCGCGGCCCGGTCATGATGTCGCCGGTGCACGTTGCAGACGTTGCCGCGGCGTTCGTCAGCTCACTTGAAAAGCCGGCAACCGTTGGACAGACCTACGAACTGGGCGGTCCCGATGCTTTATCGTGGACAGAAATGTTGCGTCGAATCGCCTCTGCGACGCAAAAAAATAAATGGATTGTGCCAATGCCGATCTCGATGATGTACCTGGCCGCCATGCTCCTGGATTGGCTGCCTAGTTTTCCGGTCACGCGCGATCAGCTGACAATGCTGGCGGAGGGAAACGTTACTGATTCGGCAGCGATCCGCTCGCTAATAGGGCGTCTGCCTGAATCGTTCACCGCTGAAAACCTGTTGTACCTCGAAAAAGAAGCCGGAATTTGAGCTGTTTTTTTGCCTGTTGGTCAGGCTGATACGAATTGATACGAATGCGTACAAAGCTGAAAACACTTTGTGCTGAACGATCGCTAACCTCAATTTCGAAATCTGACATCACACTTCATTGAGGCAAAAACTATGACACGCTTATTACCAAAACCACTCCTCGTAATACTGGCAACACTCGCCTTCATCGCGTTCTCCGCGGCATCGCTGGTGACAGCGTCACCGAAAGCGAACGCCGCTCAAGGCGACATAGTTGATGTTGCCGTTTCCGCAGGACAGTTCAACACCCTGGCGGCGGCGTTAGAAGCGGCTGACCTGGTAGCAACGCTGCAAGGTGAAGGTCCCTTCACCGTATTCGCTCCGACCGATGAGGCGTTCGCTGCACTACCTGCCGGCACCGTTGAAACACTCCTGAAACCGGAGAATCGCGACCAGCTGATCTCGATTCTGACCTACCACGTAGTTGCGGGAAAGGTCATGGCCGCCGATGTCGTCAGCCTAAACGAGGCGGAAACGGTCAATGGCAGCGATGTCGCTATCAAGGTTGTCGACGGCAATGTGCTCATTAATGACGCCACCGTCGTAGCCGCCGACGTTGAAGCAAGCAACGGCGTTATCCATGTAGTAAACAAGGTTATTCTCCCCTAACAACCTTGTTCGTCTCGGCGGCACTCTCCCCCGGAGTGCCGCCGTTTTTTTGTGCATAGATTCGCTGTACGGCGAGCCTGTCGGGATTCATTCCCTAATTCACCCAATTCCGGCCGCCAGCGGTGCGACAGGTTAAAGGATAAACCTGCTCATCTGTTATTGTCTCTCCCACTAAAACCAGGCCCGGGAGACAATGACATCATGAACCTGCAAACAACTGCGCTTTGTCTGCTAATGCTGGTGGTGACACAAGCCGGCCTGGCGGCAGACGATATTCGTTTTACGCCTGTTCAGGAACAGCTCTTTGCAGATCCTGGCGGTCAGTCAAATGCGTGGGGCGATTACGACAACGATGGTGACCTGGATCTGATCG
>JBPCYD010000125.1:0-26397 GCA_051007895.1 Woeseiaceae bacterium
CAGCAAGTTGTAACGACCTGTGATCGTGACCCACGACCCGTCGGTAAGCGCCCGCTCATTCATCGGCGGCTCCAGGCTTCGGTTCTCATCCAGGACGTTAACGCTGGCGCTGCCGTAAAACTCAGCCAGTCCGAAGAAACGGTATTTGTCTGTGACGATTTCGGCTAACAGCCTGACGTCAATCTGCCCAATATCCGCCAGGAGCCGGAATTCCGCTTGTAGCACGCCGTCTACACATTGCGAGGAGAGAGTACGAGGAATCGCCTGGCCAGTTGTAATTTGCAAGCGCAACGCATTCAGGGCGCTCCCGCAATCGTGAACCTCAGTCTCTGAACTCTGCGCACGGCTACTGCCATTGAAAAGCAGCAGCGCGACCGCCAGGATCGAACTCGCGCATCGAAACACGTTACGCGTTCGTCGCCGCCTCGACCCGCCACTCTGCAAAAACTTTTGCGCCATGCTTTGTGTATCCCAGTACGGAGTTCAGCTATCAAAGAATCCTGGCACTTCAGCCGCTGCGAGCGGGGCCGTAGCGTTGATGTCAAATATTGTAAACCATGCCGGTCGGAACGAAACGTAGGATCCCGGATCCCGAATCACGTTTATAGCCCGTCAGTGCCTTGCCATCACCCGATGCCACGAACCCGTATTGCATGGGGTGTCACGTATTGTCGGGCAATTGTCGAATGAATTCCGAACTATCCCTTAGTTCATACGCAACAGTGAATCAACGAATCTGCGCCTCCAGGCAGTGATATCGTTTTTCCTTAGCGTTTTCATCATAGCCTCATGTCGTTCTTGGCGTTGGGATAGCGACATTTCCGACGCTTTCGCAATTCCATCGGCTACTTCGTCCCGGTCATAAGGATTAACGATGACCGCTTCGGTTAGTTCCGATGCAGCACCTGCCAGGCTTGACAACACGAGTACGCCAGGATCTGCCGGGTCCTGTGCCGCAAGGTATTCTTTTGCGACAAGGTTCATTCCATCCCGCACTGGCGTAACGAGACCGATCGATGCTTCCCGAAACATGCCCATTAGCGGTTTTCTACTGACACCTTTATTGAGGTAGCGGATCGGTACCCAGTCAGTTTCAGCGAATCGCCCGTTAATCCTCCCCGACGTTTGTTCGAGTTTCGTACGGATATCGTCATAAGTTCGCACACCTGTCCGCGTCGGCGGCGCGATTTGCATGTACACCATGTTGTTCTGTAGATATGGATACTTCTCAAGCAATCTTTCGTAGGAAAGGAGCCGCTTTGTAAGCCCTTTGCTGTAATCGAGTCGATCCACACCGATCATGAGTTGGCGCCCGCCGAGGCTTTTTGAGAGTTTGCGGATCGGTTTGGAATCCTCCGCTGCAGAGGCCAAATCGGAGATGCCGTCGACATCGACACCTATTGGGAAAACATCGGCCACGAAGCTGCCACCGTCGACCTCAACGACGTGATTGTCCCGGAATTGAGCGCCGACGATGGGTTCACGTATGCAAGTCTCAAATGCAGCGAGATCGCTGGAGGTATGGAAACCGACGACATCGTAGGCGCAGAGGCACCTCAAGAGGTATTCGTGACCCGGTATCGCCCGAAACGCCTCGTAGCTCGGAAACGGAACATGCAGAAAAAAACCGATTGGATTGGTTATCCCGGCACTGCGCAGCTCAGATGCCAGGGGAATTAAGTGATAGTCGTGAACCCAGATCACATCGTCAGGCTTAAGGAGCGCTGACAACTTGCGCGCAAATTGAGCGTTGACTCTGCGATAGGCGTCAAAGTCTGCCGGCCGATAATCGACAAAGCCAAGAAGATAGTGGCATACGGGCCACAGCACCCGATTACTGTACCCGTTGTAGTAGTGCTCGTAGTCGTCCTCGTTCAGCGAAACTGTCGCGAAATCGATGTTTCCCTTTCTGGTCACCTCTGCAGCCGCTGGCTCGGAACCGGTCAGCTTGCCGTTCCAGCCAAACCACATTCCACCCTGATCTTCCAGTGCCGCCAGAATGCCAACTGCGAGACCACCCGCGGCCGCACCCTTTTTTCGTGGCATCGCGACCCTGTTGGACACAATGATTAGTCTCTGCGAAGTATCGTTATCCATTCTGTGATTCCATGCGGATTAAAAAGCGTCTTCCCAGTCTTTGCTCAATCGAACAGCGGCGTTGATAATTCCTGCCATGCTGTATGTTTGCGGAAAATTCCCCCACAATTCGCCGCTTTTTGTATTCAGATCTTCGGACAACAGCCCAAGAGAGTTCCTGCATTCAAGCATGTTCTCGAAGAGTTCCCGTGCCTGTTCCTCGCGTCCAATACTTGCCAACGCGTCGATGTACCAGAAGGTGCATATATTGAACGCGTTCTCGGGCGCGCCAAAATCATCCGGCGCTGCGTAGCGAAACATATGTCCATCCCTGAGTAGCTGCCGACTTATGCTCTCGACAGTCGATACATAGCGTGGATCATCTGCCGACAGAAAACCGAGGTCACGCATGGTTAGCAGACTGGCGTCCATTTCCGGGCGTCCGAAACTCTCGGTGAAAGACTGCTGTTCTTCATCCCACGCACCAGCAATGACGAACGCGTGAATAGTGTCGGCGCGCTCTTTCCACTTCGCGCTTCGTTCCGGGTCACGCAGATGATCCGCGATTTTTGCGAGGCGATCACAGGCTGCCCAACACATCACGCAGGAAAAAGTATGCACGCGCTGTCGACCGCGATATTCCCACAATCCCGCATCGGGCTGATCGTATCGACGAAATGCCTCTTCACCCAGAAATTCGAGCCGGTCAAGATCAGCAATTGCACCAACGTCGATGAGTCGATCGTCAAAAAACATGTGTGCCGCCGACAAAATGACGGCACCATAAACGTCATTCTGGACTTGCTCAACGGCCTGATTCCCCACCCGAACCGGCCCCATCCCAGCGTAGCCGGAAAGCGAATCGACCATACGCTCGGCAGTGACGGATCCACTGCTAATTCCGTAAAGCGGCTTTAGCGGCTGGTCTCCGTCGTTTGCCACAATGTTGACGATGTAGCCCAGGTAGCCCTGCATGGTTTTTGTTGCGCCAAGCCGATTGAGAGCCTGTACGACAAAGTAGCTGTCGCGCAACCAGCAGAATCGATAATCCCAGTTGCGCTCACTGTTTTCGGCTTCCGGGACAGACGTGGTGAGTGCGGCAACAATTGCGCCGGTATCTTCGAATGAACACAGCTTTAGCGAAATAGCGGCCCGTATTACGGCATCCTGCCATTCATACGGTATCGAAAGTCCCCGGGACCAGTTTTGCCAGTAGGTCTTGGTCGCCCTGTAGTGATTGTGGAACGTATCCTCCGGGGATTCGGGAATGGTCTCATCCGGTCCCATACATAAATGAATCGCGCGATCGAGAACAAATACCGATTCTTCAGATACGTGAGTCAGCGACGCATCGGTTGTGAGTCTTACAATCGTGTCGTGACACATGAAACGCACGTGATTGCTGCCACGAGTCGATTCGCACTCGCTCGCACCATAATTTCGGGCTGGTCGAAGCTTTATCCGTATTCGGGGGCTGCCTGACATCGACTGTACTTTGCGTAACAACATCATCGGAGCGAACAGTCGGCCCAGGTTGTCATATCGCGGAGCCACATCGATTATCTGGACTGAACCGCCAGTGCTATCGAAGAGAATCGTCTCCAGGATCGCTGTATTCGTGATGTAGCGCTGCTCGGACCGAATGAAATCGACCAACTCAACGGTATAGAATCCAGGCAATTCTGTTTCGCTGTCGTCGCGCAACAATCGGCAAAACACGGGGTCGGAATCAAACCTCGGAAGACACGTCCAAACGTGCATGCCGTGCTCATTTATTAAAGTCGCGACCTGACCGTTACCAACCAGCCCTAGCTCAAGATTGCTCACTCATTCTCCTGGAAATTTGTCAATGTGTTTCCGCATGAATCGTCTGTGATAGCCATGCCCGCGCTGTACTTACATCATCAATGGCGTAGCGGGCAACCGTCGAGTCGCTTTGGCCTATGCGGACTGATGTACCGGCAAGGTCGTTTGCTGCCTTGAATCCGTCCTCGTCTGTAACATCATCGCCAACGTAAATCGGACTTCGCCCGTGGAACGGGGCCATGTCGAGCAAGGTTTTGACGGCGTCTCCCTTGTTGTGCACGCGTCGGGTTATTTCAAACACCATTTTGCCGTCAATGAGTCGATATTCCTCCGGCAATTCTGCCAAGACCGATTGCATAAGCCGTCGGCATGCATCTTCAAATTCCGGATTCTGACGATAATGTAGCGCTATGCCATGCTGTTTGTTTTCCAAAAGTAGCTCATTCGTTCTTGCAAACGCGACAACGTCTTCAGTAATCAGAGCATCAATTGGTGTACCAGGTATGGTTAATATGCAGCCACGGTCGTCTCTTGTTTCGGCACCGTGTTCGCCACTGGCAGCGAAAATTTTCGGATAGAAAATTCTGTCAATTTCCTTGAGGGATCGCCCGCTCACCAGTGCCAGGGCACCGCCCAGTTTTTCGGCAATCGCACTCAGCATATCGAGCAACTTAAGGTCGGCCCGGACGTCCTCCGGGTACTCTTCAAGCTCGAGAAGAGTGCCATCCACGTCGAGAAAAAGTGCCGACGTGTGCGCGTCAATTTGTGGCGGATGGGGCAGCATCCGGCCACGATACCTAACCATTGAGTGACAGGTAAATTATTTTCTCGGAATTCGTCTTAATTCCGTCATCAAACGAGCATTTCCTTATCGGTGCACCAAAATAATGCCCGCCGGGAGTTGTATTGCATCATTTTGATGCCTTTTTTTTCATGCATAGCCAATATTCGGGCAGTTGACGGCCGTGAGCCATGGCACGGATATTGCTGGGATAACTCTCAACAGCTTGATCTATCCGAGTCTTTCGAGCCGCGGCGGCGTCAAAGTGAATGTGCCGGCGATGCTCGCCTCAAACACTACAGGTAACGATGAACGATGCGATTGCCCTCACTAAGATACCTGAGAACTTTTCAGGTAGCCGGAAAATACCTTAGTTTCAAAGATGCGGCACAAGAACTGGCAGTAACGCCATCGGCCGTAAGTCACCAGGTACGAAATCTGGAAATAATGCTTGGTGTACAGCTATTTACCCGACTCACGCGTTCCCTCGAATTTACTGACGCCGGCCGCAAATACTTCCTTTATCTGGACTCAATGTTTTCGCGGCTGGAGAGTGAGACGCAACAACTCTGGTCTCAGTTTGGCCGCGACATTGTGAGACTGAACGTGCCGCCGTTCTTTGCGAGTGAAGTGCTATTGCCGCGGCTGGGGTCGTTCCAGTCGCTTTCCAAGGACACGGACATTCGTGTCATTACGCAACCGAGCACCATGCAAACTCACCCGTCGGAAGCCGATATCTCGATCTTGCTCGGCGAGTCGCAATGGCCCCAACTGACAACCTACCCGTTGTTTCCACGCCGGGTCGTTGTTGCCTGCTCCAGAAACTACCTGGAACAAACTGAGATTGTCTCTTACGGGGACCTGAATGGTCAGAATCTCATTATCCACGATAGTCGCCCATTCGCGTGGAGAGAGTGGGCGGCCGAACTGGGCATACCTCCTCCCGTACCTGGCAAGCTTTTACGGTCCGACTCGATGTCGGCGGTGGCCCGGGCTGCGCAACAGGGACTCGGGATTGCGCTGGTGTCCTGGCCGCTGGGGAGAGACTGGTTCGGCCCGAATTCACTGGTACGCGTGTTTGACGAAGAAATTGCGACTGATGAGACGTTTTACCTGGCGCATCGACCCGATGATCTCGCACGCGTTGAAGTCACGCGACTGCGCGACTGGTTTGTCGCCGAATTCGCGGACTATGAGTGAGAATTTCTTTGGCATCGAGGAAAAAAGATCGTTTGTCGACAACGTCATCTCCAAATACCCTGCTCCTTGAGTTTTTCATTTACCAAAAACACATAGGAGGTTAGCAATGAAAGATTACAGGGTATTACATTCGATTTTCGCGATGGCGGTTTTGCTTCAACCTTTCGCATCACAGGCCGCAACTGATAAAGACGCGGTGCAGGCATGCGCCAAAGCCCTTGCAGATACGATTGAGCTATCTCAGGGCGCCCCGTTGTCGGTCCGTATCGATGAAGAAAGCAGCGACTCGACTCAGAAGCTGAAGCATCGAAACGTATACCACCTTAACGCGGTCGCGCCCGGATCCACTGACATTGTTGCTCGAGCCGATTGCTTTGTGAATCGAAAAGCCCAGGTAACAAGCCTGGTTACCTTGCCGCTGCGGGAGTCGTCTGAGATATACCGTGGTCGGATTTAGGATTCCTGTTCGACGAAGTGACCCATTGAGCAAGAAGTTTGGAATGTAAGGATTGCAGCGTAATCGTTAATCCTCTACACCCCGGCACCGGATGTCGCGCTCCCCCCCTTTGCACAACGTCTGGTGCCGGTTTTTCCCGATATGCCGCGCGATCGCATCCCGATTAGCGACTTAGTCTTGCGCAATACCATCGACGCGAACAGATATCTCACCGCTATCGTCACTAACGCGCGCCCTTACGCCATAGATTTCCGACAGCCGTTTCTCGGTCAACGTCTCCCGTGGCGTTCCATCGGCAACTTTGCGACCATTTTTCATCCAGATGAGGCGATCGGCGATACGTGCCGCCAATCCAATTTCGTGGAGGACGACCAGCGCACCACCACCATCATTGACGTAGTCCCGAATCAGTTGGGCGATTCCCAATTGATGGCGTGGGTCGAGTTCCGCTACCGGCTCATCGGCGATGAGCAGCGGCGTCTGTGCCGCAATCACGCGGGCAAAATGCACGCGGGCAAGCTCTCCCCCGGAGAGATTGTCGATATGACGATTGGCGAGATGCGCAAGGTCGCACGCCTCGATCGCGACATTTACCGCTGCGCAGTCGACCGGGCCTAGTCGACCCAGTGCCGCCCCGTGCGCGAATCTGCCCAGCGCGACGATATCGCGGACCGTGTTTGGCCACGCCAGCGGACGGCGTTGCGGCAGGTAGGCGATGCTACGTGCTCTTTGTGCCGCCGAGAGGTCGGCGACCGGCGTACCGTCGATTGTCGCTGATCCCGTTTGAACCTTTTGCTGGCCCAGCAGCACACGCAGCAGCGTGGTCTTGCCCGCGCCATTCGGACCCAGCACTGCGACGAGTTCACCAGGACGCAGCGACATTGACACGTCTTCCAGCAGAGCGGCGTCTCCAGCTCGAACAGCAACTTTGTTGGCAGAAAGTTCAGTCATTCTTTCTAGTCATTGATCGTACGTCGTTGGACGGCGATCCAGATGAAAGCCGGTGCACCGATTAGCGCAGCAACAACACCGAGTTTCAATTCCGTATTGGTGGGCAGTAGACGCACACCGATATCGGCCAGGACCAGAATCATGCCCGCCAGTAATGCGGAGGGCACGAGACTCCTCGCCGGGTCATAGCCGACGAACGGCCGTACGATGTGAGGGGCGACGATACCGACAAAGCCAATCGCACCGGCGAGTGCTACCGCAGCACCGGTCGCCAATCCGGCACCAAGCACGACCGCTATGCGCTGTCTGCGCAGATCCAGGCCGATGCCGCTGGCAGCTTCCTCGCCGAGCGTAAGTGCGGACAGGCCCCGCCGTGTTACGAAGAGGATGATCATGCCGGCCAGAATTAGCGGAGTAGCTATTTTAAGGTCGTCGTAACTACGGTTGGCGACAGAGCCCAATAACCAGTTGATCATGTCAGACAGGGAAAACGGGTTTGGCGCGAGATTTAACAACAATGACATCATCGCCGCCGCGAAGCTCGACAGGCCAACGCCAAGCAGGATGAGCGTGACAACCGATCTTATGCGCATTGCCGCAATAGCAAGGAGCGCCGTCGCGCCAAGCGCGCCGACAATCGATGCGATCGGCAGGACAAGTGCCGACCCTGCAGCCAATCCGTAATAGAGCGTAAACGTGGCGGCCAGCGCAGCGCTCGCAGTGACGCCGAGCACCCCGGGCTCTGCGAGCGGATTTCGCAACAGGCCCTGCAGGGCCGCTCCGCTGATTCCCAATGCCGCACCGACAGCGAACGCAGCCAGCGCGCGCGGCAATCGGATATCCAAAATGACAATGGTATCGCCCGACGGCGCCTGTCCGAGTAGGGCCGCAACGACTCGCGTTGGACCCATCGGCGTCGATCCTAATAAACAGGCAGCCACCAGAGCCAGAACTATGCCCGCAATCAACAAACCATACAGATGCACGGTCTTCATCGTCTGTCGGTCCTGGTCAATGCCAGCGCTTCTACCGCGTCAACCAGGAACCAGCCGCCGCAGGACGTCCAGGCGCCCTCCAGCACAACAGTCGGCAACTCCCGCAGCTGACGTTGTGCCAGTGGATGGCGCATCGAACTCCATAGTGCGGCCTTATCGACATTCTCGTCGAAATAGGCAGCGGCAACCGCGTCGGGTCGATCGTAAGCGAGCTGCTCGAGGGGAATCGAATGCCAGCCCGGACGTTGCTCATAATTGCTCAGACCGGCTGCCAGCAGCATTTCGTGCACGAGCGTGCCGGGCCCGCTGGTGGCGCCACCGGAAGTCATATACAAAACGCGCTTTTTCGTGGTCTCACCACGAATGACACCAAGCCTGTCATTCATATCCTGAACGATAGCGTTGCCAAGATCGGGCACATGAAACCGTGTAGCAATGGTTACAATCGATTGGCGAATATCGTCGAAATCACCGGCGTACGGAATCTGTAGCACAGGTATACCGGCTCGTTCGAAAAATGACGTGGCATGCGGTCCCCCGCCGTAGGACCGCACAACAAGATCGGGTTTAATTGCCAGCACGTCTTCCGCAAGTGGCCGAATACGTCGCACACCGGCGGCCGCATCACGCATGTAGGAGAAACCCTCCGCTGCATCGGGTGATACCGCCAGAATGCGGTCACGAGGCAGCAGCTTGAGCACAAATTGATCGGCACAGTAATCCAGACTCACGACCCGCACTGCTGGCTCGTCGGCGTCGGCGGCCGATGCGACGCCGAAATATGCCAGGCCGAGAAGGCAGGTCAGCAGAATTCTGGACATGATGGCGTCAGAACCTGAATTGCGCACCAACGTGGCCGGAAACTCCCGGAGTACCGTATCCAAGCACCTGTTGGTAGTCCTGATCGAACATGTTTTCGACGCGACCATACAGCTCAATTTGTTCGTTCAGCCGGTAGCGGCCCGCAACGTCAACCCGAGTCCACGGACTCACATCGCCATTGGCATCTTCTTCACTTCCGTTGTAGCGCAATGACACTGTGCCGGAGAGCGAACCCCGCGGGCTTATTGAGAGTACAACGTTTCCTGAATGTTCGGGTACGCGTGGCAAACGGGCGCCGCTTTGATCCATCGCATCAATATTGGTGTAGTTCGCCGTGACACTGGCCCACTCAGAGAAGTGAAAGCCCGCCATGACTTCGTAACCGGAGGAGTTCGCGGCTGCAATGTTCTCGTAAGTGCCATTGCCAAAGGAGAAGGTAATGAGATCGGTTGTATCCTGATCGAAATACGTCAGACCGAGCTCACCGCGATCGTCGGCAGTCCGAATCGTCACACCAACGTCAAAAGCGTCAGAGACTTCGGGCCGCAGGTTCGGATTCGGTTCGATGCCCCCACAGCAGAAAAAGGTGGTCTGAAACAGCGTCGGCGCTTTAAAGCCCTCACCCCAACTGGCACTCAGCGTTAACTGTTCATGAGGATTGTAGGCGACTGCTAATCGCCCTGTCGTTTCCGCGCCAAACCGCGCATGGTCATCGCGACGCAACCCGGCCGTCAATGTCAGGGACTCGAATGGTTGTATTTCGTAGAGGGCAAATAAGCCATCGATCGACGTATCGTCGTCGCCGGTCTCCGTCTCTTCTCTTTCGGCACCAAACACCATTCGGTTCTGTTCGTTCAGCGCAAGATCGCCCTGGTAGCGAAAAGTCGTTCTCTCGCCTTCACTCTGGAACGCCGGCAGCCCGTTCGAAAAGTTTTCCCGTTCAATATCCGCTATGCCAACGAGCAAAAGGTTGTCCAGCTTGCCGTCGAACAATGGCAGCTGCAGCGTCAGGTTTGCCGTCAGCTCCTCTGTCTCACTGGACTCATCACCGTCGCCGACATTGCCTTGTGCACCAAACGAGAAACTGTCGAAATCCAGGTCGGCGTCTGTCCAGAGAAGTGACGCCTGGAGACGCGCAGCGGCCGGCAAATTCAAGCCGCCGACGGCGCTGACGGTCGCGGATTCGTAACCGTCTTTCTCGACGTTACCGTTCTTCTCATCGGCTTTGGAAATGCCGTCAATGGTGCTGCCAGTAGCAGACAGCCGAAAATCATAGCGATCATTCGCGCCATTGACGGCCGCGCCACCACGAAATGCGCCGAACGAACCGCCCTGCGCGAATGCATTCCCCCCAAAGCCGTCCGCAGGACGCTTCGTCACGATATTGACAACGCCGCCAATCGCATCTGTTCCCCATAACGTCGATTGTGGGCCTTTCAGTATTTCAATTCGGTCGACATTCGCCGGATCCAGTCTCGAAAAATCGAAGCCACCACCGGGCGAAGACGGATCGTTAACGGCGACGCCGTCAATGATGACCAGGGTCTGCTCGCTTGCCGCTCCGCGAATGCGCACGCTGGCGAACCCGCCAAAACTACCGCTCTGTGTAACGGTTACGCCAGGAGCGGTTGCAATGGCGTCTACAATGAAATCGACGCCAAGCGCCTCGATGTCGTCAGCGGTAATCAAAACGACGCTGGACCCGGCTTCGGTTTCCGGTTGCGGTAATCGCGTACCATAAACGACGATATCATCGGAACTGATTTCACCGACGACGTCTTGAGCGATAACCTGCACTGGCACGATCAGGCTGGCGGACATCAACCATGCTATTTTTCTTTTCATTTTATTTCCCCTGCGCTTCCGACCGTCGAGCCTGGTCACGCTAGTAACGACATTTTTCGGTATCGCTCAAAGACAGCGCGACGAACCGATGTGTTGTCGTTACACGGGAATGCATTATCCGGCTCTGACGGTTAACCCGACCTCGAGCGAACGACACGATGGCAGGTTTCCTGGTTTACTGATCATGATTGCTGGCCGCCTTCCCAGGACCATTGGTCCTAGTGGCACGACTGGCCAGCAACTCCCAGCTTACAGTTGCGGGTACAACTCCGGATTTGCACCGGATTCCCTCTTAGCTCCAAGTTTGCGGAGCACCATCTGCGGGCCAAGTTAGTCGCTGGACGGCTACGTGTCAATTTCTGCCAATTCGTTTGAATGCGAAATCGCTCCGCAGCTGGATGACAGGCCTGGCGAAAGATTTTTTCCAATTAAGCAATGGTTGATTTTCGCGCTATTGTGCTTGTGCGGAAATATCATTGGCACACAGGCGAGAGTTGCAAGCGCGCGTGCACAGAGTTATAACAAATTGCCAACGCCGGCCATATAACCATACGCAAATCGGCCGTGCCCCAACCACTTCCAGGAACGCCTTATGAAAAACGAAACGCTGGCAATTCATGCTGGATTCAAATCAGATCCAACGACGAAAGCCGTAGCTGTCCCGATATATCAGACAGTTGCCTACGAGTTTGAAAGTGCACAGCACGGTGCGGACCTTTTCAATCTCGCCGTTGAAGGCAACATCTATTCACGAATCATGAATCCCACGCTGGATGTGCTTGAGAAACGGTCGGCCGAACTGGAGGGCGGCATTGCAGGCCTGTGTGTCAGTTCCGGCAGTGCGGCCATCAACTATTCGATTCTGAATATTGCTGAAAAAGGCAATAACATCGTCACCGTGCCGCTGCTGTACGGCGGAACGTATACGCTGTTCAAGCACATGTTGCCAAAACTCGGCGTCGAAGTTCGATTTGCGCCTGATGACTCGGTCGATGCAATGCGCAAACTCATTGATGGCAAGACCACAGCTGTCTTTTGCGAATCTATTGGCAACCCTGCGGGCAATATCGTCGATATCGAGGCGCTCGCACAGATGGCACACGACCACGGCGTGCCGCTCATTGTGGACAATACCGTCGCAACGCCGGCGCTTACGAAACCAATCGGCTGGGGTGCCGACATCGTCGTGAATTCCATGACCAAGTACATGGGCGGCCATGGCAATTCACTGGGTGGCGTAATTGTCGACGGTGGCAATTTCCCCTGGGCTGACTATGCCGAGAAATTCCACATGCTCACAGAGCCGGAAGAGTCTTACCACGGCGTCGTCTACACCGAAGCGCTGGGCCCGGCAGCTTATATAGGTCGCGCAAGAACCGTTCCATTGAGAAACACGGGATCGGCCCTGAGTGCCATGAACGCGTTTCTGATCTTGCAGGGTCTGTCGACACTCCCCTTGCGTATGGAGCGCCATTGCGACAATGCGCTCGCCGTTGCGCAACACCTGGATGCGCACGCCGGGGTCAGTTGGGTGAATTTCGCGGGGCTGCCGGAGTCTCCCTATTATGATCTTGCGCAGAAATATACCGGTGGTAAACCGTCGGCGCTGCTGACGTTCGGCATCAAAGGTGGCTTTGATGCGGGGGTCAAATTTTACGATGCGCTTGAAATGTTTGTTCGCCTCGTCAACATCGGGGATGTCAAATCCCTCGCCGCCCACCCGGCGTCAACTACGCATCGACAGCTGTCGGACGCTGAATTGGAAACTGCCGGCGTAACGCCCGACATGATACGGCTGTGCGTCGGCATCGAGCATATTGACGACATACTCGCAGATCTTGACCAGGCACTTGCTGCCGCAGCGTAATCAGAACAGCATGAGACATCCGCTGGCAGCCTTTTTCTGCCTTTTCGCGCTGGCGCCGAATTGCTATGCCCAGGAGCAGCATGCGGACTACGTTGTCCTCGGCAAGTCGATCAACCACCGACAGGCAGCTGACGGCAACCTGAATTTGCTGAACACCGTGTTTTTTGCCGAGATTTTTCTAACCGAAGATGGCCTGGTAACAAACGGTAAGCTGACGGGACCCGGCGACGCCACGGACGGGTTTCGTTTTCCTGAGGGCAAGATTCAGTTTCTTGCCGGAACGCGCCAATACAGCATCGAGGCACTGACCGATCATTATCCGGATTCCACCTATCATTTTGATTTCGACACGCCCGACGGCAACGTGCGCGGATTGCCAGCCACATTCGTGCGAGATCAGGGAGAAATGCGAAATCCCGGTCCAATAGAGATCGATCTTTATCAGAACGGAGCGCAAGCTGACCCCACCGCGATAGATCCTGACCATGACCTCGTCGTCCGCTGGAACGAGTTTGCGAAGGGTTCGGCCGACCCGCGCGGCATCATTGACGATATGATTTACGTCATTGTGGGCGACTGCATGGGCAATGAAATCGAACACAGCGGCCACGCACTCAGCGATCCTGATGCGCTAACCTATGCAGCCGAAGAGTTTGTCATTCCGGCGGCAAAGCTGCATCCAGGGCAGCCTTTTCAGCTCGAGGTAGAACATTCCAACATGGACACGGACATCTGGAACAATATTGAGATAATCGTCACCTACGCGGCAACCTCATTCCTTGATGTGCAAACCACGGGCACCGATGCTCAGGACCGGGGATGCCCGGCGACGCCCTATGCGATGGATGGTGGCCAGACGGATCGAGGGCGACTCCCGACCGCCGAGAAATAGCCGCAATGCCTGACAGGCAGGCCACATTCGAGGTTTGGCCGCACTAAACCTTTTCGCGGCTGCTTGCATCCAAGCTAGTAACAATATCGTTTTCCCTGGAAGGGGAACTCACTCCTGTGGCCGGATGGTTGCCGGCTGCGCCGACGGGGAACAATCGGATGTTCAAGTACAACGTCAAACTGGCGCTCAAGAGCATGCGCCGGAACCCGATAATGACGGGATTGATGATAGCGGCAATCGCGATTGGCATCGGCGTGAGCATGACGACGCTGACCGTCTATTACCTGATGGCAAGTAATCCGATTCCTGCAAAGAGCGAAGTATTATTCGCGATTACCATGGACAGCTGGGATCCGCTGCGACCCTTCGATGACGACTACCCGGATCGGGCACCGCATCAGCTGACGTTTCATGATGCGGAGCGATTGCTGAAGCTTCGAAAAGGCAAACGGCAAACAGCGATGTTTGAATCAAGCCTGGTCATCGAGCCTCTGAACCGGGACGCACTGCCATTCGAGGCGACGTCACGAGTCGCAACTGCAGATTTTTTCGACATGTTTAATGTGCCGTTTATGTATGGCGCCGGCTGGGACAAGACCGCCGATGCCGCAGCAGAACCCGTCGTAGTCCTGACCCGGCAGCTGAACGAGCGGCTTTTTGGCGGGCAGGACAGTGTTGGTGAGCTACTCACCATGCAGGGCATAAGGTTCCAGGTTGTAGGCGTTGTAGATACCTGGGAACCGACGCCGCGATATTACGACCCGATTAACGGTGGTTTCCAGGACATCAACGAAATGTTCATCCCTTTCAGCCTTACGCGAGTGCTGGAGCTGGGATCGATTGGCAGTGACTGGGGCTGGAAATCCGAGAACAACAATTCTTTCGAGCAATGGCTGAACTCGGAATCAGTCTGGATTCAGTATTTTGTAGAGCTCGACAATTCCAGCGAACGCAATGAATACACTGCCCACCTGGATGCCTATGTAAATGAGCAGAAGAGGCTCAGTCGATTCGCCCGACCGCTTAACAACAACGTTTACAACGTTATGGAGTGGATGGCGTACCACGAAGTTGTCGCTAACGACTCCAGGGTTCTTGTCGGCTTGTCGTTTTTGTTTCTGGTCGTTTGCCTGCTAAGTACGATCGCGCTCACTCTGACGAAGTTCCTTGGCAGAAAGGGTGAAATCAGTCTGCGGCGCGCCCTTGGTGCCAGTCGAACGGCCATCTTCAAGCAGCAGCTCGTCGAGGTCGCCGTAATCGGTTTCACGGGCGGGTTGATCGGCCTGCTCCTGGCGGGAGTGGGATTGCAGGGCATAAAATTTCTGAATGATGCGCCCGACGGGCTGGTTACGCTGGACTGGATCATGGTGCTCGTTGCCATTTCTGTAGCAATCGTCAGCAGCATTGTTGCGGGAATCTACCCCGCCTGGCGCGTCTGCAGGATTCCGCCCGCCGCACAACTAAAAACACAATAGGAGCCTTAAAGTGGGAATTCGACCGATGCTGTCATCGTTAATGCGCAACAAGACAGGACCGATTCTGGTAGCACTACAAATTGCCGTAACGCTGGCAATTGTCATCAATTCGCTTTTTATTGTCGTGCAGCGTATTGAAACCATGAATCGTGATTCCGGCATCGATGTTGACAATGTCATCGTGACTGATGTCCGCGGTTTTGGAGAAGGTTTTGACGTCATGGACAGCATCACAAATGACATCGACCTTATTAACGCCATTCCCGGCGTCATTGCTGCGACGGTCTCAAACCATGCGCCGTTAAGCGGATCCGGATCCGGGACAGGGTTGCGCAGCGTGCCCGATGAAACAGTTGACGCGGTCGGTGCCGGGCGTTACCAGTGGAGTGAAAAAGGTCTGGATGCACTTGGCGTCAGCTTGTCGCGGGGCCGGAATTTCTACCCTGAAGAAGTGAATTTCGTGCTGCCCGATACAGATAACGGCACGCCACCATCCATACTCGTAACCCAACAGTTGGCCGACGAATTGTTTCCGGGCGAAGATGCACTTGGCAAGCCGGTTTACTGGACCAGTATGGAGATGTCGACGATTGTCGGCATCATTGATTACATGCATGGATCATGGGTCTCGTGGGACAGACTCGGCAATGTTGTCGTTCAACCCGGCAAACCCGCCTATATCAACAATCGATACATCGCACGTGTGGAACCAGGCATGCGTGACGAGATCATGCCGATCATTGAGCAGAGGCTTGGCGAGTCCAATCTGATGCGAGTGGTTAAGAACGTAAGGTCGCTTGAAGAAATGGCGGCGAACTCGTATCGGCGAGACCGCAGCATGGCGATTGTCCTGTCCATCGTAATCACTTTGCTAGTGGGTCTTACGGCATTGGTCATCGTTGGCCTGGCTTCGTTTAATGTCACGCAGCGTACCAAGCAGATCGGTACGCGTCGGGCCCTTGGCGCACGACGCATCGACATTGTCACGCAGTTTATTCTGGAAAACTGGTTAATAACCACCGCAGGTGCCGTGCTCGGCATCATACTGACCGTCGTGGTTGCCTACTGGCTGGAAACGTCGTTTGAACTGCCGCGGCTGGACTGGCGCTATTTGCCGGTTGGCATTCTGTCACTAATAGCACTGTCGACACTCGCCGTCATCGAGCCTGCAAGGCGTGCCGCATCAGTACCGCCAGCGGTGGCGACGCGCAGCGTTTAACCAGATTGGCAATCGCGGCAAAAGCCCAATTTGCCCTCGACCGACTTTTACACTTGAGGGTCGGTGCAAATTGATCTTTAGTGCAATAGATGTCAGTTCGCACCTGCCAACGGTATCGATAACGGATTCATAGGGCGAATTGCGCTTCAGCCGCAGATTCGTCATTCCCCGTTTCTATCTAGTGACGCCCCTTCCTGCGCTGATTTTCACTGATCACGCTCTTATAGAACTTGCCGGTCGACTTGTCGCGCGCGCGACGCTCGGCAATCGATTCCCGGTTGTGTGCCTCCTCGCGAACCAGCTTGCGCCAGCGCTGTACGCGATCCCGATCGATATCGCCCGCCTCAATCGCCATGCGCACCGCACAGCCCGGCTCGGATTCATGGGTGCAATCGACGAACCGGCATTCCCTGGCAAAATTCGCAATCTCTGCAAACACATCGTCAAGACCGGACTGCACATCAGTAAGCTGCAGTTCACGCATGCCGGGCGTATCTATAATCCAGGCGCCACCCGGCAGACGATACATTTGTCGCGCGGTCGTGGTATGCCGGCCCTTGTCATCATCGGCTCGCACCGCCTGTGTTTCGATGGCAGCCGCGCCAAGCAGGGAGTTGGTAAGCGTTGATTTTCCAACGCCCGACGACCCCAGCAATGCGACTGTCTGACCATTACCAAGCCATGACCCGAGGCTGTCCAACGATGCGCTATCCAGGGCATTGACCGCTTCAACCACCAGGCCCGGCGCCAGTCGACTGGCCCGTCCGACGTACTCGCCAGCATTATCGCAAACATCCGCTTTGGTGAGCACGATTACGCACATTGCGCCCGCATCGCGCCCTATGGCGAGATAACGTTCAAGCCTGGCTTCATTGAAATCCTGGTTGCAGGAGGAGACCACAAAGAGCGTATCTACATTGGCGGCAAGCAATTGTTCACTGCGATTCGTGCCGGGTGCGCGCCTTCTGAAAAGGGAGCTGCGATCGAGTAAATGTGTTATCCGTTGGCCGGATTCATCGATGAGTACCCAGTCCCCGACAGTGACGGGCCCGTTTTGGAGATTGAGTGGAAGCGGCAGTTGGGCATCGTAATCCGGCGCAGCGACATGCAGGACCGAGCGATGCACGTCGAGTACGCGTGCTGGCTCGAGACGCTCGAATTCAATGGTCGCCAGTTGTTGCTCCTGCAGCGGCCCCCAGCCAAAACCGGCCAGGTCAGCAGACGGCATGCGGCGTGCCTGCATGTTGTCGTAGCGATCCGGACAGAATCATTGCAAATCGTCGCGGCGTTACCCGACCGACCAGACTTTAGGAAACCATTTATCGTCGTGTGGCGCTTCGCCCGCACTGAACGACACCATTTCGTCATTGACCATCGGATCCGTTCCCTCGCGTGGATCCCAGATTGCGTCATCACCAACATAGCGAATGGACAGGGCCGCTCTGCGTTCCGAGTTACAGGCATTGTCGCTCGCGCCATGAATGACTTCGCCACCGAATACAATGACGTCTCCCGGCTCGACATCCCAGCAGAGTATTTCGTGTTCGCCAGGTGAGCCGTCAATGTCCGGCATAATCTCAAGCGATGCATTTTGGTCCAGGAACTCGGAGCTGCCACCGTCTTTGCCAAAAGGGATGGGCCGATAAATCTTGCCCGCCGCATGCGAACCGCGCACAAACTTTAATGTGCTCGAGTCTTTCTTACAGCTTGTTAATGCCACCCAGGCGGATGCAATCTGTTTTCCCAGAAAGGGCCAATAGGGGCGGTCCTGATGCCACGGTGTCGACTGTTCCGTGCCCGCCTCCCGCACAAAGATATGGTCGAAGTACAGCCGCGCCTCCCGGCTGCGCATAAGCTGGCCGACAATCTCGGGCAGCCTGCTCCGGGCACAGAAGTCATACATCCAGGGCATCGACGGCCACAGATGTCGATCAGAAAATCCGCCGTTTCGAATCGTCGTCCAGCGATCGTTCTCGCTATCGATAAGTTCATCGAGATTTTGCAAAACGGATGCTATTGTCTGCGAGTCGATCGCGCCCCTGATACAGACGGCGCCGTCAATTTCGTATTTCCGAATCAGGCTTTCTGTGATCATCGCTACCACGCCCCTGCGGGCGGCAAATCGTCAGGCACAAGGCAGCATTATAGCCTATCGACCAGCCCTGGAACCGATGCGCCATAGGGGTCTTGCAAGAAATATCTGATTTTGATAAAAAACCGCTCGCTCTGAATACTGACTGATAAAGCAGATAACTCGATGCTAGAAATAGAAGGTCTGACGAAACGCTATGGCCAAAAACGGGTCGTCGATAACCTGAGCTTCAAATGTGGTCCGGGGGAAGTTCTCGGATTCCTGGGTCCAAACGGGGCCGGAAAATCCACAACGATGAAAATGGCAGCAGGTTTTGTTGCGCCAAGCGCCGGCAGCGCCAGCATCTGCGGACACGATGTCCAGACTGACAAATTGGAAGCCCAGCGCAAGCTCGGCTATCTGCCGGAGGGTGCGCCCTCCTACGCTGACATGACGCCAGCACAGTTCCTGGGCTTCATTGCTGATGTGCGCGGACTTGCCGGGGCCAGTCGCCAGGATCGACTGGCGGAAGTCATTGAGCTGCTTCATCTGGGCCCGGTTCTTAATCAATCGATTGAGACATTGTCGAAAGGCTTCACGCGTCGTGTCGGGCTGGCCCAGGCCATTTTGCACGATCCTGACGTGCTGATCCTGGATGAACCCACAGACGGCCTCGACCCCAATCAGAAACACGAAGTACGTCAGCTTATCCGCTCCATGTCGGAAGAAAAACTCATTGTAATTTCAACGCATATTCTGGAAGAGGTCGAAGCGGTTTGCACGCGGGCCATGATCATCGCAGACGGCCGGCTCCTGATCGATGACACGCCGGCGAACCTGATCGCAGAAGGTGATGGCGATCTCGATGAGGTTTTTCGAAAAGTTACCACCGGCAATACTGCCCCGGCTACGGAGAACAGATCATGAACATGATCAGGGCATTATTTCGTCGAGAGTTGCAGAGCTACTTTGCCACGCCTGTTGCGTATGTATTCATCGTCATCTTCCTGATGCTGATGGGAACGTTTACCTTCAGTCTCGGCGGATTCTACGAACGTGGGCAGGCTGACCTGCGCGCATTCTTCAATTTTCATCCGTGGCTGTATCTATTTCTTGTCCCGGCGATCGCAATGCGGCTCTGGGCGGAGGAAAGAAAGTCCGGCACGATCGAGCTGCTCATGACGCTGCCCATCACACCCTGGCAGGCTGTGCTGGGAAAATTTCTTGCGGCATGGGCATTCGCCGGCATCGCACTATTCCTGACTTTTCCAGTCTGGCTGACGGTCAACTACCTGGGGGATCCTGACAATGGCGTCATATTCGCAGCCTACATCGGGAGCTTTTTGATGGCTGGCGGCTTCCTTGCGATTGGTTCCTGCCTGTCCGCGTTCACTCGTAATCAGGTGATCGCATTCGTGCTGACAGTGGTCGCCTGCTTCTTGTTCCTGTTATCCGGATTTCCCTTTGTTCTCGACGTATTTTCGAGCTGGGCGCCACAAATTGTCGTTGACGGCGTCGCCAGCCTGAGCTTCCTGACGCACTTTGCGAATATTTCCAGGGGCGTCATAGAGCTGCGCGACCTTGTGTATTTTGCACTGGTCATTGGCACTTTCTTGTTTGCCAATACAATTGTGCTGGCGTGGAAACAGGCGGACTGACAATGAGCACCAGGAACCAGCAGCGCCTCGGCGCATCAAGTCTCCTTCTTCTCGCGATCGCGTTTATCGCTGCAGTGATCGTTTCGAACCAGTTGTTCAAGGGTGTTCGCATCGACCTGACCGAGAACAATCTGTACACACTGTCCGACGGCACCCGGCGTATTGCCGAGAGCATCGACGAACCGATCAATCTCTATTTCTACTTTTCGGATCAGGCGACCGAAGGATTGCCAACACTCCGTGACTATGCAGGTCGCGTGCGGGAACTACTCGAAGAGATTGTGGATGCGAGCGACGGCAAGATTCGCCTCGCGGTTATTGATCCACTGCCCTTCTCGGAAGAAGAGGACCAGGCCACACAATTTGGCCTGCAGGGAGCGCAGCTGGCCGTAACGCCGGACCCTGTTTACATGGGACTGGCCGGAACGAACAGCGTTGGCGACGAAGAAACTATTCCGTTCTTTCAGCCAGACAAGGAAACGTCGCTGGAATACGACCTGGCGAAACTGGTTAGCGCGTTAGCGAACACCGAGCGCAATATCATCGGGCTGGTATCCGGCGTTTCCATGACCGGGCAATTCAACCCGCAGCAGCAGCGCATGGAACAACCGTGGGTGGTGTACCAGCAGGCCAGCCAGCTATTCGAAATTCGGGATCTGACCACCACATTCGAGGTGGTGCCGGATGACGTCAACCTGCTCTGGATCGTACAGCCAAAAGATCTTCCTGCCGAAACCCAGTATGCGATCGATCAGTTTGTCATGCGCGGCGGCAAGGCGCTGATTTTTGTCGATCCGATGGCGGCGGTGGACGCCGCTGCCGTGGAGGGTATGCCCCAGGGTATGCCGCCGATGGGCCAGGGCTCGGATATGCCTTCTCTGTTTAGCGGCTGGGGCATCACTTTTACTGCCGAAGAAGTGGTCGCAGATGCGCAGCTTGCCCTGCCACTTAACAGCGGCATGGGCGGTCGCCCTGTACGTCATTACGGCTACCTGGGCATAACACGCGAGGGCATGAGCCAGGACGACATCACCACGATGGAACTTACAACCGTCAATGCGGCAATGGCCGGGGCGTTAGGCGTCGCGGATGGCAGCGAATTGCAGATTGAAGCACTGTTAGCCTCCAGCCCTGCATCGACCAAAATGCCAGCGTCGCGATTTTCTTTTCTGCCCGATCCGGCTGCCCTGCAGGACGGCTTCGTAGCAGGCGGTGAACCGCAGATTATTGCGGCCCGCATCAGCGGCACGATTCCCAGCGCCTTTCCCGATGGACGGCCAGTCGCTGCGGAAACAGAAACAGAAACAGAAACAGAAACAGAAACAGAAACAGAAACAACAGGACACCTGAATCGGTCCAGCGAAGCAAGCAATCTGATCATCGTTACCGACGTCGATTTTCTCAGTGACCCATTGTGGGTGCAGGTACAGAGTTTCTTCGGTCAGCAAATAGCAAATGCTTTCGCTAGCAATGGAGCGTTCGTGATCAACGCGCTGGAGAACCTTTCCGGCAGTTCCGATCTTATTGCGGTGCGCAGCCGCGCCAGTTTCGCGCGCCCATTCACGCGTGTCGACGAACTGCGCGTTGACGCTGAAGCACGATTTCGGGCCACTGAACAGCGCCTTCAGCAGGATCTCGCAGAGACTGAGCGGCGTCTCGGCGAGCTGCAGTCGACGCGCGAAGACTCCGGAAGCCTGTTAATGACAGATGAACAGCAGGCCGAGATCGATCGATTCGTCGATCAGCGTGCGTCGATTCGTACAGAGCTTCGTGCCGTGCAGCGCGGCCTCGACAAGGACATCGAAGATCTCGGCGCGCTGCTCAGAATCATCAATATTGGACTGGTTCCGCTGTTGTTGACTGCAGGTTCACTGATCGCCGTCTGGCGACGGGGTCGCAGGAGGCAGGCATGACCCAACGAACGGTACTGATTCTGGCTGCGACAGTCGTTGGCCTGGTGCTGCTGATGCTGGTCACGCAGAACAACAACGATGAATCGATTTTTGCAGGCGGTAAGCTTCTGCCTGATTTCAAAGTTGACGCGAACCAGGTTACGAACGTCAGTATTGCGCGCTCCAATGAGAGCGAGAACCTGGGAATTCGCCGCAATGGTGGCGGCTGGGTTGTGACCGAGAGAGACGACTATCCTGCGGACATCGGCACTATTCGACAGCTCATCATCGCGCTGGCAGATGCGACGATCGTCGAAGAGAAGACGGCAAATCCCGACAATTACGATCGCCTGGGCGTCGCGGATCCGGGAGCGGATGGCTCAGGCACCAAAGTCGTGCTTACAGGCGAGGACTTTACATACTCGGTGATTCTTGGCGACGCTGCTCAGGGAAATTTTCGGTATGCAAGAGTAACGGACAATCCGACGAGTTATCTGATAGACCAGAATCCCGACCTGCCAACCGCCGTGGGAGAATGGCTGACGGATAGCCTTGTTGATTTGCCGGCTGCCAGGATGCGGCGCGTAAGCATTTCGCATGCTGACGGTGAAACGATCACCATCGAAAAAAGCGAAGAAGCACAAACAGATTTCACGGTACTGGGCATCCCGAATGGGCGAGAGCTTAGTTACGCTACGGCGGCCAATGGCATTGGTGGTGCGCTAACGAGCCTTACACTCCAGGACGCCCGCGCGGCGATCGAGGCAGCTCCTTCGACATCAGTGCTTTTCGAAACCTGGGACGGACTCGCAGTCAACGCTGACATTGCCACAGAAGGCGACAGTGCGTGGGTGACTTTATCGGCGGCGCCAGCGGATTCTGCGGAAGAATCTGCAGCAATAGACACAGAAGCGGAAACGCCGCAGCAATCGCCGGCCGAAGAAGCGGACGAAATCAACAGCCGAGTCTCGGGCTGGCAGTATCAGCTTGCCGCGCATAAGAAAGACCTGCTCGTGAAACGCTGGGACGATATTCTCGAGCCGGCCGAAGCCGAATAGTCGCAATTCTGCCCGCTAGTTCGGCACGATAGGCAACACGACATGAGACGGGTTCGCGTCACTCATGTGAATCGTTTGCCGCGCAATTTTCATCTCGCTGGTTTTCGCAAACTCGGCGCCCGTATTCAGGTTTCTGGCCAGGCGCGGAAAATTACTGCTCGTGATATCTAATCTTAGCCGCTCACCGGGCGACAGAACGTAACTCGTCGCCCACATATCCAGCTTGTACTTGTATATTTTTCCCGGCTCGATGAGCTTCGGCGCATCGAACCCATCACGGTAGCGGGCCCGAATCACACCATCAACCAGGTTGAATGTGGTGCCATCCGGTTTGACGACGATCAGTTTTGCCATGAAATCGGTATCCGTTGAATCGGTCGCCGCGTAAATCTCTGCGCTAATCGGACCGGTGATTTCCGTGCGCTGGTTGAATGGCGCCGTCACAAAACGAAGCACGTCTTTGCGATTGTCCAGGGGTGCCTGATCGTAGGGGCCGCGCAACGTCGGCTCCATTATGTTTCCGCCCAGGGTGGGAACCGGATCCGCGGGATCGTAGGTATATTTAAGCGCGCCGGCATCCTGTGTTGGTTGTTGGCTCGACAATGTGTTGTCCGCGTGCAGGTAATAATGTTTGTATTCAGTTCGCGCGAGCGGCCATTCATTTTCTTCCCGCCAAACGTTTTCGCCCATAACGAAAATCCGGATTGGCGCGCCCGCGGGCTCTGGCCCATCCTTCATCCAGTAGTCAAACCATTCCAGCAATAGCGGTTCGACATCGAGAATCGCATCCTCGCCGTACTCCTGGTCCCCGGTCTGCGTGGAAACATTCCAGCCGTGCGGCCATGGGCCGATGATCATTCGCTGCCCGGAGCGTGCCAATTCGGTTGCGGCTTCCTCGGTCATCGTCTTGTAACTGCCGATGGTGCTGCGTAAGAACACGTCGTACCAACCACCGAAATTGAGTGCGGGAACGATCATCTCGGAAGCCCGGGCCTCGAGGTTTAGCGGTTCCCAGTACGCGTCATAAGACGGGTGATCGAGCCAGTCCTGAAAGTGGCGCACAGCGAAGCCGACGCTTTCTGCAAGCGTTTCCAATGGGAGATGTCCGATTCCATTAATCCAGTCGA
The DNA here is from genome assembly GCA_051007895.1 of Woeseiaceae bacterium. Lineage (GTDB taxonomy): Bacteria > Pseudomonadota > Gammaproteobacteria > Steroidobacterales > Woeseiaceae > SZUA-117. Next base: position 24,193 of record JBPCYD010000125.1, read on the forward strand.
CCGGGAAACTGGCCGTCGTGCGACCACCGACCAGGCCAATTCCCCACCGCGCTCGTGACAATAATGAAAATGCACCTCCGGGATAAGCTACGTCTCGATAGTAGTTGCCCGGGCTCATTGCCGGGGCGATTGCGACCAGCGCAGGGTTACGATTCAGTGCGGCCAGCCACTGGACCGATGCCAGGTAAGACGTGCCAAACATGCCGACCTTGCCGTTTGACCATGGCTGCTCGGCAATCCAGGTGAGCGTATCGTCGCCATCATTGATTTCCTGGAAATAGGGGTACCACTGGCCATCCGAATCGTAGCGACCGCGCGCCGATTGAAATACAAATGCATAGCCGTTGGTTGTCGCGAACTGGGCGTATCGCTGGCGATTTGCCGGCGACCCGTTGGTATAGATGTCCCTGACGAGCAAAGTAGGATACTCGCCATCCTCCGCAGGCAGATAGATATCAGTCGCGAGGGCAATGCCATCACGCATTTCCACTTTTTGGTGATAGGCCGTTTTGACAGTGTCGGGGAATGAGCCATCTGCGAAGCTCTGCGACTTAGCGTCTTGGCAGGATAGCAATGCAAATGCAACTAGAAGCGACCAGCGGTAATTCAATATCTTCTCCTTAAAAGCGACGATTCCTGGGCGTTGAAAATCCTGTTGCTCACATTTTGACGATGAACGGCAAGCCGTTTAATTCGCGCCAGTTCACATCGCTAAAAATCTGCGTCTTCCGGCCATCCGGCGTCATGACAGTTACGTGCACGTCGATATCGCTGATTTCCTTTAATCCGACGTGCACCGGCTTTGCATTTTGTGCATTGTAACCACTGCCCGTATCAACCAGGCGCAGGCCGAGCAGATCATCGGTGCCAGCCTTGAATACTCGAACCTCTGAGCCTGCGCGCGTGTAGTGACCGTTTGCATCGAGAACCAGGACCTGGACCGACCGGCCTGCAATGTCTGCCGGCAGCTCATTGCGGAAAAGGTAATGTGAACCAGCCGGGTCATTGGCTGCAAGCGCGAGATCGAGGTCTCCATCCTGGTCGAAATCGGCCCACTGAACCCCGTGATCGGTATCGTTCCTGGCGATTGTATCCGGCAATCGATTACTGAAACGATCGCCTTCGTTGACGTACAGATAGTCCGGCGTACCTGGCTTACCATTGATATAGCCAACGGTGTACAAGTCCGGGCGACCGTCATGCTGAATGTCTCCCCATACCCCCGTCACAATATGATGTTCGTTGTTGACCCCCATTTCCGGGGCGACATCGGTAAACGTACCGTCCCCGTTATTACGGTAAAGTAAATCATCGCCATAGGCGGCAACGTACAGGTCCAGGTCGCCGTCGGTATCGAAGTCAGTCACCGCACAACCGACGCCGCCATCTGCGAGCGGGCGTCGCGGACTATCCATATCGAGTTCGATAGCCACATCGCTGAATTGTCCGTCATCATTGCGAAACATGCCGTCCCGGTCGCCGTTCTGGTTCGCCGTAAACAGATCCAGGTCGCCATCGGCATCCATATCAAACCAGCATGCGCCAACGGTGCGCCGCGGTTCCATAATTCCGTTGGTAAACGTGACGTCGGTAAATTTGCCGCCGTTGTTTTGCAACAATCGATTGACCCCTGCGCGCAGGGCGACGTAAAGGTCCAGGTCTCCATCTGCATCGTAGTCGATAAATGATACCTGGCGTGTCACACCTTTCAGGGCAACCCCGGCCGCCTCACCTATCTCGGTAAAGCCCTTGTTCTTTTCGTATAAATTGTTGCGAAACAGGCGATTTGCCGGGCCGTCATAGCCGGAGTAACCGATATAAACATCGAGGTCGCCATCGCCGTCATAGTCTCCCCAGGCCACGGAGCGAGGATTGCCACCGTCAGTCGGCAAACCAATGCCGTCGGCCACATTCTCGAACCCCGTCGAATTGTTCCTGTACAGGCGCACTGGCGCATCGCGAAACGTCACGATCAGATCCAGGTCACCATCGTTGTCGTAATCGCCCCACGCATTTGACTGACCGCCAGGATCTGCAAAGAGCTGTTCCTGAACAGGCGTAAAACGAATATCGTCTGCCGCCAGGCCGGCTTGTGCCACCACCAGCATTAGCAGACAAAGCGCAGTTGTTTGCAGGTTCATGATGTCATTGTCTCCCGGGCCTGGTTTTAGTGGGAGAGACAATAACAGATGAGCAGGTTTATCC
>JBPCYD010000126.1:0-37785 GCA_051007895.1 Woeseiaceae bacterium
TTCACGCGGACGAGATAGAAGACCGTGACCAAACCAAAGGCTGACAGCGTTGCCAGGAACAAGAAGTAATTCTGGTGTCCCCCGATGCCGGGCGATGCGTCGAGAATGCGCCCTGCAATCGGTGCGAAGAAGATCTCCGGCGTGTAGCCGATAAATGACATTACACCGACGGTGGTGCCCGTTAATTCCGGAGGCGTTCGAGTCTCCTGCAGCAACGCGAAATAAATGCCGCGAATCGCGAACACTGCAAAGACGCTCACGTAAATGTTGATGTAAATGATCGTCAGCCAGTTCGCGTCTGGAACAGCCAGCCAAAGCAACCCGAAAGAACATGTCAGTATCGCGAATGTAAGGCCAATAACTCTGCTGGCGACAAATCTGTCGGCCACAATTCCTGCGACTACGGCAGCGATTGGCCGAAGATAAGAGACATAGGCGAAAAGGCGAGCGCCCTCGACCTCATTCATGCCGAGGACCTGGACGGCATACAGAGACAGATTATCGAGCCCCTTGTAGCCACAGTAGGCAAAAATAACGATTCCCGCCTTGGCCCACACAGTGCGTTTACGCAGCACGGTCATCGCACCGTTGAATGAATTGCCTATCGATGACTGATTGGATAAAGACTCGGAATCGGGCAGCAGAAACCACGTGAGTACACCCACTGCTGCAGTTGTACATGAATACAGGAGAATAACGTTCCTGAAAGCTGTTTTTTGTTCTGCTCCTGCCGCAGAGACCACGTCCTCAGGCAGATAGCCGGCCATGAATGCGACCGAGAATACGGCAAACGCAGCCGCAACGAGCCCCCGGCCACCGTCGAGGATACCGAATGCCTTGCCCTGCGATAAGTTGCCGCCCCATTCCCGGGTCGCTTTCAGCATGGCGGCCCAGAAAAGGAGGATGGTGGTAACGCCCCAGTAGCCATATAACAAAGCCAGCGAAACGCCGTCAGGTATTGTCGCCATAAAAAAGCCGCCAGCGGCCGTTGCCAGCATTGATACGGCGAGGAGTTTTCGCGCCGAGAAGCGATCTGCAATTACGCCGCCAGGGAAGTAGGCCAACATGGCGGTAATGCCGTAAATCGCAAAGATGTCGCCAAGATTCGTATTCGAAATAGCAAACACGTCGAGAAAAGTTGGCCTGAAGAATCGCGCCGTATGAAACGGAAGACTGAAAATCATCTCACCAGCGATGATGAGGACAACAATCTGGGTTATTCGTTTCACTGGCGGCGCGGCCCTACGGGGCCTGCTGCTCTCGCAACGAACGCATTAAGGATACGGACATAGCGACACCGACCACGAGAATAGGCGCCGATACGATCAGCAGCGTTACCTGCATAACGCGCAAACCGCCGATAAACATGAGCGTTACCGGCATCAGTCCGAGTGCAAGCGCCCAGAAGACCCTGTGCCATCGCGCCGGATCATCTCCCGCCTTTAGATGTAGCGTTGCACCGGACGCCAGGATGTAGGAGGCGGAGTCATAAGTTGTCGCCGCGAAAATGAATGCGACCAGGCTGAAGATGCTGACAACCAGCGTTGCATATGGCAACTGATCGAGCATGGCGACGATCGCTGCATTGCCACTCTGAGTATTCATCACCTCTGTAATGCTGATGATTCCCTCGAGCTCCAGGAAGAGAGAGTAGTTGCCGATGATCATGTAAAAGATCCAGCTTCCCAGCGAACCGTATATCAACATGCCGCTGACAACCTGGCGAATAGTCCGACCGCGCGAAATCCGCGTGACAAAAAGGCCCACAAACGGCGCATAGGCGATCCACCATGCCCAGTAGAAGACAGTCCAGTCTTCGACAAATCTCGAGTCGGTGAACGGGTCGGTCCAGAAGCTCATGCGAACGAAGTTCTGGGCCATCAAACCGACGCCATTCAGACTGGTTTTGAACAGGAACGTCGTCGGTCCTACCACAAGAATGAACGCAAGCAGTCCAAAGGCAAGCAGCATATTGATGTCGCTTAGCTTCTTGATGCCCTTCTTCAATCCGAGCCAAACGCTGGTCGCAAAAAGGAACATACAAAGGACTACTACGGATACCTCTAGACTAAAGTCGTGCTGAAGATCAAAAATCCGCGCGATACACGCTGCAATCATCGGCGTAGAAAAACCAAGCGAAGACGCCGCTCCTCCGATCAGTGCGATCATGAAAAGGAAGTCGATAATTCTAGCAAGTGTCCCGTGTTCCCGGCCTTCGAGGAAGTAGTGGCAGCTGCCACTGAAACGCAGAAAGTCGAGTTTCTTGACGTAATAGGGGTAAGCAATTGCAATGGTCGGTAAGCAGTAAAAAGCCCAAGCGGACAGGCCCCAGTGATACATACCGTAGGTTGACGCCCACTCCGCGGCTTCAGCGCTGCGCGGTTCCGCGCCAAAAGGGGGCGACTGATAGTAGTAGGCCCACTCAGTGCCACACCAGTACATAAGCCCGGCGCCCACCCCGGTGCAAAAGAGCATGGCAACCCAGCTGAGAGTGGAGAATTCCGGTACGTCTTCCGCCGTGCCGAGTTTGACAGTTCCGTACCTGCTGCTGGCAAGCCAGATGAGAAAACCAATACAGGCAACGCCAGCCGACAGATAGAATATTCCGAACTCCGTCGCAATGTAGGCATACATTGCTTCCATAAATTGTCCGCCCCTTTCCGGCGCGAGCACCAGGGGCAGGCAAACGAAAATTATGATCGCAACACAGGTTCCGAAATTTGGCCAGTCGATGCGACTTTGATCCATGAGTTGCCGTTATTCTTTTCGTTTCTCGTGGTCGTGACTATAGCCAACATGACAATCGATGTCTTGTTAACACGCGTGTGTTATTGAACGTCTGCAGCATCGCCAAAATGCCGTTCGAGAACATCAAAGAGAATCGGTTCGAGTTCTGTTTCGCTATAGTCCTCCTTGAAGTAACTTGTAAAGACCGCAACCAGGTCCTGTTCGGGGTTGACCAGCAGGCCCTGACCTCCCCAACCTCCCTTGTAGAAGGTGCCGTTCGCGTGTATGCGATCCCATTGATAGATGTTGTGTTCTATTCCGCTTTCCTCAACAGGGCGCGCCCCCGCGTTGGCAAGCAATTCCGGGTTGCCCGCAGAACGAATGAACTCAGTGTGACTAGCGGAAATCACTTGCCTGTCTGAGACCACATTAAAGCTCGGTGTGAACAACAAGCCAAAGCGTGCGAGGTCACGCATGTTCGATAAAAAGCCGCCGTGTGTGAGCGGAATTCCGTAGCGATACGCAATGTAAGAGGCATCGGCTTCGGCGCCAACGTACTGCCATATCTCTTCAGTAAATATGTCGTGAAACGGCCTGTCTGTTAGTTCTTCAACCAGCCACGCCAATATAAATGTGTTAACGCCTGAGTAAGAAAACCGTGTTCCCTGTTCGGCATGTTTAGAAACCTGCAGGGACTTCAGGAAGTCGTAGGGATTATCCGGCGCGCCTCCTTCCCTGAAGCCATCACCAATTGCCATCGAATACTGGTAATAACAGGACTGCCGGTCCTCATACTCATCCTGGCAATCAAGGCCGGTCGCCATGTCGAGGATGTTGCGTACCGTGACGCCGGCGAAGTCGCTTTGGGCAAGATCCGGGATGTACTCCTCGATGTTTTTGCTAACGTCGACTTCACCGCGTTCTTCCATAATGCGTAGCACGGTGGCCGGCATGACCTTTGCCACGGACCAGTATATGGGCTTTTCGAATTCGCGCATGCGGGGATAGCGCTCAAAAACGATTTTGCCTTTGTGGAGTACGACAACGCCCATTGCCGTGGAATACTCACTATCCAGGAATTCATCGAAAGTCAGTGTAACTGTATCGAGTTGGACTTCCGTCTGGCCAATTGCCGGCATGAGGTTGGTATCCAACATGCGTACCGGGCCTTTACGATAAACATTGACAGTCGGGAATAGCTGATGCGCATTCAGGTGCATCCAGCGCATCTGCTCGCCGCGTACATTCCACCAGATGTCATCGTCCGGCACTTTTCTTTGATTGATCTGGATGTCGTCCATGCTGGTAACGGCCTTATAGCCGGCGTATTCATCAGCATTGGAAGCGCAGGCAAAGGTGGTTACAGCGAACAGGCAGAGGAACGACTGAAATTTCATTAAAAAGATTCCTTCACCACCAGGTGGCATAAAGTGCGACCAGCATCATGACAACGACGGCCGATGCCAGGTTGAAACTGCCACTCGTCGATGTATCGACCGCATCGTAGTCGACTGCGTTGGGGTGCTCTCCATGCCCCTGCGCGGTGGAGATCACGACACCTATCGCGAGGCACGCGAGGAAAACGATTCCGACCCGATCAATGAACGGTAACGTTGGCATGAGTAAATAGAAAGCAAGTGAAATCAGGAAAGAGCCAATGGCTGCGCCAATGGCACCCATCGCCGTCGCTTTTTTCCAAAATATTCCCATCAGGAAAATAACGACAACTCCCGGCGTGAAAAAGCCGGTGTAGTCCTGGATGTACTGGAACGCCTGATCGAAACTCCCGAGCAGCGGACGTGCGACGATGGCCGCAATGGTGATGGCAGACAGACTTACAATGCGACCGACTGTGACCAGCTGGGTATCCGTTTTGTGGCTCTTACTGAACTGCGAATAGATGTCCATCGTAAATATCGTCGAGATCGAATTCATCATCGACGCGAGAGAGGAAACGATCGCGGCGATCAGCGCGGCAAACACCAGGCCGGTTAGACCCGCCGGTAACAGCTTCATTACCTCGGGATAGGCCTTGTCCGGTGATTCGAGATCTGGCGCAAGGATAACCGCAGCAATGCCGGGTAGTACCACAAGGACCGGCATGAGCATTTTGAGGAAAGCGGCAAATACGATGCCCTTCTGCGCTTCACGGCTGCTCTTCGCTGCAAGTGCGCGTTGAATAATGTATTGGTTGAACCCCCAGTAAGACAAATTCATGATCCACATGCCGCCGACGAGTACGGAGATGCCGGGCAGGCTCACATAATTCGGGTTTTCCTTCGAGAGAATAAGATCGAATTTGTCGGGGGCCTGTTCGAGCACCATCTGAAATCCGGCGACTACGCCTCTGCCGCCCGAGATTTCGTTCATCGAAAAATAGGCAATGAAGAGTCCACCGAGGACAAGCAGGACAACCTGGATAATATCGGTCATCGCAACCGCTTTGAGACCGCCATACAGGGAGTAGCCCGTGGCGAATGCCGCCAGCAGGACCAGTGCGTAGCCGATATCAAGCCCTGTTACCGTATTGATTGCCAGCGATCCCAGCCAGAGTATCGACGTCAGGTTGACGAATACGTACAGCCCCAACCAGAACAGTCCGAGTATGGTTTTTACCCGCGAATCGAACCGCTGTTCTAGAAACTGCGGCATTGTATAGATCTTGTGCTCAAGGAATACCGGTAGGAGATACTTGCCGACGATGATGAGTGTTATTGCAGCCATCCATTCATAGGCGCCAATGGCGATGCCCATGACGAAAGCACTCCCGGACATTCCGATTATCTGCTCAGCAGAAATGTTGGCGGCGATCAGCGAGGCGCCTATCGCCCACCAGGGGAGTGCACGACCAGCAAGAAAATAGTCTTGCGTATCTTTCTGGTGGCCCGGTTTTTCGCGAGACACCCATTGCGCGAGAAGCAACAGCGAGATCGCGTAAATCGCGACGACTGTCAGATCTAGTGATTCAAGATGCATAGAGTCTTCTCAATGTAGAGTGAGCTGGTCAGGGCCCAGGCGTACGTCATTGAAGTTCGATAAATCGTCCGATCCTGTTGGAATGATACGCAATCAAACGCTTCGCAGGCGCTCTGCCGCCACTTCGGGAGTCAGATCACGTTGTGGCATGCCGAACATTTCGAAGCCAACGAGGTGTTTACGTACGCTGGCCGAGCGCAGCAGAGGAGGATTGATGTGCGCGTGAAACAGCCATTCGGGGTGTGCGTTCCCGTCAGAGGGCCGCGGGTGAAATCCGAGTGAATACGGCATGGGCGCATCAAACAACCTGTCATAGACAGTAAGCAAAGATTTGAGCACCTGCGCCAAGCCGGTCACTTCGTGCGGAGACATCTGGTCGAATGCGGCAAAGTTTCTTTTCGGTAACAGCAGGGTCTCAAAGGGCCAGATAGCCCAATAAGGCACCAAGGCCATAAAATGCTCGTTTTCCAGGACAATGCGCCGACCGGCGTCAATTTCCGCCTGCCGATAGTCGGCCAGCAACAGGCGTTGATTGTCATTCCACCAGCTCAGCTGCGTCCGCAGTTCCTTCGCCGGTTCAACTGGCAGATGCTCAGTGGCCCAGATCTGTGCGTGCGGGTGAGAATTACTGCAGCCCATCATCCGACCGCGATTTTCGAAAATCTGCACATAGCGCACCGCGTCATCCGCATCGAGAGTGACGAACTCCTGTGTCAGCATCTCGATGGCCCGCGCGATGTCCGCTACGTTCATCGTGCCCAATCGCTCGTCATGTCGGTGGCTATAGCAAACCACCCGGCAGCGGCCTGATTCAGCGCGTGATTCGAACAACGGATTCGTAGGAGGCAAGGCGTCGCCGTCCCGTGTGAGTGCGGCGTAATCGTTGTCGAATACGTAGGGGCCGCGGTAGTCAGGATTAGTGTTCTTGTTTGCACGTTGATTTCCGGGGCACAAATAACAATCGGATTCGTATTCCGAATCGGGCTTCCCGTCGATACGTTCGACCTGGCCTTGCCATGGCCGCTCGGTGCGGTCTGGCGAGACCAGCACCCATTCGTCGGTCAGCAGGTTTCGGCGGGAATGGGAATGACGTCCTGAGGTCATGTCACCAATACTTCTTCAGCCGGCGCAGCCGGTGAAACTGCGTGAATCCAAGGTTCCGCACCACAAATCGCGCCGTATTTTTTGGCGATCTCTCGCGCTACGTCAGAAAGACATTCTGTTTGCACGACAGAGAGAACACACCCGCCGAATCCCGCCCCCATCATTCGTGATCCCAGGACGCCGTCACATTCATCGGCAATGTCGATCAGAGACTCAATTTCACTACAACTTACTTCGTAGTCATCACGCAGGCTGGCGTGCGAGCGTTTAATCAGCGCACCGACTTCGAAACAGTTACGCGATCGTAAGGCGTCGAGGGCATCCCGGACACGTTGGTTCTCGCTGACGACGTGTCGACATCGTCGCAGCAAGACCCCGCCCAGTTTCGCTGCGTGCAATTCCAGCGTTTCCAGTTTCAAATCACGTAGCGCCAAGACTGATGAGTCCTCGGCTCGCAATATCTTGACGGCTTCCCGACACTCGTCCGCTCGTTGGTTGTAGCCGCTCTCGGTCAGCCTGTGCTTGACGCCACTGTCCGTTACGAGCAGTGCCATTTCCGCCGGGATCGTTACTGATTCCATTGCAAGAGAACGGCAATCAAGCAACATTGCATGACCGCGTTCGCAACAAGCGACTGATAACTGGTCCATGATGCCGCAATTGACTCCGCCATAGTTTTGCTCCGCGCGTCGACACGCTTTGGCCATTTCCTTTCTGGGCATGGACTCGCCCGCAATGGCGAGCATAGCCAATGCCATGGCAGTTTCCACTGAAGCAGAAGAGCTAAGCCCGCCACCCATTGGAATTTCTCCATAGATCGTGATATCCGCACCCTTCAACTGAATGCCCGTGGCTTCAATCTCAGCCGTCACACCTTTCAAATAGTCGATCCAGGTCGGATCGTGAACAGGAGCAATATCATCAAGATTGAATTGTTCTTTTTCTGCGAAATTTTCTGCGGTAACCACCACCAACCGATCGTTGCGCGGACTGATAGTGAGCCATGTATACAATGCGGTATTGGTTGGCAGCACCAGGCCATCGTTATAGTCGGTGTGTTCTCCGATAATATTAGCCCGCCCGGGCGATCGGAACAGCCGCCCATTATTCGCAGCGGCATGCGCCATTCGGGCTGCCCTAACCAAGGACTTGGTCAGCAGCAGCGGCCACTACGCTTACGACAGAAAAGATAATCGACTTACCTTGCACATTCAGAGCTTGGTGTACCGATCAAACCAGGTGACGATGCGCTGCAAATAGTCACTCTCGTATTCATCTGGCCACCCGCCGTGATGCACACCCGGATAGACAACCAGTTCCGTGTCGACACCACGCACCTTCATCGCCTGGAACATCAGCTCGGCATTAATTATAGGTACATTCCAGTCAATACGACCGCCCAGGAACAAGGTCGGCGTCTTTGCGTTGCCTGCCCGGAGAAACGGCGACAGTCGGTCGTATCTCTCGCGATTTTCCCACGGTACACCCAGCTCCCATAGGTACCACTGCTGGTAGATGTCGTGGCCGAAGTTGGCCTCGATGAGGCTGTGACCGGCACCGGAGGCGGCCGCTTTGAATCGATCAGTTGAAGTGATGACGACGTTCGTCATGTAGCCGCCGTAGGAATAGCCCGTTACCGCTAATCGGTCGGGGTCGGATAGTTTTTGCTCGACGGCGTAGTCAATAGCCGCAATGATGTCATCGTAGTCGGTTACTCCCCACGTCCGATATATTGCGCGAATATAGTCTTCGCCGAATCCCGATGAACCGCGCGGATTGGGTTCGACGACAACGTAACCGTTTGCCGCCAGGAACTGAGAACGGAAAGCATAAGCCCAGTCGAACTGGCCCACCGGGCCGCCGTGAATATTAAGAATGGTAGGGTAAGCCCTGTCTTCTTCATAATCGTGCGGCACTGTGATGAATGCCTCGACAGGCGTGCCATCGGCACTCTCAAAGGCTATCTTTCGTTTGTCACTCACAATTATCTCTTCAAGATAATGACGGTTGAGGTCAGTGAGCCGGGTCAGTCGCCGCCCATCAAGTCGATGGACATCCGTCATCCGTTGTTTCGGACTTGCATTGAGTGCCACCGACGAACCCGGGCCGACGTCGAATGCACCGACCGAAATCTCGCCGTCAATAATCCTTTCAATACGGCCGTCGCTTAAGCGAACGCGGGCAAGATGTGAGCTGCCCGCGTTGTCGAAACTCACGTAGATCCACTTCCCGTTCGCGGAGAATTCGTACCCGGTGATCCAGCGATCAAGGTCTTTCGTCAGAAATCTCGGCGTCCCGCCGCTTGCGGGAATCAGTGCAACATGCGGCACGCTATAGACGCCGTCACCCGCAGACAGGTACGCGATCATCGTCCCGTCCGGACTGAAGCTTGGCGAATACTTGGAATTATCGTTGTCAGTGATTTGCCGCGGTTCGTTGGCGGCCTCATCTGACAGAGCGAGCAGCCAGATATCGGTTCGATAACTTGCATCGGGTTGCGGCTCACGATTGCTGACGAAAACAATCGATTTTCCATCCGGCGACCAGGCGCCGTCACCTTCGTTGAACGAACCGGCCGTTATCTGCTTGAGCTCCCGCGTTTCAATGTCGTAAACATACAAATGCCGGGTACTGCCCGCAGTCAGGTAGCCCTTACCCGAATCGCGCTTGAACTGTCGCCGCGTCACGACGAATGGTGGCGGTGGCGACTCGGGGTCTTCCGCCTCGTCAATAAGCGCATCGTCACTAAAGACGACGAGCAATCGGGATTCGTCTGGCGAAAAGTTGATTGACGATATCCCACGATCGTAGCTGGTGGTTGCGCGTGCCTCGCCCGGGGCGGCCATCGGCAGCGACCAGATTTGATTCTTGTCCCCGCGATCAGAGACAAAATACAAAGACGACCCGTCTTTTGACCAAACTGGCGACCAGGCGGAGCCTGAATCCGTTGTAACCGCAACAGGTTCATTTCCGGTGCTGTCGATCACGAAAATCGTGCCATCTTCGGCATACGCAACCTGCCTCCCGTCCGGCGAGATGCTTGGCGGACCTGGATAACGCAGGTCGCCGCGATCCTCCAGCCGCACTGGCCGTTTGTCTTCGCTCGATTGAGCAAACACGGAACTGGTCAGCAACGTGATGAACAGTGCGGAATTGAGGACGGACGCGAAATTTACTGGATTCATTAGAAGCGCATCGAACCGACGAATCAGGCGCCAGTATAGTGCGCAGGATTCACAAGGTGAAACATGGGCTTCGTGTTCCAATCTGTGCGAACTAGAATAGGACTATCAAGATCGAAGAGATTGGCAGTGATGCAAGACAATCGACCTATTCGCGAGCTGATTGCCTGTCAGAAGACCGGCTGGTCGCTGGAGCAGCGGTTTTACACAGATCCCGAGATCTACGCACTGGAGCTCGACCAAATTGTCATGCGCAACTGGATCCTGGCCGGCCATCAGTCGCAGCTGGCGGAAGCCGGCGATTTCAAGGTTTTCAGGGTTGCCAACGAGTCAGCGATTATTGTCCGAGGCGAAAATGGCCAGATTAAAGCCTTCGCCAACGTCTGCCGGCATCGCGGTTCGCTCGTCTGCTTGGAGCAGGAGGGTAATACGCGGCGGTTCGAGTGTCCCTATCACGCGTGGGTCTATGACACCGGTGGAAACCTGGTTGCTGCTCGAGACATGCCGGATGATTTCGACAAGCAGGCCAACAGCCTGCATCCGGTCTCAGTAGAGATTGTCCACGGCCTGATATTCTTAAGCTTTTGCGACGACCCGCCGTCTCTCGAAAGCGCCAAGCGGGATCTGGCAGAGCCGATGGCGATGTTTGACTTTGAGAACCTCAAAGTAGCCGCAACGAAAACCTACCCGATACCGGCGAATTGGAAGCTTTCGGTTGAAAATTACCAGGAGTGCTATCACTGCGCCCCCGCACACGCCGAATACGCAAAGATGCACACGCTGATGCTTGACAGGAAAAAGCTCGAGCGTGTGCAGGACAAGATGCTCGAGAGAATGCCCGCCTGCGGTCTAACCGACATTGATTTTGATTTTGTGGATACGGAAGCCCCGCACGGTCAGCAGGGTTACGGCTATAGCCGCACAGCAATGTTCGAAGGCTACAAGACGGGGAGCCGCGATGGCGAACGACTCGCACCTTTGCTCGGAGATTTGACAGACTACGATGGTGGTGCGTCCGATTTTACGTTTGGTCCGATGTCTTTCCTGTTGGCCTACAGTGACCATGTGGTTGCGTATGTGTTTACGCCGGTTGATCAGAATCATTGCCAATGCGAAATCTATTGGATGGTGCGTGGCGATGCGATAGAGGGCAAGGACTACGATCGCGATGAATTGATGTGGCTGTGGGATGTCACCACGCAAGCTGACGAAAAGATCATCGTCGACAATTGGAAGGGCGTGCAATCTCGCTTCTACAGACCGGGACGATTTTCCGGCATGGAGCAAATGGAACAGCGCTGGATTGAGTGGATCTTGCACGAGCTCAGAAAAGCGCCAATGGTAGTCAGGTAATTTCCCTTCGGGCTGCATGCCGCCGCCGCGCATCGGCAGATCGGTCAGGCCGTCCAATATCGAAGTTACATTTCATCAAGACCGCGTTTCAGAAGGTTGCGCGCGATAATGAGTCTTTGAATTTCGCTGGTGCCTTCCCAGATTCGGTCCACGCGCAGCTCACGGAAAAAGCGTTCCGCGACGTTTTCGCGCATGTAGCCGCGTCCGCCAAATATTTGCAGCGCGCGATCTGCAACCCGATTGGCCATCTCTGACACAAATAGTTTCACCATCGAGCAGCGATTGTGCAGCGCCTTAAGGTCCTCGCCGCGATCGCTTGCCGCAGCGGCCTCAAAAGTCATCAGGCGCGCAGCCCACAGCTCTGTCGCACAATCAGCAAGCATTAGCTGAATCGCCTGCTTTTCGCTCAGCGGTTCATCCGCAATTACTCTCGATTTTGCGAACGCCGTCGCGTCTTCAATCAGTCTGGCTGCGGCGCCGCAACTCCGCGCGCCAATCATCAACCGTTCATGCCGAAACCAGCTACGGGTATAAGCCATGCCATCGCCTGATTCGCCGACCCGGTTCGCGGTTGGAACCATTACGTTGTCGAATTGATACGTTGGGTGGTGGGCCGCGTAAGTGTGACTGAAAAGCGGATTGTCAGTCATCTTGATACCTGGGCTATCCTTATCGACAAAGAATAATGCTTCGTCGCCTTCGTCAGGCAGTCGCGCCTGGAACCAGAAAAAGTCTGCAAAGTTGGCGCTGGTTACGTACCACTTTTCGCCGTTCAATCGGTATCGGCCAGAGTCCGGGTGCGCCGTCGCTTCGATGCCGGCCACGTCCGAACCTGGACCGGCCTCTGTAATCGCGTAACAGTCTTTCTTCTCGCCACGCATTAGCGGCAGGATGTAGGTCTCAATCTGGTCCGCGGTGCAGGCCTCGAACATCCACTTTTGCGGTTCAGAAAAACACCAGGATAGTGCATTGGTTACCCGTCCAAGCTGCTCCCAGATTGCGACCTGTTCGACCAGCGGCAACGCAAGACCACCCCAACGTACAGGTACGTCGATAGCGCTGAAACCCAGCTCGAGTGCGCGCCTCTTGTTACGTTCGGTAATTTCGCTGTCAAGTACTCCGCCGTTCAGTTCCGCGTCCACTTCGTGTGGCTGAAGATAGTTGTCGGCATATTCGCGAGCCTTCGCCTGCCACTCGCGCGCACCGTCACTCAAATCAATATTCATTCTTGAATCTCCGACGGATAGTGGTCAGGAAATATGGCGCACAGGTAACTGGTGACGGCACCGAATGCCGCTGTCCGATTAAACGATTTCGGATTGATGAGACACGACAACCACAAACCATCCGTTAATGAGGACAACACATCCGTTACTGTTTGCGCATCGACTTCAGCATAGTGTCCTTCGCGAATGATTGCGTCTGCCAGGTTCAGCATGATTCCGTCATACTTGTCGTCATAAGTTGCACAAATCTTCTGATAGGTGGGTACCGACTTTACTTCCCCCCAGAACGCAAACCAGACAGCGAGTTTTCTGCGGTCACAAATCGCCGGTTTAAGATCCATCTTCATCAGGGCAAGCAGGCGAGCCGCTGGTTCAGCAGGCGCACTGTGAAGCGTGCGCATAAACTCGGTATCGTAGTCTTCAGCGAGAAACTTCAGCGTTTCGTGGAGGAGATTTTCCTTGCTGTTGAAGTGCAGGTTGACGATTCCCTGGGACAAGCCGGCTTCTCCCGCAACGTGCGAAAGTGTGGTGCTGCCCAGGCCCTTTTTGGAAATGCACTTGATCGTGGCATCGATGAGCTGTCGCCGCCGCTGCTCTTTCGCGATCTCCCGACGGGTCATCTTTTCGTTCGCTGCCACCATATAATCGACTTACACTGACCCGTTATCAGGGATCGGTTGCATCTCCATAAATATCTGTTCTGGATGCAGATAATGCCATAAAATGAATGAACAATCATTCATTTTTCTGGACTTGGCCGGGCGTTTCGTGAGACCCTACAGGCCGGTCACGCTGTTCGGGGGGGCTATGCGGTCGCTCGAGAAGTCCAATAGACATTTCGCGAAAGCCGTCGGCAAATTGCCGCTCGGTGTCGCATCGAATTTTCGCTACTGGGGCGATGATAAGACCATCTATGTGAAACGCGGCAAGGGTGGCCGAATCTGGGATATCGATGACAATGAGTACATCGATTATCGCTTAGGCTACGGACCCGCAATTCTCGGTTACGCCGATTCTCGCGTGGATGAGGCTGCGCGCGAGGGCATGCAAGTCGGCGGCGTTTTCGCACTTGGCACTGAACTGGAATTCGAGGTTGCCAGTCGCATTAGCAATATGGTGCCGGCAGCCGAATTGGTGAGATTCTCGAATTCGGGTACAGAAGCCGTTATGGCTGCGCTACGGATAGCGCGTGCGCACAGCGGCAAGGACGGACACATCGTTGTTGAGGGCGGGTACCACGGCGTTTTTACGGAAGTTCTCTGGTACGCCGACGTTGAGGACTGGGATCCGCAAAACGGCGCGCCGGAAGTCTTGCCCTATTGCGCGGGCACACCGCAAATCGTAAAACCATTGTTTCACACTGTGCCGTTAAACGACGCCAATGCAGTGGAAGACGTGCTGCGAAAGCATCACAGCGATATTGGCGCATTCCTGATCGAACCTATCATGGGCAATTGCTGTGGTTTGCCAGCAACCAAACAGTATATGCAGGACGTCAGGTCGCTCTGCGACAAATACGATGTTGTATTGATAGTTGACGAAGTGAAAACGGGTTTTCGCGTAGCAAAAGGCGGCGTCCAGGAATTACTTGGTGTCAAAGCTGACCTTTGCACTTTCGCCAAGGCGATCGCCAACGGTTATCCGATATCAGTGGTCGCCGGCCGTGAAGACATTATGCGGCACATCGGCAATGGAGTCGTTCACGGCGGCACGTTTACCGGGCATTCAGTGTCACTGGCCGCCGCTAACAAAACGCTGGAGATACTGGATGAGACGGACGCCCTGGAGACTGTCAAGAATTTCGGTATAGCGATACAGGCAGGCATAGGAAAAATCCTGACAGAGAGCGCTATTCCACATTCTTTTGTCGGACACCCATCCATGCCGGGCCTGTTCTTCAGCGACGAGGCGCCGAAAGACTACCGCGACTGGATTAATACCAACTACGATTTCTACGATGCGTTGGCTGCCGAACTACACGAATTGGGCATTCTCGTGGAGCCGGATTCGAGAGAACCGTGGTTTTTCTGCGCAGCTCATGATGTGAAATGTCTCGAGGAAACGCTGGACAAATTTGAACAGGCGGTGGAAATTACAATTAGAAAACTGCCGGACGACAGAAGATCAATTAATACGGCCTGAGCAGGTCACACAATAATATCTGGGGCGAAAATCAGTTGATGAAGAAATACGATGCCATTGTCGTTGGCGCAGGACACAATGGCCTGACCAATGCCGCGTACCTGGCAAAATCAGGACTTGATGTCCTCTGCCTGGAGAAGAACGACTATATCGGCGGCGCGACGGTCAGCCGCAATCTCTACAAAGACTGGTACTACTCGAATTGCTCGTACGTATGCAGCCTGCTGCGACCGGAAATTTTTCGCGATCTTGATCTGGCGCGTCACGGACTGCAGATTACGCCGTACGGCGGCGGCACGGTTTTCATGGAGAACGGTGACTACCTGGGCAGCTACCCGGACCACGAAGTCCACTACCGCGAATACGCGCGTTTCTCCAAGGCTGATGCAGACGCCTATGAGCGATACTCCGCCGATACGATGCGCCAGTGTCGTTTCATTCGCGACTTTCTTTTACGTACGCCACCCGATCCGACCTCATTCAAGCCCAAAGACCTGAAAGAGCTGGCCCATCTCGGCGCCAAGTTCTATGAAATGGGCGAGCAACGGATGTATGACACGATTCGCTTCTGGACGATGAGCGTTGCCGAGTACCTGGACGAGTATTTCGAAACCGATGTCATCAAAGCCGCACTGTCGGGTAGCGGGATTATTGGCACAGCGCTCGGCATCCATTCGCCAGGTACCGCTTACGTGTTACTTCATCACTACATGGGTGATGTCGACGGGAGCATGGGTGCCTGGGGCTACGCGCGCGGTGGCATGGGTTCCGTCGCCAACGCCATCAGCGGTGCATTCCAGTCTTATGGGGGCGAACTCCGAACGGATGCCGGTGTAGATCAAATTGTTGTGAAGAATGGCAAGGTCAAAGGCGTTGCATTGACGACGGGTGAGGAAATCGATGCGTCGATCGTTGTCTCCGCCATGGATGTAAAACGGACGTTCCTGAAGTGCATGGACAAGAACGATCTCGACGATGACTTCTATCACCGCGTCAAAAATTTCAAAATTCGCGGGTCATCGGGAAAACTCAATATTGCCCTGGATGGCCTGCCGACATTCCCGGCGCTGCCAAAAAACAGTCCTCTGCTCGATGGCGATATGCATTTCATCGATTCAATGGAAAGAATGGAACGTGCATACGATGACTGGAAAGAAGGCACGTGGTCTAAAGACCCTTATGTCGATATGGTCATTCCGACAGTGTGCGATCCCACCATGGCACCGCCTGGAAAACACTTTATGAGTTGCTTTGTTCAGTACTGTCCGGCAACGGTTGAGGGGCGCGAGTGGACTGACGAAGAGCGCGACCAGTTCGGCCAGACCGTAATCGACCAGATTTCTGAATATAGCCCGGATTTCAAAGACCTGATCCTGCACTGCGAAGTACGGACACCCAAAGAAATTGAAAACGAAGCCGGCTTGACGGAAGGCAATATTTTTCACGGTGAACTGACGATGGACCAGCTGATGTTTAACCGGCCCATACCGGGTTATGCGCAATATCGGGGTCCCGTGGGCGGCCTGTATATGTGTGGCTCGAGCAACCATCCCGGCGGCGGCGTGATGGCCGCACCCGGATGCAATGCTGCCAGGGAAATATTGCTGGATCTCAAACGCCGCGACATTACGCCGGCCAACTTCGGTGACGACTGATGAGTGAACGATACGATGCCATCGTCGTGGGCGCCGGGCACAACGGGCTGGTCTGCGCATCCCTGTTGGCGAAAGCAGGAAAGAAAGTACTTGTTCTCGAGGCCAACAGCCAGGTAGGCGGCGCGGCGGTTACGCGCTCATTTGCCGACGGCTATTCAGTATCATCCGTCGCGCACCTGCTCTATCAACTACAACCCCAGGTTCGCAAGGAACTGGGACTGAACATTGAAATGGCCGCCAGCGAAATGAACACGGTGGCGCTGTCTGCGGACGGCAAGCATGTGCGTTTAAGTGGCGACGAAGTTTCCGGGGTGAGTGAACACGATGTCGCCGGTTACCGGGACTTCTGCAAACGAATGCATCGTTTTGCCGATCTTCTGAAGACCTTTCTGAATAAAACGCCGCCGAGACTCGCAAAAAATGCGAGCAAATCCGATCTGCTTACACTGGCGCAGCTGGGACTGGATATTCGACGTTTGGGTAAGGTCGAAATGCAGGAATTTCTTCGCTTGATCGGCATGAATATTCGCGATGAAGTGGTGGAGCGTTTTGAAAGTGAAACGCTGCGAGGTGCGATCAGTCTCGATGCCGTAATGGGTACCCACCTAGGTCCGAGATCGCCGAATACGATTCTTACCTACCTGTACCGTCTTGCGGGAACGCACGGTTCAATCGCCCAACCGATCGGCGGGATGAGTGCTGTTTCAGAAGCGTTAGCGCACTCCGCCAGGGACAATGGTGCGACCATACGCACCAATATGAAAGTAAAGCGTATTGTCGTTGAGAACGGGCGGGCAGCAGGTGTAGAAACGGAGAACGGCGAAAGATTCTCGAGCTGGCTGGTGGTTTCCAATGCCGATCCGAAGTCGACGATTATGGACCTGGTGAAGTCCAAGAATGTGGAAACCGGGTTCACGCATCGCATTCACCATGTGCGTATGCAGGGTAATGCGGCCAAGCTACACCTCGCTCTCGACGGCCTGCCGGCGATCAGTGGTGTGGATAAGCGGGAGTTCGCCGGGCGATTCGTGATTGCCCCGGGAGACGATTATGTGGAGCGCGCATTTAATCACGCTAAGTACGGGGAAACATCTGCGAAACCGGTGTTCGAACTCAGCTTTCCGAGTTTCCGAGACAACAGCCTGGCACCCACCGGGAAACACGTGATGTCGGCGATCGTACAGTATGTCCCCTACAATTTACGGGCGAAGTGGAACAAGAAAACCCGGAAAGCTTTCGAAAAACTGGCTCTCGACACATTGGCAGAGTTTATGCCGGATCTACAGGAACGCATTACAGCGACAGAACTGCTCACGCCGGTAGATATCGAAGAGCAGTTCCACATCCACGGTGGGCATTGGCATCATGGCGAACTAACACTGGATCAGTTTCTATTCACACGCCCGGTCGGCGGCGCCGCGCAGTACGCAATGCCGCTGGACGGCCTCTATCTTTGTGGCGCCGGCGCGCATCCAGGAGGAGGTATCAGCGGTGCAGCCGGGCGTAACGCCGCGCGGGCCATTCTTAAATCAGGGTATTCACTATGACGATTCAGGAAGTCGAACAAGGCCGGCTGCGTTCGCCGTTTTATCCGCGCCAGGCGGAAATTGATCGCCTTAATAACTGGCACGAATGGAAAGGTTATTCCAGCGCGGATGGCTTCTACGATACGACACTTGAATACTTCTCCATACGCAACAGCACGGGTGTTTTCGATCTCACGCCGATGACGAAGTACCGTATAACCGGACCCGATGCTTTGGAGTTCCTCAATCGCCTGGTTACGCGGGACATGCGTAAGATCAAACCGGGCAGGGTTGCCTACGCAGTCTGGTGCGACGATCAGGGACAGGTCATCGATGATGGCACCATTTTTCACCTGTCAGAGGGCGAGTATCGGCTGTGTTCCCAGGAACGACACATGTCGTGGCTGACCATGTCGGCCATCGGCATGGATGTCAGCATAGTCGAAGAAACGGCTGACATTTGTGCCCTCGCGGTGCAGGGCCCGACTTCATTCAGCATTCTCAAGGCGATGGGCATCAAAGGCATCGAGAAATTGAGGCCGTTCGGGCTTGCCCACTACGATTTCCAGGGTAGCGAGATAATGATTTCGCGCACGGGTTTTACTGGTGACCTTGGTTACGAGCTGTGGCTGTCTCCCGACAAGGCGCTGGATCTTTGGGACGCATTGTTCGCGGCGGGCAAGATCTACGGCATTATGGCAATCGGGACCGAAGCACTGGAGCAGTCGCGAATTGAAGCCGGATTCATTGCAGCCTACGTCGATTTTCTCCCTGCAGACGTAACGGTCCGCAGCGGACGTTCGCGATCGCCCCTGGAGCTGGGGCTGGCTTGGCTGGTCGACTTCAAGAAACCCAACTTCAATGGTCGTCGGGCATTGGCAGAAGAAAAACGCAACGGTTCAACATGGCAGCTCGTCAAGCTCGATATCGAAGGCAACAAGCCCGCACATCACTCTTACGTGTATGCCAGTCCTAAATCGAAGAAGGAAGTCGGATTCATTACATCGGCTGTCTGGTCGCCGGTATGCAAGCAGAATATTGCGCTTGGCACGGTGCGCTCGCCGCACGGCAAGGTCGGCAACAAGCTGTACGTCGAAGTTTATTACCAACGCGAGATGCACTGGTCACGCGTCATGGCAGAAGCCACGGTGGTTGACAAACCGTTCTGGGATCCACCGCGCAAACGGGCAACGCCACCCGGCCCATTCTAGGTACGTCCAAGCGGCAAACGCAGATGCAGCACCGCCTCGATCCTCTGCTCAGACCCCGATCAGTTGCTGTTGTAGGTGCATCGGCGCGCAAGAACTCCATGGGCGAGTGGGCGCTCAAGAACCTGTTTCGTGGTCGTTACACCGGCGGCATTTACCCGATCAATCCTGGCTACGACGAGCTGCAGGGCATACGGTGCTTCCCTGCATTGGCGACCTTGCCGCAAACACCTGATCTCGTCATCTTTGCCATCAGTGATCGGGGTATCGAGGCGTCGCTGGACGAAGCAATCGCCATTGGCGTTCCCGCGGCGGTCATCATGTCTCCCCTGTACCTTGACGATGACCGCAAACCCGATCTAAAAACGCGCGTACAAGCAAAAATAGAGCGGTCAGGAATGTTAGTTTGCGGGGCCAACGGGATGGGCTTTTACAATTTCAGGGACGGTGTCTGGGCATGTGGGTTCGACAGCAGGCGGCACCTGGCCAAGGGCAATGTCAGCCTGATCAGCCAATCAGGCTCCGGCATGTCCGGAATTATCGATTGCGAAGAACGACTGCGCGTGAATGTCGCCGTTTCGACTGGCAATGAGCTATCGGTATCGATGGATCAATACCTCGACTTCGTACTGGATCTTCCCGAAACGAAAGCCGTAGGATTGTTTATCGAGACCGCGCGCGACCCGGACGGGTTTCGCGCAGCGCTTTGGAAGGCACTGTCCCGAAAGATTCCGATCGTTGCACTGAAGGTTGGGCGGAGCACAAAGTCTGCCGAACTGGCTGTCTCTCATTCAGGTGCGATGGCGGGCGTCGACGCGACCTATGCTGCCTTGTTCGATCGTTACGGCGTGCACCGTGTTGACGACATGGATGAATTTGCCACTGCACTGATCCTTTTTTCAGCGTTCAATCCATTGGGACCAGGTGGCCTGGTTACATTGCATGACTCCGGTGGCGAGCGGCAGCTGATCGTCGACCTGGCGTGTGATGCAGGTGTTCCGCTGCCAGAACTGTCTGGTCATTCGGTGAAAGCGCTGGAGCAGCACCTGGATCCCGAGTTACCGGCAGTCAATCCGCTGGACGCCTGGAGCCGGGGTGGTCCGGATGCAGGGAAAAAAATGGCGGATTGCCTGGCCATCATGATGCAGGATGACGCTGCGGCGATGGGCGCCGTCATTCACGACCGCGCTCCCGATGGCCTGATTTACAAGTCTTACGTTGGCTACATGGAGCACGCTGGCCGAGCATCAGGAAAACCCGTGGCGTTAGTCGCAGCAAGGCAGGGTACCGGCGTTGATTCACTGGTTGTCGACGCAACACATCGAGGCTTTCCTGTCCTGGATGGTGTAACGCCGTTCCTGAAGGGTATTCGTGGCTTGATGCGCTATCGTGACTTTCTTGCTTCGGCAAGGGTGAATTCAGAAGCGCCGCCAGCGGCAGCGGTAAGGAAATGGCAGAACGACATCTCGCGCGATATCGTGCTTGACGAGGCGACGTCGCTCAATATGCTAAGCGACTTCGGCATTCCGGTGACCCGGTGCGGCACTGCAGAATCATCCGCAGAGCTGTCGCTTATTGCAAACGAGATTAATTTTCCCGTTGCTCTGAAGACCGCTGCTAGCGGAATCTCTCACAAATCCGATCATCAGGGCGTCGTTCTCGATATTGAGGATGAAGCGTCGCTGGAGCTGGCGTATGCCGACCTTGCGGAGCGCCTTGGACCAAGCGTAATCGTGTCCGAGATGGTCGTACCCGGCGTCGAGATGATATTGGGCGCCCGTCGCGATCAGCAGTTCGGCCCCGTGGTGATCATGGGCTTTGGCGGTACGCTTGCAGAGGTCCTGCACGACATTGTATTTGCCCTGCCGCCATTTGATGCGACCTATGCGCGCCGCCGTATCGATGAATTACGCTTGCGGCCAGTGCTGGACGGTGTGCGCGGCAGCCAACCTGCTGCAATCGATGCATACTGTCACGCTGCCGCCCGATTCTCCGTCATGGTGAACGCGCTCGCCGCAAACCTGCAGGAAATTGACGTCAACCCGGTCATAGTAGGCGTACACGCATGCACCGCTGTCGATGCACTGGTGGTCTGCAATAATGCAAAAGGCGATTAGCACCACATGACCAATTCCAGATCAGCGCAAGGCGATGTATGAAAATAGTCTATTCCGATGATCACAATCTGCATGACGGCCTGCTTGATCCCCGTGGCGATAAATGGGGTCCGAGCGCCGAGTGCCCGGCGAGAGCAAACAACATTGCCGCAACGTTGCGGGATCAGGAGTTCGGTGAAATCATCGCGCCAGATCATTTTCCCGACGAAAAAATTACGCGGCTGCATGACCCTGGTTACGTGGAGTTTCTTAAGACGGTGTGGAGCGAATGGGAGCGTTCCAATGAAAAAGGTGCCAATGCGAGGCCCGATACGTTCGTCGGCGCGGGTATGCGCTATGCCGCGACAGACTGTGTTATTGGAAAGCTCGGTCGTTATTCGTTTGACGCGACGTCACCCTTTGTGGAGGGTAGCTGGCAAGCGATTCGCTCCTCTGCGAACGTCGCGCTAACGGGTGCTGAGCTGGTCAAGAGTGATGCACGAATCGCGTTCTCAGCCTGCCGGCCGCCAGGTCATCATGCAACGGCGAATTACTGCGGCGGCTATTGTTATTTAAACAACAATGCACTGGCAACGCAGTCACTAATCGATTCCGGCGCGCGCCGCGTGGCGGTACTCGATGTTGACTACCACCATGGTAATGGGACGCAAACCATTTTCTATGCGCGTAACGACGTCATGACGCTGTCCCTGCACGCCGATCCCAAGGTTGAGTATCCGTTCTTTATTGGGTACGCCGATGAACGTGGTGAGGGCGTTGGCCACGGCTTCAACTACAACTACCCGCTGCCATTCGGTACCACCTGGGACACGTATAGTGAAACGCTCGCCGATTCGATACGACAACTTCAGGGATTCGCACCGGATGCACTGGTCATTGCGCTGGGACTGGATACGTTTGCCGGCGATCCCACGACATTTTTTGAAATAAAAACACATGAATTCAATGAAATGGGACGCGCAATTGGCGAAATCGGACTGCCGACACTGGTTGTTCTCGAAGGCGGTTATTCGGTTGACTGGATAGGCAGGAACACGCTGGAGTTTCTGCGCGGCTTAGAACAGGCATAATGGGTGTAAGCGCTGATATCTGTGATCAATGTGCTTGAATTTCTTCGCGTGAAAAGTTGCAATAAAAGCTATGAGTAAAATGCACCGGATATCAGTCTTCATCGTTGGGATGTTCCTCACAGGAGGACTGCGAGGTGAAGATCTGCAAGTCACGGCCAGTGGCAACTCCCTCCTGCCCGCCTATCTTCTCGAAGTTCCGGAATCTGTCACTGATATTCTGATAGCGGATGCGGGTGCGGCGACGATGCATCGATTTGAACGGTCCGGAAACGAGGTCGTCGCGATTGATAAGCGCTATATGTCGATTGGCACTGCAGGAGCTGGCAAACAGCGAGCATGGGATCGGAAGACGCCGCTTGGCGTCTATTTCATTACCGATAGCCTGGATACCAGCAAAATGCACGACAAGTATGGAGTCGCAGCCTTTCCGTTGGATTATCCTAACGCCTGGGACACGTACAATGAACGCACCGGCTACGGTATATGGTTGCATGGGGTCGACCATAAAGACCCGCAACGGCCACCGCTGGATACCGATGGCTGCCTCGCAATCTCTAACGATGGCTTGTCACGCCTGGTGGGCCGGTTGCAGCCGCTGATCACACCCGTGATCGTTACTCGCGAAATCGAGTGGGCGGCGCCCACTGATATTGACGCGCTACGGTCCGACTTCCGGACGGCGCTGGATACGTGGCGCGACAGTCTCGCGAGCGGAGATCTTTTTACCTACCTTTCCATGTATGCGGATGACTTTCGCTATCGCGATATGGATCGAGACTCGTGGGCGTCATTTCGTTACAACGTATTTGACGCACAAAAACTGGGTGGTGTGACGCTGGCCGACGTTTTCCTGGTCGCAGACCCTGAAGTTCCGGGCCTGTACCTGAGTCGATTTACCCAGATCCTGAAGACTACGGACGGTCCGGTAACCACCACGAAACGGCTCTATTGGCGGCGCTCCGAAGACAACCGCTGGCGCATTGTTGCAGAAGACGCGGGCTAGCGAACCGATTCTTTGGCGATCAACTCGTCGATGATTTCAAGCAGTTCCGGATATCCGCCAGCTTCGCCGGCGCCTGTTCGATATTTGCCGTTCACAACAACGGCCGGCACGCCTGTAATGCCGTAGCGCCGCTGCAGATCGTCCGCAATGCGTAATTTCTGCGAGACCTCAAACGAACCCCAGGTCTTCGTAAAATCTTCCTCACTGACGCCGTGCTTGGCAAACAATTCCTGAATCGAATCTATGGATGTGAGTCGATTACCGCGCCTGTGATACTCGGCAAAGACTGCGTTACGAAACACTTCCGGTTCGGCGATCTTACCGTTACTCACAAGAACTTCTTCGGTGTAGTAAAGCTGCGCGTGCAGTTTGACCAATGGATTCCAGGTTGCCGGAATTCGAACCAGTCGCGCATTAGCCGGCACGTCTTCTGCCCAGCGATTGATGAAGGGTTCAAACGTGTAACAGTGATTGCAGCCGTACCAGAATATTTCGGCAACTTCGACTTTGTCTGCGCCGCCGATGGTCGGCTGTGTCGGCACCATGCGCTGGTAGTGCGTGCCTTCCGTGAACTTCCAGTCCTGTTTTGCAGCAGGTACATCCGCCTGGGCCAGGATAATCGGCACATCTGCAGTGTCGGTTTGATCTTCCTCTGCCGCCGATTCTTCAACCATTTCTGCAGGCTCGGATTCATCAACCGGGGCTGTAACAGGGGGTTCGGGCGTTTCTTCAGAAACAGTATTTTGCTCGGGCGGAGAAATCGCTGGCGCCTGGACGGTCGATTCATCTGAACCGCCACAGCCACTTACCACAAAGGCTAATAGAACAACTAGAAAACTGATTCGCGTCATTGGGAAATCTCCGCTGAGAACTATCTACGTCTGACAGATTCTTTAAGAAATGGTTTACGTCTTTTTACTGCAGGCCCTGCATATACGAAGTGACCGCGAGAATCTCCGCTTCACTCAGCTTGGATGCGATGTCACGCATGACTCGAGTAGGTCCGTCCGAAGTTCGCGCGCCACTGGCATACGCACGCAGCTGAGCGGCAGAGTAAACAGCATACTGTCCCTTCACCGACGGTACGGACGCCGCCGGATTGCCGCGCCCTGTCGGGCCGTGGCAAGCGCCGCACGCTGCAATATTGTCTTGCCGGTCACCGCCCCGATACAGGCGTGCACCGAGATCTACAGTGTCCGGATCGGCTACCGACTTGGCTGCCGCGGGTTTCTCGCCGTAAAAGACGGCGAGGTTTGCCATATCCTCGTCGCTGAGCAGCATGACCTGGCCGAGCATCAGTGGTTCGCTCCGGACGCCGTTCTTGAATGCCTGCAGTTGCTCGACAATATAGGTTGGATGTTGACCAGCAATGCTTGGCCAGACCGGATTTACACTGTTTCCATCTGCGCCGTGACATGCACTGCAGGTAACGGATTTCGCCTGGCCAGCGGCTGCGTCGCCGGAAACAAGGCCATCGCTATACGCGCTTCCCGCGAAAAACAACAGACCGGCCAGAGCGCTAAAAATGTTTTTCATATCATTCAACCGTTACATCAATGCGGTCACCGCAATACCGCTTGAAACTATAAAACAAACCTGAATTTTAGGAACGTGACGTAATTCTGTAATCTTTGACGACGAGCGCCTGGCTGGCTAACAACTGCGAGTAGGTGTCATGCCTTGCTGCTGGGCGCAAGACCCGTCAATATTAGGCCCCGGCCCGCGCCGCAGGCCCGAATTATACACATTCCCATGTCTCAATTCCCAGACGCAAAGTTCATTATGAGCGCCAATTCGGCAGCCCAATTCCTGCCTGACGAGGGCGCTGAGGTTGCCGTTGCGGGCCGGTCTAATGCCGGTAAATCGAGTGCCATCAACGTTATAGTCAATCGCCGCCAGTTTGCCAGGACCAGCAAGACGCCGGGTAGGACGCAGCTGGTCAACTTCTTTGAATTGCGTCCCGGGCAGCGCCTGGTGGATTTGCCCGGATATGGATTCGCCCGGGTTTCCGACGCTATGCGGCAACACTGGGGCCAGCTGCTGGAAGGCTATTTTGAGCAGCGGGACTGTCTCAATGGCCTGATTCTGGTTGTCGACATCCGGCGTCAGCTGCAGGAATTTGACCGGCAAATGCTGGCTTTTGCCGAGTCTGTTGATTTGCCGGTTCACATATTGCTGACCAAGGCGGACAAGCTAAAGCGTGGCCAGGCGTCAACGGCGCTTCTCACCGTCAGGAAGGAGCTCGCCAACAGAGCGGGTGTGCAGCTGTTTTCCGCACACAATCGTCAGGGTGTCGAGGATGCCAGGGAAGCGCTGGAGCATTTGTTAAGCGACCGCGCCACGGCGTAGCGTCGATTTTGCATAATGCGCTTTTCGACGTTTTTGGCGCGGCACAAATACATCACTGTATAAACGTCGCACTCGCACATCCCTGTGCTTCGCGACATAAATACATCCCTGTAATAAACGTCGCTCTCGCACATCCTTGTGCTCCGCGACATAAATACATCCCTGTAATAAACGTCGCTCTCGCACATCCCTGTGCTCCGCGACATAAATACATCCCTGTATAAAAAAACCCCGACATGTCTTGAGACAGTCGGGGTCTAGCATTAGCAACCGGCTTGGGGTTACCGGATTGCGAGCCTGTTTAGGGAGGTAAACAGACAAGTGACTAACGCACTCAATGATTTGGAACAATTTTGGCGCCAGGAGTTCCCTTGTCGGGTAAGCGATTGAAAATGCTGCGATATTGAAGTGGTTCTAGCGCTAATCAGCGTGGCGAAAAAATGCTCAGGCGAGTGCGAGACGAGGAAAGAATGCCCGAAAAGCCGCTTGGTCCACAGTTGTAAATGAGCCTGTTGAGGACACTCCTGACACGAAATCGTGCCGCCTGTGGAGTTTTCGGCCGAGGCTAGTGGGCCTGGTCCCAATTTTCGCCGATCCCGGCATCAACCTTAAGCGGTACGGAAAGATCGGCTGCAGAACTCATCAGGCCAACGACTTCATCACGGACCGAATCCACCGAGTGTTCGTCCACCTCGAGGACCAGTTCATCGTGCACTTGCATAATCATGCGAGCGGGTACTTTACTGTGGTGCAACCACTCCTGCACCGTCACCATTGCCCGCTTGATGATATCCGCCGCAGTGCCCTGCATCGGCGCGTTGATTGCACTGCGTTCGGCATACTGTCGTCGTTGTGCATTTCGCGCGTTGATTTCCGGCAGATAGAGTCGTCGCCCGAATTCCGTTTCTACATAGCCTGCCTCGCGAGCCTGCTCGCGAATATTGTCCATGAATTTCCGCACACCCGGATAGCGATCAAAATACAGATCGACGTACTCCTGTGCCTGCCCTCGGCCGATACCGAGCTGCTTGCCCAAGCCGAATGCGGACATGCCGTACATCAACCCGAAATTGATGGCTTTGGCGGAACGGCGATGATCGGCAGTCACCTCATCGGCTTTGAGCTCGAACACTTCCGCCGCTGTTGCGCTGTGCACATCCAGGTCTTCAGTAAACGCTTTGACGAGACCTTTATCACCTGACAGGTGCGCCATGATGCGCAACTCAATTTGCGAATAGTCCGCGGCGAGCAGCACCTTGCCATCCGGGGGAATGAATGCTTGCCGGATACGGCGACCCTCCGGCGTGCGAATCGGAATATTCTGCAAATTTGGATCTGTTGACGAGAGCCTCCCTGTAGCGGCGACCGCCTGATGATAAGACGTGTGTACGCGTCCCGTGTTTTCCGCCACCTGTTTCGGCAGTTTATCGGTGTACGTACTTCTCAGTTTGCTGACACTGCGGTACTCAAGAATGACTCGCGGCAGGTCAAATTCATCTGCCAGTTCCTGCAGCACGTCCTCTGCAGTTGAAGGCTGGCCTTTTGGAGTTTTGCGAATGACCGGCAGGCCCAACTGTCCGAACAGGATTTCCTGCAACTGCTTTGGTGAACCTAGATTGAACGGTCCGCCTGCGAGATCGTGCGCTTTTTCCTCGAGGCTCTGCATGGTTTCAGCCAACTCACTGCTTTGTTTTTTTAGCATGCCCTTGTCGAGCAAGACACCCGCTTCCTCCATAGCCAGCAAAACCGGCACCAGCGGTTGTTCAATGTTCTGGTACACAGAACGAAGCGTGGGTATCTCCTGCAGTTTGCCCCATAATTCGTTATGCAACTTCAACGTAATGTCGGCATCTTCGGCCGCATATGGCGCAGCCTGTTCGAGATCAACCTGGTTGAATGTGAGTTGTTTGGCGCCCTTTCCAGCAACATCCTCATAATGGATGGTGTCGATGTTCAGATAATATCGCGCTACCGAATCCATATCGTGGCGCGTCGCGACACTGTTCAGGACATATGATTCCAGCATTGAATCGAACGCCATTCCCTGCAGTGCGATGCCATACCGCGCAAAAATGTGCGCATCGTACTTTAGATGATGACCCACTTTTTTCTTGCCCGGATTCTCCAGGAACGGCTTCAGAGCGTCGAGGACTGCATCACGATCCAGCTGATCTGGGGCACCAGGATAATCATGTGCGACCGGGATATAGGCCGCTTCCCCCGTTTCCACGGCCAGCGATATGCCTACCAGCTCGGCATCCATGTAATTGATACTGGTTGTTTCCGTGTCTATTGCGGTCAGTGCCGCAGCGTCAATCTTTGCCAGCCAGCGCTTGAAGTCGTCCTGGACCAGGACGGTTTCGTATGTTCCCTTTGTCGCAGGCTTCGCCGCATCAACAGCCACGACGTCCGCTGCTTCTTCGCCCAATTGACTTAACAGTCGCTTGAGTTCCAGGCGGCTATACAGTGTCTTTAGCGTGTCTGTGTCAGCCGGCCCGCGCTTCAGGTCCGCAGGACCCTGCGGCAGGTCCACGTCCAGGCGAATCGTGGCCAGCTTCTGTGAAAGCCTGAGCTGCTCTATATTGTCGCGGAGGCTCTCTCCGACCTTGCCCTTGATTTCCTCAGCGTTGACAACGATTTCATCGGCGCTCGAATACTGGTTCAGCCATTTTGCCGCCGTCTTTGCGCCTACCTTGGGGACACCAGGGATATTGTCGGAGCTGTCACCGACCAGTGCGAGATAATCAATTATCTGTTCAGGGAAAACGTCGAACTTCTTCTTCACACCGTCCCGATCGAGAATCGACCCGGTCATTGTGTTTACCAGCGTAACCCTGTCGTTGACAAGTTGTGCCATATCCTTGTCACCCGTGGAGACAAGTACGTCCATGCCGGATTCGCTTGCCTGCTGGCACAAGGTGCCAATGACATCGTCGGCCTCTACCCCGTTAATTCTGAGCAACGGTAGCCCCATTGCCGGTATAGCTTCGAGTAACGGTTCGATCTGTTCGCGAAGATCATCCGGCATCGGCGGACGGTTGGCCTTGTATTCGTCAAACATATCATCGCGAAAAGTCCTCCCGGGTGCGTCGAAGACCACCACCAGGTGCTCGGTGGATTCCTCCTGTGCAAGTTTGTTAATCATGTTCAGAACACCATGAATGGCGCCTGTGGCCTCACCGCGGGAGCTCGTGAGTTTTGGCAGCGCATGATAGGCGCGATACAGATAGGAAGATCCGTCCACCAGGACGAGTTTGCTGTCGCTCATCAGATTATTCTCGCAGGTGCGATCCGCGTCGGTTTTAGTTGCGGTTTGTTGTTGGTTCTTCTTCGTCTTCGTCGTCTGTCTCGGAGTTTATCTGTTCCTGCTCTGGAGATGGCACGGTTTGAATCTGGCTCGGGTTGCCAGGCAAAAACAGCGGACCCTTCTGACCGCACGCCGACAAGAAGGCCAATGACAGCAGTAGCAATGCGATTGAACTGACTGTTTTCTGCATAACGGCCTCCATCGACATGGCGGTAACAACAATTGCTCGAATGGTATAACAGAACGTCACTAAAATACTGTGAAGTTAGTCGGTAGACTTAAGTTCGCGTGCAATACGCCGGTAGGCTTCGCGAAACGGAATGCGCTCTGTGCGCACCAATGCAAACGCTTTTTCGGTCGCAAACAGCTCTTCGCCCATGGAAATGTTCTCCGGCAGGAAGCGAACTGTCGTCATGAGGTACGCCATGATATCGACGCTCTCGATGGTCAGGTCTATTGCCCGGAACACCGGTGCCTTCAATCGCTGTAAATCGCGCTGAAAGCCAGACGGCAGCTTTGCCGTGATCAGCTGACATTCGTTGAGGCAGGCCAGAACGGTACCCGCCGCGCCGCGTACCAGTTCGAGTACATCCGGATTTCGTTTCTGCGGCATGATAGACGAACCGGTCGTGACGTCCGGCGCGAGTGAAATATAACGATACTCCTGTGTGTAGAAAAGGAGCAGGTCGCTGGCCAGGCGACCCAGGTCCTGCATCAACAGCGAAAGCTCGAACAGAAGTCCGGCTTCCGCTTTGCCGCGTGACAACTGTACCGCCGTGACCGGTTCTTGGGTTTGCGCAAAGCCCAGTTTGCGGGTCGTTGAATCGCGGTTGAGATCGAGGCCCGGCGTGCCGTAGCCAGCCGCGCTGCCCAGCGGGTTCTTGTTGATGCGTCGCAGCGCGGCGTTCAGTCCATCGATGGCGTCCTGAAAGGCTTCCTGAAATCCGCCACACCACAGGCCGACGCTCGAGGGCATGGCGTGTTGCATATGGGTCGTACCGGGAAGACCTAAGTCTCCCTGTTCGGTTGCGAGCCCGTCCAGAGATTCACAAAGGCCGGCGATACTTGAGGAGACTTCAGCGGTCGCCGCGCGCAAATAAAGTCGGAGTGCGGTGAGAACCTGATCATTTCGGGAGCGACCGAGGTGGACACGGCCTCCAGCCGCACCAATTTTGTCCGTTAGTCGCGCTTCGAGTGCAGTGTGAACATCTTCATCCTCAAGTTGAATACACCACTCACCTGCGTCGTATTCAGACTGAAGTTCACGTAGTCCGTCCGTGATTAACTGGCAATCCTCTTCGCTCAGCAACCCTTGTTCGGCAAGCATCTGCGCGTGTGCAACTGAGCCACGAATATCGTACGCCACGAGGCGTGCATCCAGTTGATGGTCTTCGCCGGCGGTATAACGCAACACGCGTTCATCCAGCGGCAGTCCTTTTTCCCAAAGTCGGCTCATCTAACTTGAGTATGTCACGGTTCCCAAGTGAGCAAAAATGAATCTCACACTCAAACCGATCAGTTACGTCCGCACCCGCACTTTTTTTACTGTTAACATGCGCGTCCAGTTTGTGGAGTAGACTATGTCAGAGACAGAAGTGATCGTCGAATCCGGCGGAGAGCCCGACGGTAGTGTTATCTGGTTGCATGGTATCGGTGCAGATGGTCATGATTTTGAGCCGATAGTGCCCGAATTGAAATTACCTGAACACTTTAATCTGCGCTTTGTTTTTCCGCATGCGCCAATCAGGCCGGTCACCATAAACGGCGGCATGTCGATGCGTGCGTGGTTCGATATTTTTTCGCTTGACAGGAGCGGGCCGATGGATGAATCGGGTTTTCGTTCTAGCAGCAAGCGATTGGCTGAGATAATCGAACGAGAACATGGTCGAGGAATTCCCTACGACAAAATCGTCCTGGCCGGGTTTTCGCAAGGTGGCGCAATTGCTGCCTATACAGCAATTAGATTCGGGTCTTCGCTTGCTGGAATGATGGCACTGTCAACGTACCTGCCACTGACGCCAGGTGCGGGGCCAGATCTGGCGCAGTCTCGCGATCTGCCGATTTTCATGGCACACGGTGCCTATGATCCCGTGTTGCCGATAGCGCTGGGAAAAAGTGCGCACGACAGCCTGTCAGCCAGCGGGTTCACCGTAGAGTGGCGCGAATATCCTATGGCGCATGCAGTTTGCCCTCAAGAGATACTCGACATCCGGGAGTGGCTGCTCAGGGTATATGAAATTTCCGACTAAGCTTAGTTCGCTGCAATTGAATGACGCGACTCCCCGACTGTTCTTCCGCCTGCGTCGAAGCGTCGTTCGCTGATGCTCGTCTGACCGGCACGATTGCGCAGTACCACGGTTGTGCAACGCGTGCCGTACTCAGGCGTAACGATAAACGGCGCAGTGACAGCGCGTGCAAGTGCAAAAGGAAGCGCACCCTGCTCGACCGCAGCGGCCGACGACATCTGCCTGTCGGCTAATACTCGCATGAGCGACGTCTCATTCGCACCGCCTGCTGCAACGATACTGCCGAATGTTTCACGTGTTCTTAAGAGCTTTGGCCATGGTGTATCGAGCGACGCGTTGCTAAGACCATAGATGCCAGGCGCCAGCAGCATTGCGGCATCACCCCGATTCGAAACGTAGCAAATGTCATCCGCATCGATGCTCAACAGACTGAATCCCGCATAGCGGGAATAATCGATCGATTTCGAGAAGTCTTCCGGTGCATCGCTACCCAAAAGAAAGTCCGCAACAAGCTCGCCACGCGATCGTTGGCCTTGCGATTGTCGGCGTCGTTGCTGTGGATTATCTTCCCGGTAATTGGTGACCGCGGCGACTCTTCCTGATGGACCGGCTCCAAGCCAAGTACCACCTGCCTGCAGGTCACGGCCCGCTACAACAGTCGGTTCGTCAGTCCACTTGTGCAACGACTGCGTTGGGCGCTGATGAAATTCGTCGCGATTGGCTGCAAGCACGAGGGGATATTCGGGATCGATTCTCCAGGCAAAGAGGATCAGGCACATCGGCGTACGCTAACGACTACGTACCATGGGTGAGCCAGTTATCGACTAGCCGTCGGGCAATGGAAAGGCGATAAGGCAATTTTGGAAAACCGGATCGCAGTTCCTTACGGCTAAACCAGCGCGCATCCTCGAGTTCGCCATCGTTCAAGAGAATGTCTTCCGACTCTGCGCTGGCCGTGAAGCCAAGCATCAGGGATGACGGAAAAGGCCACGGCTGCGAGCTGTGATAATGCACGCTGCCAACGCGAATGTTGGTTTCTTCAAGGACCTCCCGACGCACTGCGTCTTCCAGGCTTTCGCCGGGCTCAACAAAACCGGCAATCGTCGAAAAACGTCCGTCAGGCCAGGATCCCTGTCGTCCAAGCAGGCACCGATCCCGACGGGAAACCAGCACAATGATGGCCGGATCAACGCGTGGAAAGACCCGATTCGCGCATGTTTCGTCTTCACATATTCGTGTATTGCCACCCGATTCATTGCGGGTTGATGATCCACAGATCGTGCAAAATCGATGCAGCCGGTGCCAGTTGATCAGTGCGATTGCGTGTGCAGCCAGGTTGGATTCGTCGGCCGGCAGAACACTACCCAGATACCGCAGGTCATGAAAGCGTTCCTCTGCGTCAATGGGTGCATCCACCGAATCTGCCATTGGCAGGGCGAACGCAGGCTTGTCCTCATAGAGCCCGAGAAAAATCGTTTCCTCTTCCACAATGTGCTTCGCGACGTCGTCGCGATCAAGGAGACTGATACGAGGCGATACCCCGTAAGTCAGGCATTTGTCTCTCCACACAGGCAGGAACCTGGAATCGGATCCGTTGATAGCGGTACTTAGCCAGTCCGAGTCCTCGCGACGGTGGCCAGACCTGTCGACGAATGCGCCGGCAAATACGTTTTGATTGTTCATGGTCGCCACAGTGTAGCGAAACTTTGACGCCCTGGATCAGTGTGGTTTATCTGCTATTTCGCAGCTGGGACAAATCCTTCGGTCCAGGGCATAGGCATCCTGTACATAACTGCTGTGACAGCTTTTGCAGACGGCGAGATACAGTTCATCGTTCTTGATTATGCTCTGCAACAAATTCCAGGCCCATTCGAAACTCAGCGACGGATCAGAATGCAGCAACATGTAGGTCTCATAAGCGCGACATACGCGATGGCCGTATTCAACGTCCGGTCTCGGCCAACAGGAATGAACTTTGTTGTCGGCATCGACCCTGAGCAGCAGGCTCGCGCAATACAGGGCGATCAGCGTGGTTGCCTCCAGCTGATTCTGCGGTGTTTTGACGAACAGGGTTATCTGGCGCGGCGATTTGCCTCGTCGGCGCTTGACGCCACAGTCGCCGGAATCCCGGAAATAGGTCGTATAGACCTTGCGAATTCGGTCGTCACTCAGGCCCGTGCATTCGCGGATGGTGCGGGTTCGGGCCTCATGATGAATCATTCTCAATGCAAGCTCGAATTGTTGTTTTTCGCTCGCATAGCGGTTGTCCGTTAGTCTCATTTCTATCCTTTTATGCTAGTTAAGAACCATATATAGTGTTAAATGAGCCTATATCATCCGTAAATGGGAAATCAATCAACAAAACTAAATCTGACCACTTTCCCAAATAACAAGCCAAAAAATTGCGATAACGGGAGGAAAACCATGGGATTTAACGGCCCTGATGCCACTGACTACGAAAATGTTCTGGCACTGAATCACGCCTGGCTCGAGCTGGCGCAGCGCGATGCGGGTTTGCAACGCGGTCTCGATGGCATGGCCGTCGAGTTGCGCAAACGCATGACCAGCTTGAGCAGCAGCCAGACTGCACGCCTGGCGAAGACGCCGTTTCTGCTATTTTCATTTCGCGAAGCTGATGAGGCCTACTGGACGCGTACTCTTGCGGAGCGACCCGGCGCCGGGCTTTTTGACATAAGGTCGACCGACGACACGGAAACGCTGATTTCGGCCGCTCTCGGATTCATATGGCAACTGGCGCGCAGGAATCCTTACGCGCTAAGGGTGATCTGCGGTGCCACGCTGTATTGGAGCGAACGTATCGCAGAGCTGACATTTTTTGAGTTACTGGACGCGGTCCGGGCAACCGGAGATCCTCCGGTCGCACGCTTTGGCGAGCACCGCGACCTTTGGCGAAAACTGCTGGGCAGCGGCGTCAGTCGACAGCTGCTCTCATGTCATGCGGCACAAATGACGGCTCTGCAATCAATCCTGACACACGCAACCGAAGCCAGGCAGGATAAACTGACGCTGGCAGCACGTTCGATGGCCGTACCCGAACAGCGAATCGCTAAGTCAAACGAAACAACACAGACCTAGCAAGCGCGTATACAATACGCGACGCTATGCACGCCCTATCTATAAAAGACCTGACTAAAACGTATTCAAACGGTGTCCAGGCATTGAAGGGAATCGATTTTAACGTCGAGTCCGGAGATTTCTACGCGCTGCTCGGGCCGAATGGTGCTGGCAAGACGACTGCTATAGGTATTATATCTTCGCTGGTCAACAAGACCTCCGGCACGGTCGAAATTTTCGGCCACGATATCGATACCAACCTGGAAGCTGCCAAGTCCTGCATCGGCCTGGTGCCGCAGGAACTTAATATGAATACGTTTGACTCGGTTCTGAACATCGTAGTCAACCAGGCCGGGTACTACGGCATCGACCGCGGGCTAGCATTGCAGCGCGCCGAAACCTATCTTGGCGAGCTGCGGCTATGGGAAAAACGATCGGAAATTGCGCGCAACCTCTCAGGTGGCATGAAGCGCAGACTCATGATCGCCCGTGCATTGATTCACGAACCTCGATTATTAATTCTTGACGAGCCGACCGCGGGTGTCGACATAGAGATACGCAGGTCAATGTGGGATTTTCTTCGCCGTACCAACGAGGCGGGCACAACGATCATACTGACGACGCACTACCTGGAGGAGGCCGAAAGCCTGTGCAGGCATGTCGCGATTATCGACGAAGGCATGATTATCGAAGACGCGCCCATGAGCACGGTACTACGCAAACTACAACGCGAGGTTTTCGTCTTGAGTTTGCGTGATCCGCTGGATGCAGCGCCCGATCTTCCCGGGTTCGAAACCAACCTGCGCGAGCCAGCTGAACTTGAAGTCGCCGTCACTGCCGGCAGCAATCTGAATACACTGTTTGGCATTCTCGGCGATCGGGGCATAACGGTGCTCAGTCTGCGCAATAAAGCCAACCGACTGGAAGAGTTGTTCATGGGTCTGGTTGAAAACAAGCAGTCTGCTACTGGTTAACAGGACGTTCGGCAGCATGAATTTCAGAGTCAACTGGATTGGTTTCAAGACAATCGTCAGAAAGGAATTCATCCGCGTGGTCCGGATTTGGGTTCAGACGATTGTGCCACCAGGAATCACCATGACCCTGTACTTCATAATCTTCGGCAATCTGATTGGACGGCGTATTGGCGTGATGGACGGTTTCGATTACATGCAGTATATAGCGCCCGGACTGATCATGATGTCGGTCATCACTAATTCCTATGGCAACGTCGTCTCGTCATTTTTCGGGGCCAAATTCGGCAAGCATGTGGAAGAAATGGTCGTCGCGCCACTGTCCAACGCGACTATCATTCTCGGGCACGTTGCTGGCGGTGTGGTGCGTGGCTTGTTTGTGGGAGCCATGGTCACGGCGATCGCGCTATTCTTTACCAATCTTTCCGTCGAGCATCCGTTGATTACGTTTTCAATGGTCATACTTGCATCTGTAGTATTCGCTCTGCTTGGATTCGTGAATGCTGTCTTTGCCAAAAAGTTCGACGATATTTCAATCATCCCTACGTTCGTGCTTACACCACTGACCTACCTTGGCGGTGTCTTCTACTCGATCTCCATGTTGCCGGAGTTCTGGCAAAAAGTTTCATTGGGAAATCCGATACTCTATATGGTCAATGCGTTTAGATACGGAATCCTGGGCGTCTCCGATATCAGCATTGAATATGCCTACCTCCTGGTAGGCGTTTTCGTCGTGGGTTTGTTCTCATTGAACCTGTTTCTATTAAATCGCGGCATCGGAATTCGGGAATAATATGTGTGGCCGATTCGCCTTCTACTCGCCCAGCGAAGCTGTCGCCGCGCTCTTCGGCGCAACCCAATCGGTTGAAGTAAAACCCCGCTACAACATTGCGCCGACGCAGTACATTGCCGCAATTCGCCGGGATGACAAGCAATCAAACGAGTTAACGATGCTGCGTTGGGGACTGATCCCGTTTTGGGCAAAAGATCCGTCGATCGGAAATCGAATGATCAACGCGCGCTCGGAAACTGTTGCCGAAAAACCATCTTTCCGGAATGCGTATCGAAAGCGCCGCTGCCTTATTTTGGCCGACGGCTTTTACGAGTGGCACCGTGACGGCGATACCAAAATTCCGTACTTTATTTCACTGGCTGATGGAAGCCCGTTCGCGTTTGCAGGACTTTGGGAACACTGGGATAGCAAAGATTCAGACGAGTCTTTGCAAACGACCACCATCGTCACTGCGGCCGCCAATGATTTTCTCGCGCAGGTTCACCACCGCATGCCAGTGGTACTTCAATCTGCTACTGCAAAGCGCTGGCTGGACGGTGACACTGAATTGCTCGAAGAAGTCACTTCGAAAGGACCGTCGTTTCGCGCCTGGCCGGTAGACCGCAAGGTCAACAACGCGCGCAATGAATCAACGGATCTCATCGACGCGGTTGGCGATACAATTATCTAGTGGCGCGGCTGTTTTCTTCTTCGAGGGAATAGGTGCTATTCCCGCGGCAGCAGGAATACTTTGTTTTGATGCTCGAGGACAACGCCCTCCGGAGTTATTTCCTTTACCAAGGGTCCTTCGCTTAAGGTCGAGTTCTCTTTGTACTTGGCCATGTTGACAAACACGAAACGATCGCTGGGCGCGCCGCTGTACACATGAATATCCAAATGCATGTCGGGCAGCTGTAGCTCGCCCTTCGCTCTCAAGTCATTGAATGAATCCAGACCTGGATTAACCCGTCCACCTTCGTCATTTTCCGCAGAAGCAGGCGGTGCAGATACTGGCGCAGCGACATCTTCAGCCTCCGGTTGCACAACGACCGGTGGACTAGAATTCCGTTGGCTGCGCTTCACCTCGGAAACAAGTTCGGAAAAAGTTGCGGCTGGCGCCTCCAGTTGAGTTGAGGCGATCGGCGTCTCCATTGGCGGTTCCGCACTACTTTTCCAAAGCAGCAGTGCAGCAAGTGCGAGTAGATTGACGGCCAGTAAACCCGTCACGAGCCAAACCCATTTTCCGGATGATTTCGCGTTATGCCGCTCCGGGATGCTCGCGATCCCCGGCGCATTCTGGCGCTGCCGTTCGGCTTCGGATTTCTTCAATGCGTCGAGAATAAATGACATTGCTCGTGATTCGCGGATTGGCTAACGACTGTTAGACAGGCGCGGCAAGTCGTCTGTCTCCAGCAGTGAATTAATGATGATTTGCGTCTTCAGGCCTGCAATACCATCTGCCTCAAGCCTGTGTTTGCGCTGAAACGCCTGCAACTGCGCCACAAGCTCGTCGTCAAATGCCTCCTGCGTGTCTGCTGCCAGCGTGATTTTTTCATCCAGGGCAGCAAGGCTTTCCCTGAGCCACCTGACTTCGTCGCTGCTCGAGGAAGGCCCTATCGGCTGGTCACTGTCGTTCGGAGGGCGCCATAAGATCAACGCCTGCCCAAACCAATACGGCGTGAGGCTGGCGACTGGCACCGCTACTTCCGCTCCGTTGACGATTAGCCGTGCTTCCTTTTCGTCCAGGCCCACAAGCGCTGCCCGCCAGATGGATCC
>JBPCYD010000127.1:0-24156 GCA_051007895.1 Woeseiaceae bacterium
ATCGGGCCGCGGCGGAATTGCCGGACGGTAAAACGATTGCGCATGGCTACCTTACACTGGCCCTGATACCGACGCTGACCGGCGGCTTTGTGGAAGTAGCCAACCTCACGCGCGCCATGAATTTCGGTTGCAACAAGATTCGTTTCTACACGATGGTGCCAGTGGGGAGCCGGGTGCGCGGTCGGGCTACCGTCATCCAGGCGCGCAAGCGAGCGGGCGCATTACACCTGCTCTCCGAAGTCCGCGTCGAAGTGGAAGGGGAAAAGAAACCAGCTTGTGTTGCCGAAACGCTGGGGATGTACTTTTTCGAAGAATCACTCGACGAACCAGCGGTCAATCACGGCTAAATCGTCGCAATAAATCCTATAGCGCCCCTCGACAGAATTATTCCAGCAACGCGTGGCTAGCAGCTGTGTCGCGCGCTTCGTAAGAAACCAAATGCTAATCCCGGCTATCTCCTGTAAAGCCCACTTCGTAAGAATCTAAATGCCAATCCTGGCTACCTGCTGTAAAGCAGGAGGGAAAAACCAATACGCTGACATTGTCAGGAACGATCTTGATTAGCCTGACGACCGGTGTGTCGCCGATTGTTTCCAATTTATTACGGAAACGGCAATACATCTCTTTGTTTTTCTTGCAGTTGTTGTTGTTTTTGCTATTGCGCCTGTTCGTGAATAGTATCTAAAAGGAGCGTCAAACGGACCGCGTGAAGGTCTGCACAACAAATAAGAACAAGCGAGCATACGCTTGCAATTGGGGGTCCTGATGGAAGTTGGAGTTATCGGAATACTCGTGCTGATCGCGGACGTGTACGCGGTTTTGAAGATTGCGAAAAGTTCGTCAAGCGATGGCAAGAAGGCGCTATGGATCGCCGTTGTCATTCTTTTGCCAATGCTAGGCGTCATTGCCTGGTACCTGCTGGGGCCCGGGCGATAGCGAATTGACCCGGGATAGTCGAGATTGTTACTGACAGCGGCAATGGATCTGGTAAATTGCCACTAAACTGTATTAAGTAAAATAACGCGAGGTCGGCGATGCAAGGTTTGATAATGGACAGCGAGCTTCTGATCTCATCAATCTTGAAGCACGCAGATCGGAATTTCGCGGACAGGGAGATTGTTTCGATAAAGGCGGACGATCCGCTGCATCGCTGCACTTATGCGGAGTGTTTTGCTCGCACGCGACAACTTGCGAACGCGCTTGGCAAGCTGGGCCTTGACCGCGGTGATCGCATTGCAACCCTCGCGTGGAATGACCATCGTCACCTGGAATGCTACTACGCGATTGCAGGCTCCGGGTTTGTTTGCCACACCATTAATCCGCGACTGTTTCCCGAACAAATCATTTTCATCATCAATCATGCCGAAGATCGATGGATCTTTGTCGACCTGCTGATTGTGCCGCTCCTTGAAAAGATTGCGGACCAAATTCCGAACGTAGAAGGCTATGTCGTCATGACCGATGACGCTCACATGCCGGAAACGAGCCTGACCAATGCGGTGTAGTATGAAGCATTGATTAGTGACGAAAGTGACGAATTCGAATGGCCAACGTTCGCCGAACGAACGGCATCTGCATTGTGCTACACGTCGGGAACCACCGGTGACCCCAAGGGCGTCTTATACGACC
Source organism: Woeseiaceae bacterium (assembly GCA_051007895.1). Taxonomy (GTDB): domain Bacteria; phylum Pseudomonadota; class Gammaproteobacteria; order Steroidobacterales; family Woeseiaceae; genus SZUA-117. Next base: position 1,630 of record JBPCYD010000127.1, read on the forward strand.
ACCGGTCCACCATTCTGCATGCGTATGCTGAGGTCATGCCCGACACGCTGAACCTTGCCAGTTCAGATTGTGTGTTGCCCGTCGTGCCGCTGTTTCATGTAAATGCCTGGGGTATTCCTTATTGCGCATTGATGGTCGGCAGCAAGCTCGTGTTCCCTGGCCCGAAAATGGGGGATGGGGAGACGCTCTACAATCTCTTGGAGCAGGAACGGGTCAGTCTTGCGCTGGGCGTGCCGACGGTCTGGCTCGCGTTACTTCAATATGCGAGGGAATCCGGGCAGAAACTGAACCATCTGCAAAGAACCGTTATTGGCGGCGCCGCAGTGCCGGAGGCGATGATCCGCGAATTTCGTGATGCACATGAAGTAACCGTAATTCAGGCATGGGGCATGACTGAGATGAGCCCCCTTGGCACGGCAAGTACGCCCAAGTTTGGCAGTGAAAAATGGACGCCGGACGAATTCATCGAAATGCAAACCAAGGCCGGCCGTGGAGTGTATGGCGTGGAAATGCGGATCATCAATGATGAGGGCGAAGAGCTTCCCTGGGACGGCGTTGCTTACGGTGCGTTGCAGGTGCGAGGATCGTGGATCTGCAGCGGCTACTTCAAGCTGGAGGGTAAAAGCGATGTACACACAGACGATGGCTGGTTCGATACCGGGGATGTAGCGACTATTAATCCTGATGGCTATATGGCAATCACCGATCGGACTAAGGACGTCATCAAGTCGGGTGGTGAATGGATTAGTTCGATCGACGTAGAGAACACGGCAGTCGGTCACGAAGCCGTTGCCGAAGCTGCAGTCATTGGTGTGCCGCACCCTAAATGGACGGAAAGACCGCTGCTGGTGATTATACGTGCCGAGGGTACGGAGCTTAGTCGGGACGACATGCTTGCCTGGCTTGATGGCAAGATTGCCAAATGGTGGATTCCGGACGACGTCGTATTCGTTGATGAAATTCCGCACACGGCAACCGGGAAAATCAAAAAAATTGAATTAAGGAAGCAGCTCGCGGATTACCAGTTGCCGTCCTGATAGAATTTTCGTGTAAATCAAACGTTTGGGTGAATTATGGCTGACGCAAAGCGTCTTTTTGGATTGAAAGCGGTTGTAACCGGCGCCGGTGGTGGAATCGGTGAGGCGATTGTGCGCACGTTGATAAAACAGGGGGCGGAGGTACTGGCCGTTGACACCTTAAACAGCGGCATCGAAACGCAGTTCAAGGGCGTACGCAATGTGCACACGTCGGCAATTGATACAAACGCGCCGGACGGTCCAACCAAACTCGGTTCAATGGCATCAGAAGAGCTGGGTGTTGTGGACATTGTCGTATGCAACGTTAGCCCCCATTCCGGAAATCCTATTGCAGCGGGCGATGAAGAAGGTCTGAACAGTCTTCTTGCAAGAAAAAGCGATCTCGTTAGTTCAATTTGCGACCAAATGTTACCGATGATGAAGAACAGTCCCGCCGGGCGCATCATAATTCTGGGTTTCAATCGCAGTGTGTTCAGCAAGGATTGTTCCGACGGATACGCCAAATCAGAAGCCTCGATTGCCGACTTGACTCGCCGCCTGGCTGCAAATATTGCCCAATTCGGGATAAACGCGAACTACATACAGCTTGGCGCAATCATGACGCCCGACAGTCGCCGCATTTTCACCAGCGACAAAGATCTGCGTGACTTTTGTATACAGCGTTCTGCGGCCAAGCGACTAGGCGAGCCGGTGGATGTGGCCAAGGTTGCGCTATTCCTGGCGACGGACGATTCCGTATTTGTCAGCGGAACAGGCATCATCGTCGACGGTGGTGTTTCGACCGCGTAGGTGTGCCTGCCTTTCTCTATGTGGCAACCAGCGCTACATGAAAATCCTGAGTAAGAAGTAATCACCTGGTTACGAAACCTATGCATGCTGTACTCGAAGATCTGCTAAATCTCCTAAAACTGGAACGCATAGAGAAGAATATATTTCGCGGCGAGAGTCGCGACATAGGTAGTGCCCAGGTATTCGGTGGCCAGGTGCTCGGGCAGGCGCTGTCCGCCGCCAATCACACAGTAACCGATCGACGTGCTCATTCATTGCACGCATACTTTCTGCGGCGCGGAGACATGAATGCGCCGATTATTTATGACGTGGACCGTTCGCGCGACGGCGGCAGTTTTTCAGTGCGGCGGGTCGTCGCCATTCAGCATGGTCGTCCTATTTTTAACCTGGCAGCCTCATTTCAGAAACCCGAGGAGGGGCTGGAACACCAGGTTGAGATGCCGGTCGTCGACGGCCCGACTGGCCTGCAGGACCTCACCGAAGTGGCACCCGAAATATTGCAGAAAATTCCGGAAAAAATGCGTCGCTACCTAACCGTACAACGACCGTTCGAATTTCGTCCGGTCGAGCCAGCAAACTTCCTGACAGCTGAGCCACGAGCGCCATTGAAATACGTCTGGATCAAGGCTGTTGACAGATTGCCGGATCACCAGGCGCTGCATCAGAATCTGCTCGCCTATGTGTCGGACTACGAACTGCTGGGCACGAGTACGTTGCCGCACGGGCTGTCTTTTGGTCGGGGTCGAGTCATGATGGCCAGCCTGGATCACGCGCTCTGGTTTCATCGCGAATTCAGAATGGACGAATGGCTGCTTTACGCGATGGACAGTCCAAACTCTTCCGGGGCCAGGGGGTTTTCTCGAGGTCAGTTTTTCACCGCGGAAGGCAAGCTTGTCGCTTCAACGTCACAGGAAGGCCTGGTCCGAGTGTTGCCCAATGCCGATAGCGAAACAAAACGCTCAGATCCGAAAACGCAACAATAGGTTGGCTGCGCGGTGCGGCGCTACAATTCCTGTCGTTCAGATTACGCTCAGTATGTTCTTGCGGAATGAATGTAGCTGATTGGCTAGTCAGTGGCAGGCGCACACTCGACGAGTTCGTCCCGATACAACGCGCTTTTCGTCATGTATGACCAGGCCGCCTGGCCGATCAGGTCGACCTCATCCTCTTCAAGTGGCCGGACAACTTTTGCGGGAGAGCCCAAAATCAATGATCGTGCCGGGAACCTCTTGCCTTCGGTGACCAGCGAATTTGCACCGACAATAGAGTTTTCGCCGATCACGGCGTGATTGAGAATTGTGCTGCCAATTCCGATTAATGTGTTATCGCCCACGCGACAACCGTGCAGCATCGCCCGGTGGCCGACGGATACGCCGCTGCCAAGAACCAGCGGAATGCCGGCATCGGTGTGCAGGATCGCGCCATCCTGAATATTGCTGTGTTCTCCAATTTCGATGACGTCGTTGTCGGCGCGAATGACCGCATTGAACCAAACACTTGAATGGTTTTTGAGCGTCACCGCCCCGATGACGCTTGCGTTTTCGGCGACATAGTGGCCGGCACCCTCGAAAACCGGAACGCGGTTTTCGAGTTTGAAGATCACTTAGCGCTAGCCTGGTTTGCGACAGCGGCCGCAGCTGCGGCAACTGCTTCAGGGTCTCCAAGGAATTCACGTGACAACGGTTTCAGGTCATCGTCCAGCGTGTAGGCAAGTGGCACGCCGGTAGGAATATTGAATCCGGTGATGTCGTCCTCTGACACGTCGTCGAGCATTTTCACCAGTGCGCGCAGACTATTACCATGCGCTGCAATTAGTACATTCTTACCGGCTTTGAGTTGCGGAGCTATAGTTTCGTTCCAGCAGGGGAGTACGCGATCCAGGGTGGTCGACAGAGATTCGGTGGCTGGCAGATTTTCAATTCCCGCATAGCGCGGGTCATGGCGGGGATGTCGATCATCCGCCTCCTCCAGAGGCGGCGGCGTGGTCGCGTAACTGCGGCGCCAGATGTGTACCTGCTCATCGCCATACTTCGCCGCCGTTTCTGCCTTGTTCAGTCCCTGCAGCGCGCCGTAGTGCCGCTCATTCAGGCGCCAGTCGCGGACGACGGGGATCCAGACGCGATCCATTTCTTCGAGCATGATCCAAAGTGTTCCGATGGCCCGCTTGAGCACGGAAGTAAAGGCAATATCGAAATCGTATCCCTGTTCCTTCAGCAATCTTCCGGCCGCCAGGGCTTCGGCACGGCCCTTGTCAGTGAGCCCAACATCGGTCCACCCTGTAAACAGGTTTTTCAGATTCCAATCACTTTGCCCGTGACGACATAAGACAAGTTTTCCAGCCATGAATTCTCCGTTGCTGTTAAATGTAGTTATAAACTGTCGGTCAATTTTCGCAATTCCTGCGCGGCAACAGACAGTGTGGCGAAATCAACCTCCGACTTGAGCTGCATTTCGGCGAGGATGGAATCGAACAGGCGAACGAACGTCGCATTCCTCGAGAGCCATGCCGAAAAAACTTCTTCCGGCGTTTTGCGGCTTCTGCTATCTAGCAGGTTGGTCACAAAATCTCGTCTAATGCGATAAAAATCGTCGCGCAAATTGCTTCTCGCCAGTGCCTGCCAGCGTCCCTCGACTTCCAGCCTCTCCACGCCACGATTCATCCACACGATGCCGAGCCGATCGCTCATGCCGGCATACATGCGGGCGGTAGCCAGAAGATCTTTACGATGTCGGCTAGCCAGGTCCGAAATATCCAGTCCGCCGCGTGTCAGGAGCAGTGACGCCATCTTCTTCGCAAGTTTGTCAGGTACGCCGTGCTGCATGTAGTCCTGTGCGGATTTTTTTTGCCTTTCCTTTGCAGGCCCGACCACGATACTCATTGCGCGGGAGTAAATCGTCGCCATATTGGCCTTCAGGTCGGCAACGGCATCAACGATGTCAAGTTCGTCACCGTAGCGCTCAATTAACCAGTAACAGGCATGTCGGAGTATTCTGCCGACATCAAACATCATTGATTGCTGAATGGTCGCCGGAATCTTGTTATCCAGCGCTTCGATCAGCCGCCAGATTTCGCTCGCCTGGCAAATTTCCCTGGCGACTACATAAGCCCGCGCAATCGTAACGACGTCAGAACCGGTATCAACCTGGACGCGCTTCACAAACGTCGGGCCCATGCGGTTGACAATGTTGTTCGCAATCAGGGTTGCCAATATTTGCCTGCTCAGGCGATGAACCGGAATCAGGTCGGTGTAACGTCGCCGCAACACCGGCGGAAAATACCGCTGCGGGTCAGTGGTTAGAAAATCGTCGAGCGCCTGGTCGCAGCCTTCGAGTCCATTATAGAGGTCAATCTTCGCGTAACTCAGGATGACCGAGAGTTCAGGGCGCGTCAGTCCCTGGTTGCGCTGGTGGCGCTCCTCAATTTCGAGCTCGTCGGGCAGAAACTCCAGGTCTCTGTCCAGCAACCCGGTCTTCTCCAGGTTGCCAATTAACCTGGCCATTTCTGACAGTCGTTCCGGCGCACGAGCTTCCATCATGCTGATCGATTGTGTCTGCAGGTAGTTGCTGCGCAGCACGAATTCGGCCACCTTATCCGTCATCTCGGCCAGCAGTTTGTTTCGTTTCGCGGTGGTCAGGCCGTGTTCCTTCGCCGCCGCACCCAACAGGATCTTGATGTTGACCTCGCGGTCGGAGCTATCGACACCGGCAGAGTTGTCAATAAAGTCGGTATTGATGCGGCCGCCATTGAGACTGTATTCAATTCGCGCACGCTGGGTCAGGCCGAGGTTCCCGCCTTCACCTACAACTTTGCAACGCAGCCCGTTGGCGTTGATGCGCACGCTGTCATTGGCGCGATCTCCAACATCTGCATGACTCTCGGTGCTGGCTTTGACGTAGGTGCCAATGCCCCCGTTCCACCAGAGGTCGGCCTGCATGCGGAGAATGACACGAATTAGCGCCAATGGCCGCATTGCGGTCTCGGACGTACCGAGCATTTGCCTGACTTCCGGGGTTAATTTAATTTCCTTGGCGTCGCGGGAAAATATGCCACCGCCTTTAGAGATTAGTTTCTTGTTGTAGTCGGCCCAGCTTGAACGGCCGAGTCGGAACAGGCGCTGCCGTTCCTTGAAACTGGCGGCCATATTCGGGTCGGGGTCGAGAAAGATATGCATATGATTAAACGCCGCCACCAGCTTGATTTTGCGCGACAACAACATGCCATTCCCGAAAACATCACCGCTCATGTCACCAATGCCAAAGACCGTAAACGGATCCTTCTGGACGTCCACGCCCTGTTCACGGAAATGTCTGCGCACCGCTTCCCAAGCACCGCGCGCGGTGATTCCCATTTTCTTGTGGTCATAGCCCGCTGACCCGCCGGATGCGAACGCGTCATCCAGCCAGAAACCATATTGTGCGGAGATGCCGTTAGCGATATCCGAAAATGTCGCGGTTCCCTTGTCGGCGGCAACGACCAGGTAAGGATCATCCTTGTCCCGACGAACGACATCGGCAGGGGGCTTTATCTTGTCGTTCACGACGTTATCGGTAATGTCGAGCAGCCCGCTGATAAATATCTTATAACATGCGATGCCTTCGGCCATGATTGCTTCGCGGTCGCCTTCGGGAAGCTGTTTCGGATAGAACCCGCCTTTCGCACCGGTTGGCACGATGACGGTATTCTTGACGACCTGCGCCTTCATCAGGCCCAGCACTTCGGTCCTGAAATCTTCTCGTCGATCGGACCAGCGAATTCCACCACGTGCAATACTGCCGCCACGAAGGTGTATGCCTTCAACCCGCGGGGAGTAAACGAATATCTCGAAACGCGGCTTCGGCAGCGGTGCTTCGGGAATATTGCCTGGATCCACTTTTATAGAAATATAGGAATTGAAACTGCCCGCGTCATTCGACTGGAAATAGTTTGTGCGTACCGTAGCGGCAATGGCACCGGCGAATGCTGTCAGGATCCTGTCTTCATCAAGGCTGCGAGCCCTGGAAATGCCGCGATCAATCGTCTTCTTGCATTGATTCAGGTCTTCGTCCCGATCCTTTTTCTTCAGTTTAGGGTTGAACTGCAGTTCAAACTGGCGGACCAGCGCACAGGCAAGGTCGGAGTGCGATACCAATACCTCTTCCATCGAATTCTGGCTAAACGGAATGCCGAGTTGCAGTATGTATTTTGCGTAGCAGCGAATTAAAGTTGTCTGGCGAACGTTGAGTCCGGCTGCCAGAATCAGCTCATTGAAATTGTCGCTCTCGGATTCACCTTGCAACGCCTGACGAAAACCTTCCTGGAACCGTTCTGCGGCGCTCTCGACATCCAGTTCACCGGCATGCGCCAGCTGTAGCTGAAAGTCCTGTATCCAGAAACTATCGCCTCCCTTTAATTTGAGGCGATAAGGCCTTTCGCTGAGAACGAATGTGCCAAGGTCCTCGAGGACCGGCAAAACTCGCGACAGGTGCAGCGGCACATCCTTCTGAAACGTACGAAAATGCAGGTTGTCGGTTTCTGAACCGGCAGGTTCGTGCAGCAGGAGGAAATCGTTGTGTTCCTCTTTCAGAAGCCCGTCAATGCGCTTTATGTCCAGGCACGCGATTCGCGGCTCCGTCTCGCCCTCGTAGGCGGCTGAAAAACACTCGCCGTATTCGCGGAACAGCGTCAGGCCTTCGTCCTGGTCGAATCGTTTGACCAATTGAACTCGCAGGTGATCGCGCCAGCTGATGACCGCCTGCTCAATGCGTTCCTCAATGTTGCGAATGCTGATGCGTGGTCGGCTTTCGACATTGGTTCTTACTATCGTATGCAGTCGCGCAAGCGGAGAGTCGACGATCTGCACGCTGGAATCGACCGCCAATCCGTCGAATTCTTCAAGCAATATCTGTTCTATCTCGCGGCGAATTGCCGTGGTGTACTTTTCACGTGGCACGTAAACAATGCAGGAAAAAAATCGCCTGAAAGTGTCCCTGCGTAAGAAAAACTTTACGCGACGCCGGTCCTGGAGATTGAGAATGCCCGTCGTTGTGCGCACGAGGTCCTTGATGGAACTCTGGAAAAGTTCATCACGAGGGAATGAATCCAGAATGTGCAGCAGCGCTTTGCCGCGGTGGCCGGAGGGGTCCACCTGTCCGGCTTCCAGTACGCGCTGGACTTTTAACCTCAGCAGGGGAATGTTTCGTGGACTTTCACTGTAGGCAACCGACGTAAACAAGCCGATAAAACGTTTCTCGCCGATGGCCTTGCCGTTGCGATCAAATATCTTGATGCCAACGTAATCAAGATAGCTATGCCGATGAACGGTGGCCCGTGAGTTCGCCTTGGTAATAATCAACCAGTCCTTCGATTGAGTTACGCGCTGCATCTCCTTGCTGAGTTCGACAACGCGCCCGCCCCGTTCATCGCTGGATAAGACACCCAGGCCTGAACCTTTGACCGGTCCAAGAAACAGCTTCTCACCGCGCTTGCGCAGTCGGTATTCGCGGTACCCGAGAAACGTAAAGTGGTCATCGGCCATCCACTGGAGCAGCGCATCGGTTTCCATTCGAACCGCAGCATCTGCACCGGTTGGCCCTGCATTCAGGCTCGAAGCTGCTTCCAGCATTTTGTCGCGCATTTTTCGCCAGTCGCGAACAGAGGCACGTACGTCAAACAGAATTTTCGAAATCTCATGTTCGAGCACTTTCAGCTGATTCTTGTCTGACTCCCTGTCAACGACAAAGCGGACCAGGGATTCGATGTGTCCACCCTCGTCGTTGATATCGGCGATCCGTTGCAGTTTTCCTCGCGAGTCGCGGTGCACACGTAAAAGCGGATGCACGGTCATGTGAATAGTCAGGCCATGCCGGGAAATCGCAGCAGATACGGAATCCACCAGGAACGGCATATTGTCATTCACCATTTCGATAATCGTGAATGCAGATTGATAACCATCCGTTTTTTCATCGGGGTTGAACACCCGCAGCAGTGCTTTTTTGGGTTTGCGGTTGCGCGCGAAATCCAGGTGGGCGGCGGCTGCCTGACCCATGATTTTCACAGATCGTCCCGCCATATCCTCATGCGGTACATCCGCGAAATACTGGCGGATGAAAATCTCCGATTCTTTGCGGGTCTTTAGCGATTTGGAACGCGAATTGGTCGCAACGATATCGTCAATAATCTGCTGAGAAATATCGCTTGAGCGACGTTGCTGCTGTCTGGACACTAGAGGTACTCCGACCGGACATCCTTAAGGGTCCGATTGACGCCGTATTTGCTGATCCTGTCGGGTGGCAAGAATATGCCTCTGTGCTCCGCTTTGCTACCTAAAATTCGTCGAATGTTGTGAAAATTTTTGAATTACGTACCAGGCAACTTGCCGGCGTCGAGACTTGTCGCGCCGGAAGGTTGAGCAGGACACCGGCGAGTCTCTGATCGATTGTCGAAATCCTAAGGTGAGCTGATCAGCCGGGCCCTGGCCAACAGGCGTTCGGTGACCGTGTTGAGCGTATCAATCTGGCTGTCGCTAAGGCCGTGCAATAGATCTTGCTCCATTTCCAGCGCGAGTGGCGCGACCTCGTCGTGCACTTTGCGACCTTCTTCAGACAACGTAAGGATGGATCGCCGTCGGTCTGCGTCGGCAAACTCCCGCTCGATGCGATTCGCTTTGATCAGCTTGGTGACTGCTCGACTAATAGCGACTTTGTCGAGCATGGTCCGCTCGGCGACTTCTACCGCCGAAAGACCGGGAAACCGACCGACGATGGCTATAACGCGCCATTCCGGAATGGTCAGCCCGAATCGCTTGTCGTAAACACGGGCGATCAGGCTCGACACCGTATGCGACAAAATGGCGAGCCGATAAGGTAAAAAATCTTCTAAAATCAGTTCTTTATCTAACTCATTTTCCACCAGCGAGTGCTCCGTTTGAGACGGGTTACGGCAACTCATGGTACTTCGTTGTGCTTCTTTGTTAAACCGAAGCTCGCCCGGCGAACAGCAGCATTTTCGCTATGCGAGATGTGCGGCATGCAGGTATTTCTCGCTTTGCATTTCCGTAAGCCGACTGGCCGTTCTCTTGAATTCGAATTCCAATCGATTGCCCTGGTAGAGTTCGTCGGCCACGGCCTTTGCCGACAGGACCAGTTTGACCCGACGGTCGTAGAATTCATCGACCAACGCAATAAAACGACGGGCCGGATTGTCCAGTTTGCCAGTGAGTATCGGCACATCAGAGATGATTACCGTCGGATACCAGCGTGCGATCTCGATATAGTCCTCCTGGCTGCGAGGGCCGTCACAAATCTCCAGGAAATCGAACCACGCAACGCCTTTGGCGCACCGTTTCGTCAGTATCTGGCGCCCCAGGATGTCAATCGACTTATTGGCATAAGACGTGCCAGAAGCGATTCCATCGAAGTATCGTTTTAGCTTGGTCGTGGTCGCATCTGTATTGGATAAAAGATAGGTGCCGGCTTCTTCGAAAAGCTGCAGGCGATAGTCTGTTCCGGCATCGAGTTCGATGACCTCCGTGTTCCTTTCGAGTGCATCGATTGCCGGCAGAAACTGCTGTCGCTGCAGGCCGTTGGGATACAGGTCGCGGGGATGCGCGTTCGATGTTGTGACGAGCACGACACCACGAGCAAAAAGGCCGTCGAGGAGCCTGCCGAGCATCATCGCGTCTGCTATGTCGCTGACAAAAAATTCATCGAAACACAAAACCGTAACATCGGCGGCAATATCGTTGGCCACCCTGTTTAGCGGATTTTCGGTATCGGAAATCGCATGCAGCCTCGCGTGGACGTCACTCATCATGCGATGAAAATGGATGCGCTTTTTGCGCTTGTATTCCAGCGTATCGAAAAAGAGATCCATCAGAAATGTCTTTCCCCGGCCGACACCACCCCACAGGTAAATGCCGCTCGGGGCCGAGCGGCTAGCGCCTCCTGGCAGATGCTGCCGCAGGCGGTTGATAAAAGAGTCCCGCGCGACGATCGCATGCTGCAACTGATCAAGGCGATCGACTACACGCTGCTGCGCCGCGTCGGCGACCAGGTCCTGCGACTGCAGCGCTGCCGCGTATGCCTGGTGGATGGTCATTTGATTGTCTTCATTTCTGGCGCAGCGTAACCCGAAAACGGGACCGTGAAAAACTGGAGTTTTGATAGACTACCGTCCTTCACGGATGCGACAGAAGAGCGGCTATGGCGGAACAGGAAGAAAGGGAATCGATGGAATTCGATGTTGTTATCGTTGGCGGCGGACCTGCAGGTCTTGCCGCGGCCTGTCGACTTGCGCAACTGGCGGAGGCGGTGGGCAATGAATTGTCGATCGTCGTTGTCGAAAAAGGGTCCGAGATTGGCGCCCATATTTTGTCTGGCAATGTCTTTGAACCTCAGGCACTCGATGAACTGTTTCCGCAATGGAAAGAAGAGGGGGCACCCGTTACGACGGCGGTCAAAAGCGATCTCATCCACTATTTGACCAGCGAGCGTAAAGCGACGCGTGTGCCTGGCATGTTCGTTCCGTTGCCCATGCACAATGCAGGCAACTACATCATCAGCCTGGGAAGATTGTGCCAGTGGATGGGTGAGAGAGCCGAAGCTGCCGGCGTTGACGTATTCCCGGGATTTGCGGCATCTGACGTCGTCTATGACGAGCACGGTCGGGTCAAGGGTGTGGTGACGAGTGACCTGGGGATAGGCAAGGACGGACAACGGAAAGCCGGCTACCAGGCCGGGTACGAGCTGCTCGGGAAGTACACGATATTCGCCGAAGGGGTGCGCGGTAACCTGGGCGAGTCGCTGATGGATAAATTCGAGCTACGCAAAGGCGTGGATCCACAGCACTACGGGATAGGGATAAAGGAGATCTGGGAAGTCGATCCGGCAAAACATTCTGAAGGTCTCGTTGTGCATACGATGGGCTGGCCGCTGGACAACGAAACCGAAGGTGGTGGTTTTCTTTATCACGCGGCGAACGGCCAGGTTTTTGCCGGCTTGATAGTGGCTCTAAACTATAAGAATCCACATCTCAAACCATTCGAGGAGTTCCAACGCTGGAAACTGCACCCGCGGATCAGTTGCTACCTGGAAGGCGGCAAGCGCATCGCTTACGGCGCTCGCGCCGTCAACAAGGGCGGGCTTCAGTCATTGCCAAAGCTCACATTCCCGGGCGGATTGCTGATTGGCTGTGATGCCGGTTTTTTGAACGGCATCAAGATTAAAGGCAGTCATACCGCAATCAAGACCGGCATGTTGGCCGCGGAAAGCGTGCATGCGGCGCTACAGAAAGGCGAGTCTCACTCCGAGCTTGCGAGTTACGAAAGTGCAGTTCGATCATCCTGGGTACACGATGAGTTGCATCGGGCGCGCAATTTTGGGCCTGCACTGCACAAATTTGGCACGTTTTTTGGCGCAGCATTTACTTTCGTCGATCAAAACGTTTTTCGCGGCAGATTACCGTTCACCCTGCGCAACAAAAAAGCGGATCACGACTCACTGCTAAAGGCGAGTGATGCGCATGCCATCGATTACCCGAAACCCGACGGCAAACTCACGTTCGATCGGCTGTCGTCCGTTTTTCTGTCCAGCACGAATCACGAAGAAGATCAGCCGTCACACCTGAAGCTGGAAGATGCCACAATTCCGATTTCCTACAATCTGCCGCAGTTTGACGAACCGGCACAGCGTTACTGTCCAGCTGGCGTGTATGAAGTCGTTACTGAAAACGGTCAGTCACGATTTCAGATTAACGCGCAGAACTGCGTGCACTGTAAGACGTGTGACATCAAGGACCCATCACAAAACATAGTCTGGCAAGTTCCGGAGGGGGGTGGCGGGCCCAATTATTCGGGTATGTAATTTCGGCAACGATCCCGGCACCAGCAGACACATAGCTACTTGGGTTGCATCCGGATAGCACCATCGATGCGAATGGTTTCCCCATTGATCATCGCATTTTCATAAATACAGCACACCAGGTCCGCATACTCATGTGGTCGCCCTAGCCGCGACGGAAATGGTACCTGGGCACCAAGTGATTCCTGCAGCTCCGGCGTCATGCCAGCGACCATCGGTGTAATAAATATGCCGGGCGCAATTACATTGACGCGAATGCCGATGCGTGCAAATTCGCGAGCCAGCGGCAGCGTCATACCGACGACGCCCCCTTTCGACGCCGAATACGCTGCTTGTCCGATCTGACCTTCGAACGCGGCAATAGACGCCGTGCTAACGATCAGGCCTCGTTCGCCATCGTCGTTGGGCTCATTGTGCTGCATTACATTGGCTGCTTCTTTTGCAATCAGGAATGAGCCTATCAAGTTTACAGAGATTGTATTGGCAAAGAATTCGCCAGGCATGGGCGCCTCTCGTCCCAGTGCCCTGGCCGCACCAACAATTCCGGCGCAGTTAACCGCGAGCGTAATGCCCTCCATGAATTCCTTAGCTTGCGCAATGGCGTCCTGTACCTCGGATTCCGAAGATACGTCGGTATGAATATAGCGCGCGCGATCGCCGAGCAGGGCGGCGCTCTTTTCGCCCGCGTCGTCGTTGACGTCGAGTAACGCCACCTGGCCACCCGCAGCAATAATTTTACTGGCGGTGGCATACCCCAGTCCGAGCTCCGATGCTGCTCCTGTTACCACTGCCTTTGCCGTAGCAAGATTCATTCTCCACTCCTGTAATTTCTAACCGACTTCAATTCCAATCGCGACCGCCTCGCCGCCGCCAATACACAGAGATGCGATGCCCTGTCCGCCACCCCGATTTCGCAGCGCGTGCACCAGGGTCACAATGATGCGGGCCCCCGATGCACCGATGGGATGGCCGAGTGCGCATGCTCCGCCGTTGATATTGACCTTCGTATGTTCAATACCAACATCGCGCATGGCCGCCATCGTGACGCAAGCGAACGCCTCGTTTATTTCGTAGAGCTCCACTGAGTTCGAATCCCACCCCAGTTTTTTGTGCAGTGCCTCAATGGCAAAAACCGGCGCGGTTGTGAACCATTCGGGTTCATGCGCGAATCCGGAATGGCCAGCAACGCGGGCGAGTATTTCGATTCCCCTGGCATCAGCGTCGCTTTCGCGCATGAGGACCAGGCTGGCGGCCCCATCGGATATGGACGATGAACTGGCGGCGGTAACTGTGCCGTCTTTCCTGAACGCTGGCCGCAAAAAGGGGATCTTGTCGATGTCGGCAACGCGGGGACCTTCGTCATCGCTCACGATGGTCTCCCCATTGCGGGTCTGGACCGTTACCGGCACGATTTCATTGGCAAAGCGTCCTGCAGCCACGGCCGCGCGAGCACGACTCACAGACTCGACGGCAAAGACGTCCTGATCCTTCCGACTGAAAGCATATTTATCGGCAGTCAGTTCCGCAAAGTGGCCCATCATGTTGCCGTCGTACGGATTTTGCAGGCCATCGAAAAACATGTGATCCAAGATTTCCTGATGTCCCATGCGATATCCCGCGCGCGCTTTTGGCATTAAATATGGCGCGTTACTCATCGATTCCATGCCGCCTGTGATCACAATTGCCGCACTGCCGGCAGCGATGAGATCGTAGCCAAGCATGGTGGTCTTCATCCCGGAACCGCAAACCTTGTTGAGGGTTGTGCACGGCACGCCGAGTGCAAGGCCGGCGGCCAGTGCAGCCTGTCGCGCCGGCGCCTGTCCAAGTCCTGCCGGCAACACACAGCCAAGCAGGACTTCATCGATCGTAGATTCATCGAGTGTGCTGTCATCGATTGCGGCACGAACGGCCGCCGCGCCGAGGTCTGTTGCGCTTACCGACTGCAGGTCTCCCTGGAACGCGCCGAGCGGCGTTCGGCGGGCGGCTACGATCACAATGGAGTCATTCTTCATGCGGTTGTTCCAGTCTGTACCGAACTGCGGGGAGCGCTACTGTCCCGTATCCTGATCCATCCTGCAATATCGATTAGGTGGTAGGTTTCGTCTCAGTTGCGGCCGGCAGCAGGTCCGGCTCGTCCAGGACGGTCAGTATCCGTTGCCTGGCCAGATCCGCGAGTGCTTTGCTGTTGGCAAAGGCCGGGTGACTGGCCGCGATCGGGTTCAGTATGTCGATGCGAAGGTTGCCCCGTCGTGGCAGCAGTTTTTCTGCTGGCAGGATATATCGCGAACCCGATATGACGGCCGGCACGACAGGAACGCCTGCACGAACAGCAGCCGCAAACGCGCCGGCACGAAACCGGCCAAGTCCCGGCGTCTCCTCGAAGGTTCCCTCCGGGAAAACAACCAGCGATTCGCCCGCACTGGCCGCCTTCAGCAATCGGCGCGCATCGCGTGCGCTGCCTGACGCTTCAAAACGCTCGACAAATCGACAGCCGACCCTGCGCAGCAAAATGTTCACAATGGGGAAAGACTGCATTTCGCCCTTGACGACGAACGAAAATCTCGATGGCAGAAATCCCTGCATCAATACGCCGTCGATGTAGCTCGCGTGATTGGAGACGATGACACAATCTGTTGCCGGTAATTTTTCGAGCCCGCGAACGACGGTCGATATTCCCGCGAGTCGCAATGACAATCGACCGCAAAACGCGACGCACCGTCGGCGTCGTTCCACTCCTGGCACGAAGATCGCCGCAAGGATCGCGACCAACATAGCCAGCGTAAACTCAATCCACACATAACTGCCGTACAGAATGCCGGTCGCAGTTGTTCGTTGACCGCTATTGGCGTCAGTCATATTGCACGGAATGGCTGCGAGCGAAGACGCATTTCGGGTTTCGGTATGTGACGCAGGTCACTTTATGTTAATGCCTTAATGAATCTGTGACAGCCATCACGCCGGTCATTCATTGGCCTCATCATACTCAATTTCTTGAAAAATCCGTTGCTTGGCACTCGGCTTGACGAGTTCGGGATCGGAATCTGCTGGTGGTTCCAATGTTACCAGCACCGAGTCCTAATGCGATCAATTCGAAATGCCGGCATGCCATGGACGGCCCGATATTGATGGATACTATGACGAGTAGTCAGTCTGAAAAGAACGGAAAGAAGACAATGGGTTCTGAGGAACTCGTTGATCGATTTCTCGATGCAATCTGGATGGAACGCGGTCTCTCGGCCAATACGCTGGGCGCATATCGTGCTGACCTGATGACCTTGGGTCGACGTCTGTCCGAACGTAACATTGCGATCGAACGCGCGGAGAAGGCCGATCTGCTGGACTTTATTGCCGGCCGCGTGGAAAGTGGCGCCAAACCGCGCTCGACTGCGAGACAACTGTCCAGTTTTCGACGCTTCTTTCGATACATCATGCGTGAGGGTCTGCGCGACAACGATCCTACCGCCGATATTGAAATGCCGAGAATCGGTCGATCGTTGCCGAAAACCCTGACAGAAGATGAAGTCGACTCGCTCTTGCAGGCACCCAACACAGATGAGCCGCTGGGTCACCGCGACCGGGCGATGCTCGAGCTCTTGTATGCGACAGGATTGCGAGTATCCGAATTAATCAATCTCAAGCAGTCGCAAGTTAACTTTAACCAGGGCGTTCTACGCATCGTCGGCAAAGGCGATCGTGAACGACTGATCCCGCTCGGTGATGAGGCGCAGCGCTGGTTACGAGATTTCATTGACGGTCCGCGCATGGAAATTCTCCTGGAGCGGCAGACGGATTATCTGTTCCCCACGCGACGTGGTGATCGCATGACTCGCCAGGCCTTCTGGCACATCATCAAGCGCTACGCGCAGAAAGGCGGCATTGGCAAAAAGCTGTCGCCCCATAGCCTGCGTCACGCGTTCGCGACCCATCTTCTCAATCGCGGCGCCGATCTGCGTGTCGTACAACTGTTGCTGGGCCACAGCGATCTCTCGACCACGCAAATTTACACGCACGTTGCACGTGAGCGCCTGAAGGATCTGCACGGTCAACACCACCCGCGCGGCTGACGCCACCACTTAAGAACTCATCTGGCGTAACAAAAGGCGAAAATTGACGGTCGCCTTTGTTACAATCGCGACGTTTTCCCGACGGAACCGGTGATAGTTGACACGGTCCAAACATCAAACGTCGAGGAAACACGTACCGGTTCGCTTCGTCGACCAACGTATAGATTTGATTAAGGAATTCCCATGAACACACGGTTTAAGCGACTTCGCCTGCTGACCTTGATTGCCTGCGGCTTTCTGTCCGGCGCGGCAGTCGCGGCGGATGACACTGCGGAGCTCCAGCAGGTACGTGACAAAGTGGCCAGCATGTTCGACGGAATCGGCGCGGAGGACGTATTTGCCAGTGGTGTGGACGGCTGGTACACCGTTAGGAAGGGCGCCATCATCGCTTATATCTCTGGCGACGGTCGATACCTGCTGCAGGGCGACTTGATCGACCTTGAGGAGTCAAAAAATCTGTCCGAAGAGAGCCGCAACGACGCGCGGGTCAAGATGATGTCGGCCGTGCCTGCGGCAGATGTCATTACGTATACTCCGGAAACGGTTCGCCATACGGTCTCAGTCTTCACCGATATCGATTGCACATTTTGCCGACGGCTACACAGTCAACTCGATGACTATATGGAGGAGGGCATCGAAATCCGGTACTTCCTGTATCCACGAAACGGACCAACCTCAGCATCCTGGGTTAAAGCACAGAATGTGTGGTGCGCTGACGATCGAAACGAAGCGCTGACCCTGGCGAAACTTGACCAGGAATTCCCGATGCATGAATGCGATTCGTCAATCGTCAATTCACACTATGCGATTGGGCAGGATGTAGGACTGCGTGGTACGCCGGCAATCGTGGCGGAAGACGGCACGTTGTTCAGCGGTTATCTGCCGGCGAAGCAGCTAACAGAAGCGCTCGAATCAACATTGGATTAAGCGCAAACTCCAACGCCTACTTGCCTGATCGCCTGGCGCGGATGACGTGGCGATGCACGCCATTATCCTTGCCGTCATCCTCGATGTATTTCTGCAGCGCAAAGCTGTTACTGGAAAACGCCATTTCGTCCCAGGGCAGATCCGCGATGTCGAACAGCCTGACTTCCAGGCTTTCATCGCCCGCTGCATAGTCGCCCAGCAGTTTCGCTGTAAAGAAAAGGTGTAGCTGACCTGCATAGATGACGTCGACCGCAGCGAAGAGCCTGCCAGTCTGTACCTGGGCGCACGCCTCCTCCAGCGTTTCGCGTGCTGCGCCCTCCGCAATGTCTTCGCCAAGCTCCATAAAGCCGGCCGGTGCGGTCCAGTAACCGTAGCGTGGCTCAATGGCTCGTTTGCAAAGCAGGATTTTTCCATCTCGTTCCGGCACGCAGCCGACGACGATCTTCGGATTCTGATAATGAATGACGCCGCATGCAACGCAGACCCAGCGCTCGCGCGTATCGCCGCTGGGTATTTGTCGAGCGACCGATGCGCCGCAGCTTGAGCAAAATTTCATGCGTACTGGAGGTCCAGGGGAACAGGCCTTATTTGATGGTGCCGGGAGCGAGAATCGAACTCACACTGTGTTGCCAGAATCGGATTTTGAACGCGACCCGCAGCGATCGGAACGATACTAGAGCGTACTGGAATCCACAAATCTCCGGGTTCGCCACCATCTCTCCAGATCCCGGTTGCTGCTAAACAGTCACAACGCCTCAGAAAGCGGCCAATGAAGTAATATTGATCTCAGTCTGATTGAGGTAAAACCGAACTGGACTGCGCCGTACCCATTAGCAGAACCACCTCACAGAGGAACCAATATGAATCACCTAAGTCACCTGATCCTGTCGTTTTGCTTAAGCGTCGCGTTGTGGAGTTGCGCGTCGGCCCAGTGGCACTTCGAGGGTGAGCCGAGCCTGGTCGAAATCACTGAGAACGTTTTTCGCACTCAACATGCCCCGGGCGCTGCGAACAGTGTCGTGGTCGTGACAGGTGAAGGACTTGTCGTCGTCGATGGCACCTGTCGGGGTACTGGCACATCAGAGTGGCTGAAAGGTGAGCTAGACCGGCGCTTCGACGTGCCAGTGAGGTACGTCATATTGAGTCATGATCACGAGGACCACATCTGTGGTTTGCAGGTGTTCGACGACACGGCAACCACCGTCGCGCACGTGAACGCGCGCGAACATATTCTAAGAGAAAACAGAAATACGTCGATACCCGATATCGTCTTCGAAGATCGGCTGGAGTTATTCCTGGGCGGCAAACGATTCATCCTGTACTTCTTCGGGCCGACACACAGCGATAACCTCATCCAGGTACACGTACCTGACGAGCGCGTGTTGATTGCGCCCGACATCTCCCGCGCCGGTCGCTCGCTCGTATTGCCAGATTTCAGGGATGCTAACGTCAACAACATTATCGACACGCTGGAAAAATTGTCCAAACTGGACGACGTAGAGATTGTCGTGCCGGGCCACTGGGGCGTAAGCACCCAGGAGAGTTTTCTCTGGTATCAGGAATACCTGACCGCATTGAGAGACCGTGTACTCGGCGAGATGATCGCGGGCGCGTCTATCGAGGAGATCCTTGACAGGGTCACCATGGAGGATTACTCGCACTATGGGAATTACGATGTCTGGCTGCGCAGTAACATCATCTCAATGTGGGACAACATGTACCGCTACCGCGAGCCCAACGTTAATTCGACGGGGGCAGGTTCTTACCAGAGTGCCTACCCGATCGGCTACCCGATAGGTGGCTACGATAAGAGCGAAAACTGAACGGGTCGGGTTGCGTGCCGTTTGTTGTCGTTTGCGGCAGCAGGCTGACTTTGGCGTTCCGCAAATTTCGGAAGTAAAAACGCCTGCTTTGCCCCGGTGACCTCAATCGATCAATCGCGCTTTTCGAGTCTTTGTGAATAATTTGAAATCTCCGAAGCTAGGTAGCTTGTTATGATTGCGTGCTCGGAACGATAACGGGAGTTCGCTGAGTGACAGTGGGTACACGTGAGCTAGTAATTGCGAATCGAATCTCTCGTATCTTGTAAGAAAACAGCCGAGAAGAATTTTCGGCAATCTTTTAGATATTGAAAACCTGGAGAATCGAGAAAAGTCTCTGAATTTGATGGTGCCGGGAGCGAGAATCGAACTCGCACTCTGTTGCCAGAACCGGATTTTGAATCCGGCGCGTCTACCAGTTCCGCCACCCCGGCCGCATCAAACCAATGCCGGACGCGCCAAACGACGGGGCCTCCGGCTGAACGGCGCTAAGTATATGCGGGCGGATTGATGCTCGCCACACTATACTGAAAATAATGCGACCTTTTGCCGCGCGTTCGCATCTAACGATACGAGACATGAGCAAATTTACTGATATCCAGATCGATGCGGCGATCGTAAAGCGCGCAACCCGCGGCGACGCAAAGGCACATGAAATTATCTATCGCGCCTTTTCTGCGCCGGTGTATGCCGTTTGCCTGCGTTTTACAAGAGTGCCTGCACACGCGGAGGATTTACTGCAGGAAACCTTTATTGAGGTGATTCGCAAAATTGGACAGTTCCGCGCCGAAGCACCGCTTGGAATCTGGGTTCGGCGGATCGCGATTTCTAAAGCACTGATGTTTCTCCGGTCCGCCTGGCACCAGCGCGGACAAAGTCTTGACGACGATTGGGAAGAAATGACTTTCGAGAGTCGCGGCGTTCCCTTAAACCCAGCGCGTCAGGACCAGGCTATAGATCTGGAAGCAGCGCTCGCAAACTTGCCGGAGGTCAGCCGCGCAGTGGTCTGGTTACACGACGTAGAAGGATTTACTCACAAGGAAATAGCCGGGCTCATGGGCAAGTCAGAGAGCTTCTCAAAATCGCAACTATCGCGCGCGTATCAAAGGCTGCGGCCGATGCTCGATGCTGAAATCGAGCGCAGGGATGCGAAGTCATCCCTGCGTGAGTCAGCGCTGGGCAGATGTTAAGACAGGAACTAAGCATGATGAAAGACAAGAGATCAGAGCAGGAAGATAAGGTGAATATTGGATTAAGCGTGACGCAGCGTGACCTGCTACAAGCCGAACTACGCGAGCTTCCCGATACCACACCGCCACGCGAAGTGTGGCAACGAATCGATGCGCAGGCGCGCGCTGAGGGACTGTTCCGCGGCCGATATTTTGAGGCTGCCAAATGGCTAACCGGCACTGGTATTGCGGCGGCGGTAGTGCTTGCCGTGCTGAACCTGCCGACAGCGACCATTGTGGAAGAAAATCACGAACAGTTTCCTGCAACGCCCGAGCCGGGCATTGTACAAGGCAGCGCGCCTGCGAATCTGAATGCACTGATGGTGCGGTCACGGCAGATCGAAAGAGATTTGCGAGCGCTTCCGGGACAACCGAGCCTGGTACGGGCCAGCACAGCGGCAACGATAGTCGAACTCGAGGACCGCATAGCGGCAATCGACTACCGTCTCAATCATCCGGCGATTCGCATGAGCCCGGCTGAGGCAGAAATATACTGGCGCGAACGCGTCAGGCTTATGAATTCATTGTTGAACCTGCGCCGTGCGCAGGCGCAGCGGATGGCATTTTAATATGACCAGCGATGGGTAAAACGATTGGAACGAGATGCGCAGGTCAGGAGTAGGAAGATGAAAGTTTTGAAGAAATTGGCGTTAACGGCAGCGACGCTGCTGGTGAGTGCGTCTGTGCTCGCCCAGGATAATTCGGAAAGTGACGAACGTGCGCGCCAGGCGCAGGCGCGGGCCTATGAACGGCAGGCCGAGGAAGCTGCGCGTGCAGACGAGGTCCGAGCGGTGGAAGAAGTTCGGCGTGAGCAGGAAGACGTGCGACGAACGGCAGAAGTTGAGGTTGAGATGCGCATGCAGGATGCGGAGCGACGCCTTGCTGAAGCCGCGCAGCAGGTTGCTGAACTGTCAATGGCGCAGCTTCCCAGGGTGGAACGCCTGGAGCGGATTATTCGCACTAGTCGTGGGCCCGTTCTTGGCGTAACTATTGGCGGCGACGACGACAGTGGTCCGGTTGCCGGTGTCGAGGTGATTGGTGTTTCGCCGGGCGGCGCCGCAGCAGATTCAGGGCTTCGCGCCGGTGACGTGATCACCTCAATAAATGGAGAATCGCTAACGGCAGATAGCAGCGAGGAAGCGAATTCCAAGTTACTGGATTTCATGAAGGGCGTGGAACAGGGCGATACGCTGGATGTCGAGTATTTGCGCAATAGCAGAAGTAATGCGATCGAGATCACGCCGCGGCCAATGGAAAACAACGTTTTTACGTTCGGCTTCGATAGCAGCGGTTTCCCGGTACCCAATGTCCAGGTAGCACCGAATGCACCGCATTTCGGCGGCGGATTCTCCTGGGCAACAAGCGGTGATGGATTTGGTGATATGGAACTGGTCAGGTTGACTGAACGTCTGGGTAGCTACTTTGGCAGCGATGAGGGCCTGCTCGTGGTGCGCGCGCCAGCGGATGAGGATCTGCAGCTGGAGGATGGGGACGTGATACTCAGTATTGACGGCCGTACGCCGACATCGGTCGGACACGCGATGCGAATTCTGGGTTCGTACGAAAGCGGCGAGGAACTGAATATCGAAATTATGCGGGACCAGCGGAAGCGCAGCATCACGCTTGAAATACCGGACAACAGGCAAAGCACAAGCCGGCCGGCAATGCCGCCGGTCGCGCCGGTAGCACCGCGTCATAAGGTTGTTGTGGTAGAGCAAGAGAAAACCTGACAACAATTCGAGCAGATACGATTGGCCGTCCCCCGTCAATCGTTCTGGCGAGCAGTGGGCGCGTATCTTTCATTGTATGATGCGCGCCCATGTTT
>JBPCYD010000128.1:0-7990 GCA_051007895.1 Woeseiaceae bacterium
GCCGGCAGGCCGAGGGGAAAAATATGAATAAGATCAATACCATTCGTCATCCGGCGTTTACCGAGGATATTCCTGTCGTGGCCGAATCTGACGTCGTCGTCGTTGGCGGCGGCTCGGCCGGCATTTCAGCCGCTGTCTCGGCTGCACGCAACGGCAGTTCCGTCACCGTACTCGAACGCTATCATCATCTTGGCGGGATGGCCTCAGGCGGCATGGTGCTGGTGCTGGATGACATGGTTAACGGCCAGGAGATCGTTGTTTCCGGCATCGTCGATGAGTTTGTTCAGCGAATGAAAAAGGAAGGCATGGCGGTAGTGCCGCCAGCCGAGGACCGGTACGCCAGCGAAGAGATGTGGCGCAAATGGTCCCGCTGGGGCGTGCACGATTTTCACCAGGCCCAGAGACCGCAGCCGATTGTCTATGCCGTGGCCTTCGATCCCGATGCCTGGAAGAGAACGTCTCTCGACCTGGTCCGCGAAAACGACATCAACCTGCGCCTGCACAGCTGGTTCAGCGAGGCGATTGTGGAAGACGGCGTCATCAAGGGCGTTATCTGCCAGACCAAGACCGGTCGCGAAGCGATCCTGGGTGATATCGTCATTGATTCGAGTGGCGATCTCGACGTGGCGTGTAGCGCCGGTGCGGATTTTGACCAGGGTCAATACATCGTCACCACCGTGTTTCGCCTGTCGAACGTCGATACCGACGAAGCGCTGCGATTTGAATATGAAGAACCCGAAGCGTTCGCAAAAATCAATCGCGAAGCGAGAAGAATTATTGGTGGCGCGTGGGAAATGTGGTGGCTCAAGACGCCGATCCCGGGCGTGGTCTGGTGTAACTGCCCGCACATGCCCGGCTACGACGGCATTTCAGTCGGCGATCTGACCGCTGCCGAGTTCGAGGGCAGGGATCGCATGATGGGTCTCTATAATTTCGTGCGCAAGAATTTACCGGGCTTCGAGAAGTCCAACATGCTAGGCGGTGCCGAACAGGTCGGAGTGCGCACGACGCGCATGCTCAAGGGTGAATACGTGGTCACGAAAGATGACGTCGTCAACCGGCGCTACTTCACCGATGCCGTCTGCCGCGGTCGCGACTACTACACGCCATACCGTGCTCTGCTGCCGAAGAAAGTCGAGCAACTGATCGTGGCCGGGCGTCACTATTCGGCGGAACCTGATGCCCAGAAGCGCTCGCGAGAAATCCCGCCGTGCATGGCACAGGGTGAGGCGGCAGGTATCGCGGCGTCGCTCGCACTGCAGGAGGACATCCTGATCCGCGACGTCGACGCCAGCAAAATTCAGAAACAGATGCGGGCGCAGGGTGCGGACCCCGGCGACGTTCCGTCGGCAAACGCGACCGGCCTGGATGACCAGGTTGTCAATGCATAAACAGGCACGCGAATCGCGTCCAAGAGCCAGGAGAAGTTAAGAAAATGTCCAATACAGACGTGTTGCCACTGGAAGGCATCCGCGTAATTGATTTCACGCAGGTCATGATGGGGCCGTCAGCGACGCAGATGCTGGGTGACTTCGGAGCCGATGTCATCAAAGTCGAAAATCCAAGGGGCGGCGATCTTTCGCGAACTTCGTTTGGCGCGACCGATGAAGTCGGGCTTAACAATCCGATTTTTTGCAGCCTGAACCGCAACAAGCGATCACTGGCACTCGATCTGCGAGATGATGCCAACAAGGAAATTATCTACGAGCTGGTGCGAGACGCCGATGTTGTCATCAGCAATTTCAGGGCTGGTGTTATGGATCGTCTGGGTTTCGGTTATGACAGGCTCAGCGAAATCAACCCGAAAATAGTCTACGCAAGCGGCAGCGGTTACGGGCCGGAAGGTCCGTACGCGCACAAGGGCGGCCAGGACGTCCTGGCACAGGCGATGAGCGGCGTGATGATGCGGCGCGCGGATGCCTCGATTCCGATGTCGATTTATCCAACGACGCTATGTGACTACACTGCGGGCATGCACCTGGTACAAGCCGTTTTGGCATCGCTGATTGGCGTCACGAGAACCGGGAAAGGACAGCGTATAGAAGTGTCACTTTACAACTCCATGATTGCGATGCAGATGCAGGAGGCAACCTGTCATCTGAACACAGGCAAGGAAATCAACTGGGCGGAAATGCCGCTGACCGGCGTGTTCGAAACCAACAACGGCGCAATTGTTATTGTGGGCGCGTTTAAAGAGAATCCGCTGCGGGATATATGCGGCGTCCTGGAGATTGAAGATCTGTCGTCGCTCCATCCCGACCTCGAATCACAGCGGGCCAATAAGCCGTATCTGCAACAGCGATTCGCCACAGAATTCGCAAAAAATTCGACCAGCTACTGGATCGAACGACTCGAGAAGGCGGATCTTCTTTGTGCGCCGGTGAAAGAGCTTGCCGAGGTACTCGACGATCAGCAGACGCACGTCAATGAGATGATTGTCGAGTTCCAACATCCCCTCAATGGCAGCATGCAGGCAATCGCATGCCCGATACATTTCTCATCGCTCGACTGCGGCGTGCGGCGGGTGCCGCCCCGCCTTGGGGAGCACAACGACGAGATACTCGAAGAACTGGGTATAACTGCTGCCGCGAAGGTCGCGAACCCGTGACCGTCACCTACAATGCCGAGGGCCACGTCGCCCGCGTAACGATAGAACGACCCGAGCGAAGAAATGCGATCGACGAAGATACGGCTGATTTGCTGGAAGAAATCTGGCAGCGCATCGAGGCTGATTCCAATGTGCGAGCTGTTGTCCTCACTGGCAGCGGCGACCGGGCGTTCTGTGCTGGCGCCGATCTGAAAGCGGGCGACGAAACCAAGACGGGTCTCGAATACTGGGCATCAGCCCGGCCCGGCGGCTTTGGCGGCCTGGCGACGCGCAAGTCGCTGCATGTCCCCGTCATCGCGCGGGTCAACGGCGTCGCAGTCGGGGGCGGCTTCGAGCTTGTACTCGGTTGCGATATTGTCGTTGCGGCGGATCACGCAACGTTCGGCTTTCCGGAACCGAGGGTGGGGCGCATGCCACTCGACGGCGGCATGATACTTCTGCCGCGCCTGATACCGGAGAAGATCGCGATGGGCATGCTGCTGACCGGTGAACGCATTACGGCATCCGAGGCGGAGAACTATGGCCTGGTCAATACGGTCGTGCCGGCGGCGGAATTGGATAGTGCGATTAACACCTGGGTGGCACACATTCTCGAGTGCGCACCGTTGTCGATCAAGGCGATCAAGGAGTGCGTCAAGGAGACCTCGGACCTGCCGGTCGAGGAAGCGTGGTCGAAGCGACTACCCTCACTGATGGCGGCGCTTGAATCCGAAGACTCGGAGGAGGGGCCGCGCGCGTTTCAGGAGAAACGCAAGCCTGATTGGAAAGGCAGATAGCCGCGTTGCAATCGTCGAGGCAACTATGACCTACGTCATCATGTCGCCGTGTGTCGGCATCAAGGATGGCGCCTGCGTCGATGTCTGTCCTGTCGATTGCATTCACGAAGGTGAGACGATGTTTTACATCGATCCAGTCGAATGCATCGCGTGCGGCATTTGTGAAAGCATTTGCCCGGTGGACGCCATACGACCCATCGAAGATGTGCCGGAAGAAGAAAAAGACTATATCGAAATCAATTCAGCATTTTTCGCAAACAAAGAATAAGAAGAGCCAGGACCAGCGACTGCCCGGTAGTTTTCGGAGCAATCACGTAAAGCAGATATTTAATGACGACAGCGAACGAGAATAGCAACGGCGTTAAAGAATCGGACCACGCGACGTCGTACCCGAAGCCGTCCTACGCCTGGTACGTCGTTGTGTTGATGATGTGTTTCTATGTGCTGTCTTTTATGGACCGGCAGATCATTGCCGTTCTGATCGAGCCAATCAAGGCCGACCTGTCATTGTCGGATGTGCAGATCAGTCTGCTTGGTGGTCTGTCATTTGTTTTGTTTTACTCGACGGCCGGGATCTTCGTTGGGCGACTGGCTGATTCTCTGAACAGACCGTTTCTGATCGCAGCCGGTGTGTTCATCTGGAGCCTGACAACCGCCGTCAGCGGACTTGCTTCGAAATTCTGGCAACTGCTGATTTTAAGAATGGGTGTCGGTCTTGGCGAATCAGCGTTACTACCGTCAACCCTGTCGCTTCTTGCTGAATACTTTCCGCCAAAACGCCTGGCGACGCCAACCAGTGTCTTCCTGCTCGGCGCACCGATCGGCATCGGTCTGTCCTTTTCACTGGGCGGGCTCATCTATGGCGTCGCCGTGGAAATCTCGAGTGCGCCCGATTGGCAGGAGGTCGCGCTAATTGGTGGCGCCGCAGCGTGGAAACTGGTCTTGCTCTTCCTGGGTGTACTGGGCATGGCAATGACCTTCCTGCTGGTGACCGTTCGCGAACCGCGAAACATGCGCCATGAATCTGCAGGAACTGGCAAAACGAGCAAAGCAAGAATTGCGGATGCCGCGACATTGGGCGAAGTAAACGCTTATGCGAAAGCAAACTGGCTCGCGATCGGCGCCCTGTATTTCGGTATGGCCCTGATCTCGCTGGCAGCCTATTCACAAGGCTTCTGGGATATTACATTTCTGACACGAACCTATGGCTGGGACGCGGCAACCGGCGGATTCTGGTACGGCATGGTGCAGTTGTTTGCCGGCCTTTCCGGCATGCTGTTTGGCGGGATTGTTGCGGACCGACTGAGCAAACGCGGCGTGCATGCCTCGAGTGTAATCATGGTCACGATTGGCGCCGGATTCTCGGTGCCGTTCAGCTTCATCTATCCCCTTGCCGGTTCACCGACGGCAGCACTGACGCTGATGATATTCGCCATATTCGGTAGCAATATGGCCTTTGCCTGCGCTGCATCGGCAGTGCAGCGACTGTTCCCGGTTGCCATGCTGGGACTTGCCGCCGGCATCTACTACTTCATTTCAAACGCCATCGGTATCGGCATCGGTCCGACGTTGGTCGCCGGCATTACCGACTACGTGTTTGAAGACGCCAGCATGATTCGTTATTCCCTCGCCGCTGTTGGCGGTGGCTCTCGATTGTTGGCATTCTTACTATTCCTGGCCGGGCTCAAGGCGTACAGGGACTTGATGATCCGACGCGAGGCAGACGCCGAAACTCAATGACTGTGAGCATTAAAGATCTGATTGGCGACTATGCCGGGTTCTACGCGCAGCAAAGATCCCGGATGGCGGACCTGGAATTCGACATTGGGCTTTATCCGCTTAGCCATATCGCATTCAGGGCGCCAACCGTCGCGGATTACCTGCGAATTCGCGACGAGCTAGAAAAGTGCTGCGATGCCAATGTCGAAAACGAGTGGCGGGGACGCGCTATCTCGAAGCTGCAGTTCAGGGTTCCGCTGGATCTTGGCGGTGGCGCTACCGCATCGATGCTGGAACTCATTCCACCGCCACACAAGCCTGGCCAGAAGATTGGCCTCGACCACGTGGCCCTTGTGTTGGGCGAGCATATCGAACCATTTGCGCAACGCTATCGCGAGATGTTGATCGGTGAGAATCAAAGTTCATTGCCTTCGGCGCCATACCGGATCAGTTTTAAGGACGGATCGTCGGTCAAGTTCTACCGGGTCTCGCTAAAGGACCTCGTCATCGCGCAGGGATTCAGTTTCGACGGCTTTTATCACGCCAGGGAGCAAACGGCAGACCCGGGCTAGTCGTAACGCCGCTCAAACTCGGCAAAGCGTTCTTCAAGGGCCCATTGCGCCTGCGCCTTTTCACTGTTCTCCAGGAATTCCTGGCATTCCCGGTTCCTGCCCAGCCTTCCAGGGGACGTTTCGCTGCACTCACCGACCATTGTTACGGGTAGCGTTTTCACGAAAAGACTGTCCCCGGGGAGAAAACTGCTTGCGAGGCCATTGCGCGAAATCGCCTTGATGTCCACGTAGGTCAGGTCATAGGTCTCGACGGCGCGCTGGTACTCGTACGTATAATCTATGCGAGAGACACCTTCATCATCAGTTGCCAGGGTGATCGGTACACCATGTCGCCGATAGGTATCGAAGGGATGGGCGGCGCCCTGTATCCCCAATATGACGTCACTGCTGGTCAGGCTGACTTCCACAGCGATATTATTCTCCGCCATGTAAGTCATTAACTGGGACATGTTCGGGTCGTAGGCAATATCGGTGCCGTGACCGATTCGCCTGGCGGCGGCGATTTCGACCGCTTCCCGCACATGCTTACCCAGGTGATCGGGCGGCACCATGCCAAGCGCCAACTCTCCTGCGTGCATGTTGACGTTGCGCAGTTCATCCGGCAGGGCGGCCGTAAAGCGCCTGACGATCTCCATCTGCCAGGTGAAGTCCCGCAATGAAATGAGATTGTCTTCCGGCGCTACAAAGCTCAATCCAACATAGCGCGGATCGGCCTCGATCAGTTTGACCGCAAGCACGGTCTGGGCCAGGACTTCATTTCGCGGAAACGTCCTTACCACCTGCGCCAGGTATCTCAATTGAACGTCGCAGCCTGGATCGGCATCGTCCTGTTCGCAACGATGCGTAGCGCGCCACTGCGCTTCCATTTGATCGGTGAACGCAATGGCATCCTGCATGATCGAATGCAATTCGGTGTCGTCAAGAAGCTCGCGATCCGATCGACGTTCATTGATGTCGCTGTTTGATCGAGCGTAATTCATCGCCTCAAACATGCCGTTGGACTGCATCATCTCGACATAGTAATTCTCCTGCCGTGCCGCACGCGCCATTACCTTGGCAAGCACGTCGCCCTGGCGGCCAAACATTCCAGGCGTAAATCGGGCGAACGTTGCAAAAAACTGGTTGTGGCCCGAAACGCCACGACGCTTGTAGTTGCGCACAGACATCGCGTCGATCAATTCGTTGACGATATCCGGGTTGTCGATGACTTCAGCGGCGGTTGGCCGGTTGGCATCAGTATCGCAAGGCGGCAGCGTTATCGATTGTGTCTCCAGGTCGACGCATTTGCCGTCTTCGACCGCCCATAGCAGGAAGTACTCGATATACGCGTTGCCACCCAGATGCGTGTGCAGATTGCCGCCTTTCGGGAGTCGGTACAGAAACTGGCGCAGGGCAATCGGATCTTCGCGAATGCGATCGAGTTCAGCCTGTGCGGCCAGCTCGTCAGCGCGCGATTCGCTGGGCAGGAAAATTGATGCTGTGAACAACACCAGTGACGCAGAGACTGCAATAATGCTGTTTTTAATGATTGATTCCTTATTCTCGTCATTCATGAGGAAAACTCGAAGCCGGTTTTCGGCCCGCGAACTGTGGGCGGCGAGGGCAGATCATGCTCATTCCGCGGCCAGGCAACAGGGAAACCGGTGCCGGCGATCAGATCTCCTTCGCTGAGTCCTTCGCGATCGACACCGAACGAAGAACCTTCACCCTGACGCCTGCAGCCGTCTGCTATGTAAACGGTCGTATAAACCCGTCGCGTCGAATCGGTGTCGTTTGCTTCTGCCGCATGGATGGTCTTTGCATGGTGGAAAATGACCGAGCCTTTTGGTGCTTCGACCCACACGAAAGGCATTTTCGCAACTTCCGGTTCCTTCAGCAGGTCCACTGGCTCGCCGCCACGCAACTGACCAATATCGACAAACAGATCCCTGCCGATTTCGTGCGATCCCTGCACGTAGCCCATGATGCCTCCGCCGCGCTCGACGCCATCCAGCGGTATCCATGCCGAGACGAGTCTTGGTTCGTCGACCGGCCAGAACGGATAGTCGGCATGCGCGTCCGTTTGCCGGCCGCCTGCTTCTTTGTACAACGCCTGGTCATGCCAGAGTCGCACACAATCGTATTCGAGCAATGCGGCTGCGGCCGCGCAAAGCCGCGGGTGAAATGTCAGGGGAGCGACCGACGGATTATCCTCCCACAGTCCTTTGCACTGTATGAATGTTTGCTCATAAAGGTTTTTGTCGGAAAGTCCGCGGTTGTCGCCGGCGGTGCGGTTGCGAACGGCCGCGTCAATGGATTTGCCGAAAATTTCAAGC
>JBPCYD010000129.1:0-13799 GCA_051007895.1 Woeseiaceae bacterium
CGATTGGCCGCAAGCGATCGTGCACTCTGCGCGGGCTGTTCAACCGCGCCGTGGCTACGACCTGGTCACCTGGGACGATTCAGCAAAACTCATCTGGGGCGAGGACCTGGAGATTGACAACACGGTCTTGTGCCGAACGGTGATCGACCCTCGCTAGGCGCGGAGTCTTTTGGCAGTAACAGGCCGGTCGCCGGCAAGTCTATTTGGATTGTTTAATCCTCACCCGACTCGTATACGACGCGACCGCCGACCATGGTCAGGACCGATTCGATGTCGAAAATCTCATCAGCCGGGACAGTCATGTAATCGCGATCGAGAACGACCAGGTCGGCGAGTTTACCGACTTCGAGTGACCCTAAGTCTTCTTCCTTGAACATCAGGTAGGCGTTGTTGCGGGTGTGTGCGACTAGCGCTTCCTCGCGGGTTACGGTCTCTTCGATCACGGTTTGGCCATTGATCGACTTGCCGCTGACGACCCACCCCAACGTGATAAAGGGCTGATAGTGGGCAACAATGGTCGCATCCGTACCGAGCCCCCAAATCATGCCGCTGTCCTGGATTGCGCGGACTGGCGGCTGCCATTGCGTTGGTAGGTACATCGCGACGCTATGAACTGCGGCAGTCAATCCAATGTTTCTAGCGCGCTCTATGCTCTCGTCGGAAATATTCATCACATGCGCGAGCGACCAGCGCAACGGTTCCAGGCGAATCCGCTCATTGAGCTCCTCCAATCGATCTAGGAAGGAGCGGATGGTGACGTCCATCATCGTATGTTCGTGAACGCTGAACCCCGTCTCCGCCGCCGCTGTCGCGACCTTCATAAGGACATCCATGACGTCGCTACCATATGACTCCGTGACGCCAGGTAGATCGAAGAACGGCAGGTAAATGTGTTCGCCAAGCCCGAGAAGGCCAAGGTAGTCCCCCGTGCTGCCAGGCTGACTCCTCTTGATGAGGTCTATAGCCGCGTCTGCGCCCGCAGGGTCGTAAGCTTGATATTTAAGCGTGTGCCACACTCGAAGCGGTAAAGGACCGTCAGTGGACATGCGCTCGAGGAGCGTAATGTCGCCCTCTGGCGGTCGGCCGACATCGTAAACGCTGGTCAGCCCGGCGCGATTTAGCAGCGCAATGAAGTCAAGTACGTTTCGTTCGATCTGTGCTGGTGCAACTTCCGGCATCTGTTCGTTTAGCAGTCCGTAGGGAGGCTGCGGCGAAATCAATGGTGGACCGACATGATGCGCCCCCTCGGCGGCAGAAACACCGACTGCCTCGAGCGCCAGGCTGTTAGCGTACACAGCTTGGTACGTGATCTGCAGGAACAGCGGATTGTCCGGCGCTGCGGCATCCAGCTCGTCCAGCGTGAACCCGCCCCGCTGATCGGCAAACTGGTTCTCACGCCAGCCGCCCTGCACCATCAGCCATTCGCCCGCCGGCATACTGGCCGCTTTCTCGGCGATGATGCCCAGCGCTTCCGAGCGCGAATTAACACCATCGATGCGCGCCTGGAGATTCCAGCGCTGCCCGGCACGGATAAAGTGCATGTGGTTGTCGATCAGCCCGGGTATCACGGTCTTTCCCTGCAGATCGACGACACGGGTTGACGCGGCCACATACTCGTTGATCGAATCATTGTCACCAACAGCCAGGATGCGCGATCCATCGATCGCCAGCGCCTCGGCGATGGAGAAATCGCTGTCTGCGGTCAGAATCTTGCCGTTGATCAGTATGGTATCGGCGACAAGTCCGGACGGTTCGCTATCAGCAACATTACCCTGTGGCTCGGAAGTGCATGCGGACACCATAGAAATAAGAAGTAACGTGATCAGGAATGAAGTGCGTTTTATTGGGGGCGTGGAAATCATGGCGTTCCTCCTCGACCGGTAGGGAGACAACAAACGACGGACCACTGCTGCCGTGCAGCAATTCTCATTTTGCTATAACTATCTGTTTTAAATAAATTATTCGATTAACTTGATGTCAATGGTGAGAAACAATTTGGTAATGAGCATAATATATCGATAATAATGGTAATTATTGCTTTTTTAACGCTATTTAGTCAAAATTGTAAGCCTTATCGATTTAATAAAAGCGCCTGAAAATGCAAGACAAATCTCGACAAGCGATTGATTCCCTTTGCTTCTTCACAATTCTTTAACGCTCGCTAAGCAAAAAGCTTTTACAAATTCAGTCGAAGCGGGCTACTGAGTTCGCTCCCGACTGGCGCTGAGGAAAAAACATGCATAGAACACTCGTTTTCGCCACCACGGCATTGATCGCCGGTGCCGCCAACGCACACCACGGCACTACAGGGCAATTCGACCACTCACAAGCGCTGGAGGTAGCAGGGGTGGTCAAGAAGATCCGCTTCGTTAACCCGCACTCTTACGTGTATTTTGATGTGACCAATGTTGATGGCAGTGTGGATGAATGGCGCTGCGAGATGCGCGCGGCATCAGTACTAAAACGCTCGGGCTGGAGTGCCGACATGTTCCCCCCGGGGAGCCGCATCAAAATCGAAGGCGCACCTGCCAGGCGAGAGCCTTACGGATGTTATGTCGAGACCTTTGCACTTGACGACGGCCCGGAAATCGAGCGTTACCAGCAGCTTGAGGCTGCAGACCAGGGAGACGTAGAAAGAACGATACGACTTGCTGATGGCACACCGAATCTGGCCGGCAACTGGGCGGCGCCGCAGCGCCTGTTGACTAATGAAGGTGTGCGAGAAACCGCGCTATCGGGACGCCGTCCGGGACCACCGTCAAGCCGAGGCGGATCGGGCAGACCTCGCTATGAGCAATCCGAAGCCGGCATTACAGCATCCGCCGGATACGAACGGGAAGACAATCCCCGTTTCCACTGCATGGCAACGAATATATTCACGGACTGGACGTTCGACCAGCACGTCAACATGATCGAGCAGAGGGAAGATACGATTACGCTTACCTATGGATTCATGGACATCGTTCGTACGATCCATATGAACCTGGACGCGCATCCGGACAACATCGAACCAAGTCGAGCCGGACATTCGATCGGTGCATGGGACGGCGATACCCTGGTCGTCGACACCGTCGGATTCGAGGAAGGCTACCTGGACACACGCCAGGGCATTAAGCACAGCGACCAATTACATGTAGTGGAACGATTTACGCTGGGAGAGGACGGCACCATGTTGTCGCGAGCTTACCAGGGCGAAGATCCAATCAATCTGACCGCGCCGTTTGAAGGCAGGGACGAAATTCGTGTATCGCAAGCCGAGTTCGACCCATACAATTGTGAAGACCTGACAGAAGAAATTGTCGAAGGATTTTGAGGATAACAACATGACAAAAGTACTGGTGGCCGGCTACGGCGTAATTGGTCAACGACTCGCTGACGGCGTTGCCCAGCAAGGCGACATGGAACTGGTCGGTGTCGTCGACGCCGCACCCTCGCTTACCGTCCGCTCACTGCGCGATAAAGGTATGCCCTACAAATTGTATGCGGCCTTCGACGGCGCAAAAGGCGACCTTGAGTCTGCCGGCATTCCGGTTTCAGGCACGATGGAAGACATCCTACCTGAGGTAGACGTCGTTCTGGATGCTGCGCCCGGCGGTATCGGCGCCAAGAACAAGGTGTTATACGAAAAGCACGGCGTGAAGGCTGTTTTCCAGGGCGGTGAATCCAACGAGATTGCGGACATCTTTTTTCACGGCTATGCAAACTACGAAAAGGGCCTCAATCAGGATTACCTGAAGCTCACCTCCTGCAATACGACCGGCTTGATCAGGGCAATCGATTGTCTCGACCGCGGTGTCGGCGTTGAGCGAGTCGCAATTACGATCGTCAGGCGAGTCGCCGACCCGGGCGACTATCACCGGGGCATCGTCAACGCACTGCAGGTCGACAAAGCGCCGAACCACCAGGCGGTCGACCTGATGACGATCATGCCGCACGTTGACGCGACCGGACTTCTCGTACACACGCCCGTCACCCACGGACACTTCATCTCCGTACTGGCGACGCCGAAAGACGACCTGTCCATCGATGAGGCAAGCAGACTGTTTGCCGAGCACGATCGCTTAAGAATGGTCTCCCTGGACGAAGGCTTCCTGGGCAACGCGTCAATCTTCAAGTACGCCCGGGATCTCGGCCATCCACGTGGCGACATCTATGAAGTACCAATCTGGCAGGACACCCTGGTCAAGTCAGGACGTGACCTGATGTTCGGCATTCATATTCCACAGGAATCCGTCACGATACCGGAGACGATTGACGCCGCGCGCGCTGCCACCGGAATGCAGTCTGATCGCCTCGAAGCCGTTGGTCTGACAAACAAATACCTGGGATTGCCCTATTGGAAATAGTCCATCTCGGCAGACTGCATGCATTATGAACAGGAAAGGCGTTCCGGCGGAACGCCTTTTTTTCTCACGACTTAACACAAAACGATTATGAGGTAGTGTTTGTGATCAAGATGCACAGCGTCGATCACTTTGATTACAGCGACAAAACTGTCCTGTTGCGAGTGGACATCAACTCACCGATCGATCCCCGGACGAGGATGATCGTTAATGAGAACCGACTGCAAAAAAGCATTCCGACGATCAGTAAGATCCTGGAAAAAGGCGCCAAACTGGCGATCATCGCTCACCAGGGCGATACGCTGGACTATCAGAACCTGATATCCCTGGACGAACACGCACAAAAACTGTCTGGTTACCTGGGCACCGATGTGGCGTATGTAGATGACGTCTGCGGACCCGCGGCGCAGGACAAAGTTCGATCGCTACAGGCAGGACAGGCTGTCCTGCTGGGCAATCTGCGATATCTCAGCGAGGAGATTTCGACGTTCGAGAATGCAGTCAAGTTGAAACCCGATGAGATGCTGCAGACGTGGCTGATCCGGAGCCTGGCACCACTTGTCGACTACTACGTTAACGACGCATTTGCTGCAGCCCACAGAAATGCGCCGTCAATGGTTGCGTTTCAGGAACTCAAACCATCGGCGGCCGGCGACCTGATGTTCAACGAAGTCAGTGCGCTGACAAAGGTTTTATCGGCACCCGAGCGACCCTGTGTGTTTATTCTCGGCGGCGCAAAGATTTCGGATGCCTTCGGCATGATGAAACAGGTTCTTGAATCCGGGACGGCGGATAAGATCCTCACCTGCGGCATTACCGGCGAAATCATGCTGCTCGCCTCCGGCTATCGACTCGGCGATACCAAAGAGCAGTTTCTAAAGGATCGCAGCCTGGACGTATTTGTAGCCGACGCCGAGTCCTACCTGGCTGACTTCGGCAACAGAATCTTCTTCCCGTCGGATCTCGCCTTCGAGGTCAACGGCGCCCGCCAGGAAATATCCGTCGAGGATCTGCCGGCCGAACATATGTTCATGGATGTCGGCGCCAAAACGATTGCTGCCTACGGCCAGACGATTGCGGAGGCACGAACGATATTTGTCAATGGTCCGCCGGGCGTCTATGAAAACGAGCTGTTCGAGGATGGCACCACGGGTTTATGGAATGCCATTGCTGCAGCGGATGGTTACTCCGTTATAGGCGGCGGAGACACGGTGACGGCTGCGGCCAAATACGTGGACCTCGAGCGCATCAATTACGTTTGCACCGCCGGCGGCGCGATGGTGCGATTTCTCTCCGGCAAGAAGCTCCCATTGATCGCGGCAATGGAAGAAGCGTACGAAAGGGATTTCAGCTGATCTTCAATCCGGCGTCCGATATACCACTTTACCGCCAACCATCGTCAACACCGGCCGGATCTCCAACAACTCATCGATTGGCATCGTCAGATAGTCTCGGTCCAGCACCACGAGGTCGGCGAACTTGCCGGCCTCCAGCGTGCCAATGTCGTCTTCCATAAACAGGATGTAAGCATTGGAGCGTGTGTGCGCGATCAGAGCCTCTTCGCGAGTTATGACCTCATCCGGCTTGAGCTTCTCAATGTCAGGAAACACTTTGCCGGCAGTGTATTCCCAGATCACGTGAAACGGATTATAGGTTGCGACGATGGTGCCGTCTGATCCCATGCCCCAAAGTATCCCGGTGTCCTGAATCATTCGAACCGGCGGCGATGCCATGCCTTCTATTGGCACTTTTACCGTATGGTTCGCGAGCGTGATATTCCACCCGAGTTCTTTTGCCCGCAAGACTGTGGGTCTCTTAATCTTGTCGACATGACCCAGCGTCCAGCGAAGGTTTTGGGTCGGGTATTCCGCACCGATTTCTTCGGCGATGGACAGCATGCGATTAGCCGTGGAATCCTGCATGGCGTGCTCATTGATGTACCAGCCGTTTTTGGCAGCCGAACGCGCAATCTTCTCCCATTCGTCATAAATCTCATCGGCGATCGGCGCATCAGAGTTAGTTGAGTCGTGCAACAGGCCATATACATGCTCGCCAATGCCAAACATGCCGAATTTACTATCGCGTTGGAATGGCGCTTCCCTATCCAGCAACTCGGCGGCGGCTGTCGCCGTGCGCGGTGAATCGGCCCAGTAGCGCGCCGCATAGAAGACCCGCAGCGTCAGTTGATCCGCCTCATGTAACGCTATTACGGGCTTATAGGATCCATCGAGATAGCCCACGTCATAAGCTGTCGTCACACCCATGCTGTTCAGATAGTCATTGAATGCTCGCACCTCTTCCATGCGACCATTAAGGGTCTGGGCAAACGGAAAATATTCGAGCGCGGCGTACATCACGGTACGACCGAACCTGTTATCCACGCGAATAACGCCATCTTCGTCGAACCACTCCGGATGCTCGGCCGACAGGATCTCCGCGGCCAGGCGATTCGTGTAAAACGCGCTGTACGTTCGTTGAATAAATACCGGGTTTTCCGGAGCGGCCCTATTAAGCTCCGCTGTTGTGAACCCTCCTGCTTTATCGGCGAACTGCTGTTCGTGCCATCCGCCGATAATGAAGATCCATTTGCCGGGTCCCAGCTCTTTGCCTTTTGCCGTTATTCGATTGAGGACCTCCTGTCGTGACGTTATGCCATGAATTCGTAACTCATAGGCGGCGAAGTTCGTGCCACGCAGATAGTGAATATGATTGTCGATGATTCCCGGAATCACCGTTCGTCCTTCAAGATCCGTCTGCTCTGTATCGTCCCCGGCCATGGCGCGAATGTCGGCCGTATCTCCGACAGCAAGTATGCGATCGCCGCTTATTGCGATTGCGCTCGCTGTCGAGAAACTCTCGTCCACTGTCAGGACTTTGCCGTTGTACAGAACCTGGTCCGGCGTCTGCGACAATCCCGCCGACGGAAAAATTAGTAGCAAAGCGAAAACTGTACGCAAGCCGGTCAGCAGGTATTCACTATTCATCTGTCAGTCTCCATCTGCAACAACTTTCAATTTTCCGAATCGCCTGATTGCGTTAGAGGTCGCATGCATAAGGCTCTATGTTTTCTCCCGGCGCAAGCCAATACCCCGAAACGCCAGTCAGTGATGGCCCAAGGCGGGACTCGCCCTGGCATGGCTTCAATGGACACTTGAGTCGCAGGCCGGTCAAACATGCCGACGAGCCAGGATACAAGATTACTCGCCAACCAGAAATTCCAGTGCTTCCTGGTTTCCTATTGTCAGCAGAGATCCCAGCTCGTCCGCCATCCACCAGGCATGAATCCATTTGTCGCCATTAAATTCGGCAAAACCCAACTCGCAGAATCGTAGCTTGTTACGGAAGCCGGAATGCCATACAAAGGATCCGAATTTACGGCGCCAAGTCGAAACGACATCATCGCCAGGTCACCGCCTGAGATTACCGTTCGAACTATATTCTGCCGCCCGCTCATTGATTTGCCGTGTGCACCCTCGACACCGAGCTCGGCACCCCGCTCAACAATATTCGCGATGCCACCCTGCACCAGGTTGGAATAGGGTCTGCCGGTAAACTGTTAATCTGCGGGTTTGTCCATTGCCTTGTACGATAACAGCAAGCGGTTGTATTTTGCGTTGTTTTGAGTGTTTGTATAGTCTTCAGCGAAATTATGGGATGGCAGCCCCGTGCTGGCGGCAGCGGCCCGGGACCGAGAGTTATGACACTGGGGCCTAACCGTTAACGGAAGGATACGAATCGTTGATCGAAGAGCCCTGGTTTTCAATCGTAGTCCTGATAGCCAGGATACTGATGTCTGTCGTCTACCTTGTGAGCAGCATCGAGAAAGGTCTGAACTTTTCGACCGCGCTGGAAGAATTCGCAAAGGCAGGGGTGCCTGCTCTGCGTTTTGCGGTAGTCGCCACGATCGTGCTGCATTTCGTCGCGTCCATTTGCCTGATTGCGGGCTGGTTCGTTACCGAGATGGCGACCGCCCTCGCCCTGTTTACACTGGCGGCGACAATCAAAGTGCATGCCTTCTGGAACATGTCGGGCGCGGAACGACTGGAGAGGAGCCGCATTGCCCTCGCCAATTTCGCCCTGGTTGGTGGGTTACTTTTGTTAGCTGCAACCGGTCCGGGATCGATGGTCCTTTAACAACCGGGGCGCCCGTTACCCATTATTGGTTGTTGCATAAAGTCCTTCGCGAAAATCGAGCAGTGCTTGAGTGATGGAATCCCGCATGCGAGCAAATCTCGTCGTCGGTACCGGAACGGAAACCGCGAAAATTCGGCCTGCCGGATCGCAAAATGCCGTCCCGAGCGCGCAAATTCCTTCGGTATGTTCCTCATTGTCGACCGCGATACCGGTCGCGCGAACGGTTTCAATCTCGCGCAGCAAATCTTTCATACTGGTAATTGAGTTTGGCGTTTCTTCATATAAACGGCCTTCGAGGAGCGCCGAAATTTTTTCATTGTCAAGTAGTGACAGTGCTGCTTTGCCATTGGCAGAACTAAAAGTAGGAAACGCTTCACCAACCGCCGATACTGCCCGCAATCGATGGCTACCAACAATTTGATCTACGAATATCATTTTGTCCTGTCTCAGCATCGAAAGGTCTACTGTTTCACCAGTTCGCTGCGCCAGTGCCTCCAGTTGAGGACGAGCGAACGTCGTGAAATCGAATTTGGCGTTGGCTGCCATGCGGAGAATGGCCGGACCTAATGTCACCCGAGCGGCGGGAGTCGCAGCAATGACGAGTTGCTCGTCAGCCAGCGCACCGACAATTCGTTGCACCGTTGAACGAGGCAGCTGCAAACGTTTCGCTAACTGACCAAGGCTCAGGCCGTCGTCTTCATTTTCCAGCGCTCGCATTATTTCGGCGGCCCGTGCAATGACCTGTACACCCTGGCGTGGGGGGGATTTCCGATTCTCGGTACCTATGCTGGTTGGCCTCTATTGTGAATGAAAAACTGTGTTTGTCGATGACATATATCGCGATATGGTAAAGCAATTTTTGGCTGGCCTTCACTCGATTTCAATGCAACCCATGTAAACGCTGTCGGCAACATCGACGGTAATAGACCTGACCAGTTTGCCGTCGATCTCGATGCACACTGCTATCGGACCGCAGTTGCACTCGATTCCTTTTATCTTGAATTCGCCAAAAGCGTCGCTCGGTGCACTGCCGAGAGACTTGTCGTTCTGCATCACGGTCAATATCGCACCTTCGATACATTCCTCGGTGCCATTCACTTGCCTCACAATGGTGCCGCCAACGAAGCAGGTCGTGAAGGGTTGATTATTCTTGTAGTAGACGCGGGGTTTCGCCTCGGTATCCGACGCGAGCGTCACGAGATCCTGGTCTTTAGCGATCTTCCGCATCTCTTCGTCAGTGACTTTGACCGACTGAAAGACCTCGGTTGGGCAAACTGACTCGAGTTTCGTTCTCGGCCAGCCTCTGTCGAGCAAATGCGCGTCGAATGGCCAGGCTTGTGGTAACTGCGACTCTTCATTCCAGTATATTGCGCCATAAGGGCAGGCATCGACCAGCTGCTTCTGGCCCTTTGCGCGCCGTGGATCGATGATGACGATACCGTCATCACGCTTCCTGACAGCGTCGTTTTTCGCAGCCGCAATGCACGGGGCATCGTCACAGTGATTACACATGACCGGCCGAAAACTGGTCTCGACCATGGGCCATTGACCCGATTCCCGATACTCCATATCGACCCACGAGTGACCATGGAGCGGCTGTGGCGCGGCGTAGTTATCATGGTCGTTCCCAACGTATTCATCTTTGGTCGCGACGAAACAATTGTAACAGTTGTGGCAGCGTGCAACGTCGACAATCATATTCCACTTCTTCATGCCGCGTCACCTGCAACCGAAGGTTCTCCAACATAAGGCTCCAGTTCGATAAGACAGGCATTGGGGGCCATTGACGAAGACTTTGCCGATTGCGAGCGTTGATTCGTCAGGTTATTGACGCAGCCTCCCCGGTCAGTCGATTTGCCTGGCTCGCCAATGGGATCATATTTTGCGGATGATTCGTAAGCCTGCACAACGCCCGGGCGCAGGCGCTCGGTAACGTAAGCGGCGCATATCACGGAACCCCGGTCGTTAAACAGGCGGACCAGCTCATTATTCTTAATGCCGCGCGCCGCAGCGTCGCCCGTGTTAATACGAGCAATCCAGTAGTAGTAGCCATCAATCAGAACGCGGTGATCCTTGATGTCGTTTATCACGCTATCTTTACCGTCTCCAAGCGTATGAAAGCTGTACCGCGCGTGCGACGAGATGAGTTGAATGGGATATTTTGCGAAAAGGTCAGTGGTCTTGGTGCCCTCCCAGCTTGGCATGTACTTGTTCAACGCCGGGCGTTCGGGATCAGCAAATTTTTTCAAAGTTTCGGGAATGAATTCAATCTTCCCGGACTGCGTCTGCAAGCCCTCGAGAAACTCTTCGCTGTAGTCGCCCGGCAAGGGATGGGGTTCCGGCACATCCTTCTTGCGACCTTCGTTAAACCAGCGAAATGCAGTTGGTGCACGCGCTTCCGGTTCATCCGGCGGGACGATGAAATAGCCTTTGCGGCAAAACTCTCGCCACGACGTCAGTTTCGAAACGTCTGATGCGTCGAATATTCGCTTGACCCAATCCAGTTCCGAACAGCCCTCCGTGAAATACAAGCCGAGCCCGAGCTTGTTGCCAAGGTCCTGAAAAATCTGATAATCGGACTTGGACTCGCCGGCCGGTTCCTGGCACTTCGCTTGCAGCGTAATCGTGCGGTGATTGACCTGGTTATAGAACTGGTGCCCGTAGCCGCCCGCTGACGCCCACTCACCGATGTCCCAGCGCTCGAAATTTGTGCATGCCGGCAAAATCACGTCGGCGAATTTTGTTTCGCCCTCGAACCAGATCGACTGGCTAACGACAAACGGCAGGTTCTCCGACCGGTACATTTCGACCCAACGATTGCTGTTATTCATCGTGCCAATGCTGGCGCCACCATACTTGTAGAGAATTTGTATGTTGGAGTGCGCCGGGGCCGGATACTTGAATTGGATGAACTGACCGGTCATCGATGTTGGGTCGGTCAGATAGCCTTCCGCCGCGCCGTCAAGAATCGCGTCCGGCAACTGCAGGCGGGGTATAGCCTGTTTCACCGGATTCATACTCATCACATGCGGCATGCGTGGATACGTCACCAGCGCGCCGCCGGTAAATGTAAGGTCTCCCGAGATTCCGCCCTCGGCGTAGCCTGGGAACCAGAAGGTGTAATCGTGTGGCGCGCCTTGTTGCAGGTTGCCGAAATTCACGCCAGGTTTGCCAAGACCCTGCATGGCCATCAACAACACCATCATGCGCGCCCACTGTGCACCCGTCGCGGTGCGACATGCGCCGCCGAAGCCGCCGCCCAGACCGCCCGCACCGAGATAGGTCTTTTTGTTTCCCCATTCACGCGCCAGCGCTCGTATTTCCCGGGCTGCGATGCCCGTCTCCTCGGCCGCCCATTCCGGTGACTTCGACGTGCCGTCGTTACGACCCATGATGTAGTCGGCCCATTCATCGAAGCCGGTCGTGCGGTTTGCGACGAAGTCCTTGTCGTACAGATCCTCGGTAATCCACACGTGGCACAACGCCTGCGCCAGCGCGGGATCCGTACCCGGGCGCGGCGCAATCCATTTGCCGCCAAAGAACGCTGCGGTCTGATTCCAGTGCGGATCGATGTGCACCAGCTTGATGCCGAGTTCCCGGGCCCACAACCGGCGAATCGTGCCCTCGTAACCTGCATAAAGGCCATTGGTCGCTTCCGGATCGCTTGACCAGAAAACGATCATCTCGGCGTTCTTGAGACAATCTTCCACCTGCCCGAACGGCTCGGGATTGCCGAGCCGCATGCTGTGTCCCCAATGGTGTACGCCCCCCCAGTACCAGCCTTCCCAGCTGTCCGGGTTGTGTACTACCCGCGTAAAACCGACAGCGTTGAAGAACCGGTATAAAGCGCTCAGGTAATAGCCAACGTTGCCCCAGTTGTGATGCGATCCGTGGCTCAGTGCGATGGCGCCGGGACCGTGGTCACGTTTGACGCGTTTGAATTCCCCGGCGACGAGATCCAGGGCCTCGTCCCAACTGATCCGCTCGTATCCCGAGATACCACGATTCTGCGGATTTCTTTCTCCATCGGGATCGAAGTCGACCCGCTTCATGGGATATAGATTGCGTTCTTTCGAATCAATCATCGATTTCCAGGAGAGCGAATACGCGGGCACGGTCGCACGGCGCGGTGGCGTAAATTCTTTGCCGCGCGCCTTGATGGTCCACGACGCTGCATCGTCGTCGTCGAAGTCAAGCGGCGTGGTGCGTATGATCTTGCCATCCTTGACGTACACGTACACCGGACCGCCATTCGTATTGTTTACGAACCGCGTCTCACCATTGCCGGCATCGGTGCCAATTTTCCAGCCGCTGGACAAAATCAATCCGAGGGTCTGCATCCACCAGCAAACTAATGTGTCGTCGCCGGTAACCCCCATTTGAAAATTCTTTCCGGCGTGCACGACCTCGCCATAGTCCTGCGGCGGAGTTAGTACCGTTTCCGCAACTCGTCTGTTCTTGAAGAACATTGTGACATCGGGATTCGGATGAATTGACGCGCGTGACGAAAGCCTGCCGTCGGTCAGCTGGTAATAGCGAGCAATCGCATTGTTTTGCAGTTTTATTTGTACGACCAGGTTGCGCTCTTTCAGGCGCTCTTTGAATGCCGGGAAGCGCCAGGCCGTGAAGCGAAGCGCCAGGACAATTCCGTAGAGAAGAACGCGGAGTTTCATCGCTTAGTCTTCGCTGGCCCCGTCTTTTTGCTCTTGACCACTACCGGCGGCATCCCCGCCGGTTTTTCGGCCGAAGTGTCCGAACATCGCGATGATGCCGAATACCAGCATCATCGCGACAACGCCGGCCATCCAAAGTCTTGTTACGACAATTTCTTCCATTGAACTATCCGTGCCCGTCAGATGAGGTTATTTCAGGATGAACGCTTGTGAATCAGATAGTGAATGACCCAGCCAATCGCAAGGATCCCCAGGATGAGTGTCAAGCTATCGATAAAAATGTCCCAGAACATTGTGTTGCTCCTGCTGCCCTAACCCGGGCTTTCCTCGAGCCTTGATCGGTACGCGGCCGTTCGAAAATACGCGGCATCTCCCTGTGTCACTAAGTTGCCGGCGA
This sequence comes from Woeseiaceae bacterium, assembly GCA_051007895.1. GTDB lineage: Bacteria > Pseudomonadota > Gammaproteobacteria > Steroidobacterales > Woeseiaceae > SZUA-117. The sequence continues at coordinate 13,548 of JBPCYD010000129.1, forward strand.
TACCGACGATCAGCGTTACAGCAAGCGTCACGTAGGCGTTCGGGACTTCCGGCGTGCCGAGCGCCTGCGGTAGTTCCGTAAACGACCAGGCCGAGTTTGCAATCCAGGCCGAGACCAATGTGGCAATGGCGACTGCACCGTTGCGTTTCCAGAAAAGACCAAACAATACAACCCAAAAAATTGGCACCAGCCAGGAAAACAACCAGTTCATGGCGGCAAGAATCGGTGGCAGAAATGCGGCAACCGTCATCG
>JBPCYD010000130.1:0-3718 GCA_051007895.1 Woeseiaceae bacterium
TACCCTGCGCAGGCTGATCAGGCTGGTGGTCTGTATATCCCACTCCTCCATGGAACCATCGTCTGCCTCGACTTCGAGGCGATAACGGGCATGCGGGTTCTTGTACCAGACTTCGGTAATCCTGCCGCTGACTTCACCAGGTTGGGATTTGTCGAATTCTGCCGGGAACGAATGATGCGCGAGCGCTGGAACGCTAGTCAGCACAGCGTTCAGCAGCACAAAACACGAAAACGCCCGTCGCATCGCGGTACCGAACAGCAGGTCACCCATTCCTGCGATTGTATTTGTCATGACCGTGGCTCCCAATTACCTGTTTTCGGATGGCTCTATCAGACGCACCTCGATAATCAAGCCATCACTGACTGTGTAAATGCCTATATTGTGTTCGGTGTGATCGTAGACCGTCGTTGTTTCATCGCTGACCACAGTATTGCCCAGCGCGTGCTGGCTGTGCACCACTATCCGGCCATCGTTCTCGGCAAATTGTGGTGCAAAAATATCCCGCATACGCGCTCTCCCCGCTCCAAGAAATCTGTCAGGAAATTCATACACTCGAACTTTCGCGTCGTAGGTCGCGAGAAACGCGCCGATATCGTGCTTGTTGTATGCGGCAGTGCGGCGCGCAACGACATCGAGCGCGGCACGCTCCTGATCGGTCACCGATTCCGAATGAGCATCTATCTCCGTATCTTTCGCAAGCAAACTTGCAGATAGTAATATCGACGCAACGACGACAATGATTGCGCATATTTTTCCGGTGAACATGCCAATATCCTTTAAAAGAAAGTCTGTTCTATTATCGATGTTGCGATGGTCAGTCCCGGCACACTTAAGCTTGTTCCTGCGCCTCGGCATCCGCGAGCTTTTTCACGACCATGCGCATTAATGTGCCCGCTTTGTCTCCGGCAACGTTCATTTCGCGAAATGCGTGGCGGTCCTTTGTCAGCATTTCCTGCATCAGGCGCGTCGCCATTTTATCTTCCTCGAATCCAATCGTAATGAACTTGCGAAACCGATCGTCGAAGGCCTCATTGTCGAGCGCGTAGTTGCGGGCAACGTACCAGTAATAGTGGCAGGTATCCTGATGCTCGGGCGTTAAATAGTGATTCACATGATGACGTAGTTGTGCATCGCCGTTCGATGGCGTCAATTTGCCGTACCCCATGAGCATTCCAGGTGACAGGAATGTCCCGCCCGACCGGTGCTCGAAGTCCTGATCGGTATAATCGATGAAAGGCGGATAGATGAACTTGACGAGGTCCCACTGATTCTTCGTATACCGGTGATAATCTACGGTGTCGCGTTCACGCGTAACCTGGAGCGGCACTTCCGCATAACCTTTTCCGGTGGCAAACGTCTTTTCGTGCAGATAAGGGAGGTGGCTCAGGTCGCACAGGTTTTCCTGCATCAGCAGGTAATTTCCGTCCACATGATTGTGTTCACCGACAACGACCGTCCAGCCGGGATCGTCATGAACCCGCAATTCAGGCAGTAGATCTTCGTCTGCCTCATCCGCCTCACCCATCCAGATCCAGACAAACGGTCCGATCTCGGCAAGCGCGTAATGCCTGATTTTTACTTTCGGACACATCTCCTGCGACGGAACCTCAATGATTTCTCCTGTCGTGCTGTACTTGATTCCGTGGTAGCCGCAACGAATCTGGTCGCCCTCGAGTTTGCTCATGTGCAGCGGATAAGACCTGTGTGCACATCTGTTTTGCAAAGCGACCGGCGTGCCGTCCTCTTTTCGATACATGACAATCGAACGCTCAAGGATGTAGCGCTCCCGAAGCTCACGAGTGAATTCTTCAGACAAGCCTGCGACGTACCACTGGTTGTACACAAGCGGCGTGTGGATATCAGCCAGATTGTCGCGGCCACTGTAGGATTTCTGTTCTGCCATTCCTGTTCTCGCCATCTAATGCCCACCGCCAACTTTAGCAGGTTAAGGTGCGTTAGCTGGTGTAAATCCCGCCGCGGTTGCCGACTTCGATACTGCCGTAGCGTTCTTTGAAACATTCCGGCAGTGGACGATCGCCGGGAATCGACAGCCACAGTCTGAGCAGATGGCGGCGTTTTGCCGGATTTGGACAATCGGTGAAGCTGGTTCGATCGTGCAACTGGGCGTGGTTATAGACGAACTGCATGTCGCCCGGTCGAAGCCGCATAGAGAGGTTGAGCTCGGGATCATTGGCGAGCGCATCGAACATGTCGAGCGCCTCAATGTGTGCCGGTGTCAACGCCATCGCACTCTCGAAACGCTGCGCGCTGTCGATGTACTGACGCTGGTAAAAGACGGTCAGGAATCCCTCGTGCCAGCTCAATGGCGGTATTTCCATGTAAGGCCTCGCGCCTTCAGGCACCTCGCCACGGCGATCCGTAGCAATCGGATCGAACAACAGTGCTGCAAGATCGGGGCGCAGCGCGCGCATACGATTGTAAATAGTGGAAGCGCTGACCAGGAGCGACAACCCGCCTTCACGGGCCTCCTGCAAACAAAGCAGGCCGACAACATCCGCCGAATCCGTGTGAAATGTCTGTCGCTCGGCGGTCTGGTAAATCCTTGTGTTTGGGTCGTCAGAACTCGCCCCGGTGTTTCGAACATGGCCCAACATGTCGCCGCGCTTGTTTTGCGACCTGGCATTACCCAAATGCGCACCGATGCCACAGAATATGACTGACGCGTATTCTTCCGTGTATTTGTCTGTTGGCAACCCGCGCAGCACCTCGAAACCTGCGCCACGTAAAAGCCTGCCTCGCAAACCCGACAGGTATTTGTCGAACTGCCGTAGTGGAAAGTCTCGCTCCGTGATCTCGAGCACGTCCTTGCCAAGCGCGACAAAATGACTGGCCGCCGCCTCGAGGTCGCCGAGCTGATCTGGCGACAACGTCACCCGCCATTGATTCGGCGTTGTGGCCATTTCTGCTCCAATCCACGCGTGCGGACCTGCGACCGGTGCGTCGGGAATTGGTGGATTCCTGGTGGCAGACAACATCTTGAGTGGTCCTGATCTTTGCAAATGAAACGCAGTCTATTCTTGCTATTCTAGTCAAAACCGAATCGGCATGATTCTGTTTCTTGCGCGGATGAAAATGACGAACATCTATTCCATGTTTGACCAGGCCGAACTCGATCGCGAGTACTCGCCCAGCAGTTGCGTCGACGATATCAATGTCTTCCTGGACGACTATGCGCGACTGAGCAAGATCGCAAAGCAGGCTGCCGTGGACGACGGCACCTGTACGCCGGACCTGCGCTACGGCTCCGGCGCCGAGGAAACGCTGGACCTTTTCGTGGCAAAGCATTCCGGATCGGCGCCATTGCACGTCTTCATTCACGGTGGCTACTGGCAGTTACTCAGCAAGGACGAGTCCTGCTTTGCGGCACCGATGTTCCAGGAAGCTGGCAGTTATTTTGCTGCGCTGAATTACTCGCTGGCCCCACAGCGTTCCCTGACCGGCATTGTCGCCGAAATCCGGCGGGCAATTGTCTGGCTCTATAGTACCGCCGAAAAATGGGGCTTTGATCGAAACCGCATCTTCCTCTCCGGCAGTTCCGCGGGCGCTCATCTCGCAACGATGATGATGCTCACGGACTGGACCGACTACGGACTCCCTGAAGACACCGTCAAGGGTGTCTGCGCGATAAGCGGCGTATTCGACCTGGAACCTGTCGTGCTGACCTACGTCAACGACGTCGTCGGCATGGACACCGACG
>JBPCYD010000131.1:0-4653 GCA_051007895.1 Woeseiaceae bacterium
TGAGCAAGGTGATGCCAATAAGCGTCATGCCCGATAACGGCGACCAGTTTGTTCTGCCAATCGCTTCAGACAATATGATGCCCGACATCCAGATCCACAGCGTGCCCAGCAGGGCCATACCGATGCCTCTGACCACGCCGACTGTTTCAACCGAGTTTATTGCAATGATCGAGAGGACAATCATTGCGCCAATGATCGCGAAATACAGCAGCTTGATCGGCATCTCATCGGCCGAGGCATCGGACTTCATTCTTGAGGCGTTCTGCATGGATCGCACCGTGCTGACAATCAGCGGCAAGGCCAGCGCAACGCCCATCATTGCACCGCCGATCAGCATGCCAATGCCGAGCGGCCGATAGAGCAGCAGTCGCAACTGGCCCGGATCACTGACGATTTGCCCGGCGGAATCCAGGGGAAATCCGCCCGTCGCCGCCAACATGGGAGACAAGAACCAGTAGGCAACGAATCCGCCAATAATAAACGCTACGCCGCCGCGACCGGCGATGAAGCCCACGCCGACAGTCATCAGCGACAGGTACCAAATGCCATTCATGTAGGGCGGCAGGCCGATCAGGCTGCCCAGGTCCCAGTTTTCGAATTCGGTTATTTTTGAAACAAGATGCACACTCGCGCTAACGCCTGCCGCGACCAGCAAGACAATTGCCTTTTGGACACCTGCACCAGGTGATTTCAGAATAGTCGCAACCGCAACGCCGCCGGGATAAGTCAATCGCTCGAAATCGATCATGTGTTTACGCAACGGCACAATAAAAGCGATGCCCATGAACGCGCCGGCAATGCAGCCAAAAGTCATTATGACGGGGTCGAATTGATCGCCGTAGCCCAGTATAAAAATCGCAGGTACGGAGAACATCATTCCAGAGGACGCCCCGTTAACACCGCTGGCAATCGTCTGCACAATATTATTTTCGATGATGCTTTTCCTGCGCAGCATGCCGCGCAGAATTCCGAAACCCAGTATTGCGGCGAGTTCAGATCCCTCGATAGAAAAACCGAGAATCAGGGCCGCGTAGCCGATCGAAATGGCGATGATGACACCGAGAATCCATCCGACAATTACGGCCGTCCAGGTTAATTCCGGATACGCGCGGCCCGTAACAGGAGAAACGCTGGTGCCATTACTCATAGCCCAGGACTCACAGTGAAGGCCCGATCGGCCGATGGGGACGACTATTGTTCATTTTGTTGTCCGTCTCCGTTGGGTGCCCAAAGATTATCACAACGGTTCCAGACGCGCCGGCAACTGGTCTTTGTCCAACACGTCGTTGAACGCTTCGGCCAGCGCTTCGCAGGAGGCAACGACGGATCGCCACACCTTTCTGCGTGCGTCCGGAGACATGGTTTGAAAGTCTGTTCGATCCGGTATTTTGGCGTTCGGCAATGCAGCAACGAATTCATCCGACGGACAGATCAATAGTGTTCGATCAATGTGTCGCGGATCCGGTCGCCGCCATGCGAGCTTCTTGTCAAACCAGCCGGGAATGAGGTGATCGTAAAAATGCGGAAACAAAGTAATTCGATCAGGCGCACTTGTGTCGAGATCGAGGTGGTAGTCGATTATTCCGCCATCCCGGTAAACGCCTGCAGGCGCGCCGCTGGGGTTACGCACGCCGTTTAGCACCAGCGGAATGGCGCCGGACGCCAGGACAGCCTCCGCATAGTTATCTTCGGTCAGCTCGATGCGATGTAGTGGAAACCCGGCAGGCTCAAAGAACGGCGGCAGGTCGCGGCGGTCGAAGAACAAGCCACGGCTGAAGAACGCGCCTAATGTGCGGCGACTTAGCAGGTTGGCGGACGCCGCAGCCAGGAGTCCGGCTGCCAGTACGGGTGCTTTCTCGCTTGATGTCAGTGCGCGACTGCGAACGGTCATGATGTGCGTCCGAAGAATCGGATGCGTCGTAATTTCCCGAATGCCACTGTCGCCGAGCAGTTCTTGCAAAATGTCGCGGCTGCGCGTTGTGATCTCGTCGCGGTCGGGTGCCTCGCTGTAGCGTTGTTCCAGATAGGCTTCCTCGAAACACTCAAGCGCTTCAAACGGATTTTGCTGCGCATAGCACGAAAACCGCCAGGATCCGATCGACGAGCCAATCAGGTGCACGGGACCTTCGAGACGGGGCAGAATCCTGCTGATGACGACCCGATCGATCTGACTCAGGACCAGCCATTTTGCACCGCCAGAGGCGCCGGCGATTGTGCCTATTTGGCTGGGGCTGAATCCCTCGTCGCGGATTTTCGTAAACGCGCCTGGACCCGCCCTGAAGCGCAGTATTGGTTTGCCGCTCACTTAAACCGCCTGCGTTATGACACAAAGGCCGCTATATGAGCCGCTTTCGTGGGCGTTTAAGCAAGCGTTATTCATTTTATTAACGTGTAAAACCGAACCAATTTCACGGGCCGTGATCCAATACCCATTGTACAATGCAACCATTACAGATTTGTCGCAGCGGCCGTCTATGCGGCCATCCAGTGTCATTGCTAAAGCTGCGCTACCCGGGCAGATGGCTATGCAAAATCTTCTTCGACCGTATGTACTCTTCGCCGCCTGTGCGGCCATCACCGCATGTCAAACCGCCTTCGCACACGGCGACACGGAATTACCCCTGTTCGTTGCAGAGGAAGGCGAAGATGCGGGCGACTGCCTGACCGAAAGCACGCCCTGTCGATCTATCGGTTACGCACTATCGAGGGCAGGCAAAGGTAGCCAGCTCCGCATCATGGAAGGTAGCTACGATGTCGAGAGCGCGGAGGACGTGTTTCACCTGATCAGCGGCGTCGTCGATGTATCAGGCGGATTCAAGCCTGGCAGCGCGAATGGGTCAACCGAACGCGGTGTATCTCTGCTGGAAGGTGTGCCGCCGCAATACCGTGAACTGCTGCAGGGCAAGGGCATACAGGTTATTGCGGACAGCAAGGGCATGAGCAGTGCGAAACAATCCCGAGCCCATGAACTGCTGGGCTTACACCAGCAGTTGAAATCCAGTATAGACGCATCACCCTGCGTCGGTGGATTTGCGGCCGGTTTACCCTGCAGCAATGTCGACCTTTTGTCCCATGTCGGCTTTACCGATATCAGCACTGTTCCCTCTGTTGGCAACGATATCTGGGGGTTCGTTGATCTGAACACGGGACGGGAGTACGCCATTGTTGGCTTTAACATGGGAACCGCCGTCTTTGACGTCACGGATGCCGAGAACCCGCTTGAAGTTGGCTTTATCGACGGGCAGGACGCGGTATGGCGTGATATCAAGGTTTACCAGTTCTTCGATCCGGCAGCTGATCGCTGGAAGGCCTACGCATTTGTGACAACAGATGGTTCGACCGATGGGCTGTTCGTCATCGACATGACCGGTCTGCCGCATTCAATTCAGCGGGTCAATTACCCCAGTGATATCACGCGCGCGCACAACGTCTACGCGACCAATACGGATTTTGGTACCGGTATCGCGCTAACAGATGACATACCGGCTTTGATTGTCGCCGGAGCGACCAGCAATGGTAACGGACGCTTTCGCACCTATTCCCTGGCGGATCCGGAGTCCCCCACCCTGGTTTCTGGCGGATTGGGTATCGGTTACATGCATGACGCGGCCTCCATGCTTATCGATGACCCCAGGAAAGACAGCCAATGTGTCAATGCCGGAGAATTCTGCCAGCTACTGCTTGATTTCAACGAAAACACGTTTGAAATCTGGGATGTCACGAACGCGGCGACGCCCGTGCAACTGAGCAGCACGCCGTACCCGAACGTTGGATACGTTCACTCTGGCTGGTGGTCAGAAGACAAACAATATGTATTCGTCCATGACGAACTCGACGAAAGGGATTCGAGTTTGCCGACGACGCTGCGTGTTTTCCTCGTAAGCGACCTGACGTCGCCAACGCTTGCCGGCACCTGGTCTGGCCCGACCAATGCAATCGACCACAACGGTTTTGTACGCGGCAATCGCTACTACATGTCGAACTACTCGCGTGGATTGACCATATTGGATATCACCAATCCAGCCACGCCAGTCGAAACAGGAAACCTGGACACGTTCCCTTTTGACGACCCGAACGATTCAATTTTTAATGGCGCGTGGGGCACGTACCCGTTTTTCCATAGCGGCAACATTGCCATTAGCGACATTGATAGCGGATTCTACATGGCAGCCGATACAACACGCGATGTCGCACAGGGTAAATTCGAATTCGCGTCATCGAGCTTTGCTGCCAGTGAAGGGCAAGTAGCGTCGCTCACGGTGCGTCGAACCGGCGGGTCCACTGACGCAGCCAGCGTGAGTATCGAAGTGGTGAATGCCACGACCGATAGCGATGACTATACGCTCAACACCAGCGTTCTGAACTGGGCGAACGGCGATGCTGCGGACCAGGTAATCACGCTATCGGCCACGAATGATGGCGTCGGCGAATCGATGGAGCGCCTCATCGTCAGGTTGGTCAACCCTACTGGCGGCGCAACGCTCGGAAACCTGAATACCGCAAGCGCCTTCATAAGCGATGCGGGTGCCGCCGCCGAAGTCAACTTCACCGCACCGGGCGCGTCAGTAGCGGAACGCGGATTTGGCACAATCGTCGCCGTTATCAAACGCAGCGGCAGTGCGGTGGGCGCAGCAAGTGTCGATATATCAACAG
>JBPCYD010000132.1:0-6277 GCA_051007895.1 Woeseiaceae bacterium
TTGTCGATTACCCGGGATTCGAGGCGCTGGACGGACCCGATATGGAGGCCTATTCAAAGGCCTTGAATGCCGGACAGTTTCCGCTGTCGGTGCTCGCGTTGTCAGAGCAGGTTGCCGCCATTTACCGTACCGGTCTTTACGGCAATACGATGACGACGAATCCACGAGGACTGGATGTCGCGATGGCGGTTCTTGCAAACCTGACACCGCAGCTGCGGGAGAATATTCGCCGCCAGGGCAAGGCTATCGTTGCTGGATTGAAAGGCCTTGCCACTGAATTGGGCGATGCGATCACCGGCGTACAGGGTACGGGACTGTTGTTGAGCTGCGAGCTAAATGAGCGCTACCAGTGTTATGGCATGAACAGCACCGAAGATTATTTGCGCAAACAAGGTCTTGGTGTTATCCACGGTGGTGCCAGGTCTTTACGTTACACTCCGATATTCGCAATCAGTGACAAGGAAGTTGAACTGATCGTGGACCTGACTCGCGACGCGTTGGTAAACGGGCCCAAATTACAGTAAGCCCGCTTCATCACCTGGCGTCACGCAATCCATAACCGGTGCGTGCGCGGAAATAGATGGCAGACATCAGCAATAGCATCTGCAGAACAATAAATGACAGCGATATCGCTCCGCCCCCACCGCCGCCAACACCTTTATTGATGCCGACATCGATGACGCGAGTTGCGGCAGCAAGATTGCCCGCCCTGTCCGTCACCGAGTACCTGAGCGTATAACTGCCGACGACGCCCGAATCTAAATTACCGGTAACTACCACAGCATCTGTCAGGTCACCATCAATGTCGTCCGTTACCGTAACGCCTGGATCTACGAAAACCGTTCCTGCAGCGATCGATACCGTTGCTTCACCGAGTAACTGCATGTCCGGCGCCTGGCGATCGCCGAGTCCCAGGCTGCCGTTGCCGTTGTTTGCGTGAATCTCGACAACACCTGAATTCGGCCCGGCAATGATGAGATCGATGGAATCGTCAGTATTGAAGTCCGTCAGTATGCCGCCGCGCATGCCTTCGCTAACTATTTGTGCCGCGCTCAGGGCAAACTGTCCGCCAGCGGCACCACGATACAGTTGGTGGACGCCGGCGGCATTGACGGCCACGATATCCATTACCGAGTCTCCGTCTACATCTCCCGCCAGCATCTCGCTCAAGGGCGATGCGCCGATTATCTCGCCGTCCGGGAATGCTCCGTCCGACTGCTGGTAAAGAACGCGGCTTTGCGGGGGTGACAGGTCATCGCCGTCAATCGCGAGCATCAGATCGGTGCTACCGTCTCCGTTGAGATCGGTACCCGTCGCCGATGCCACACTTCCCCGCTGCAGTCGCTCCGCCGCAAAAGCGATGCCATCACCGAGGTTGCGTAACAAGTTGACAGAACGATCGCCGGACTCCACCACGATGATATCGGGGAAACCATTGTTGTCGATGTCAGCAATCGATACATCGATTCCCGGCCCGGCGGGAAGGTCTACTCCAAAGAATTCCGCCTGGCCGGAACTTCGCAACAGGCGTGAAGCGCCGGAGCCGGTGAGTACCAGGTCGGAAAACCCATCCTGGTCAAAATCGGCTGCGGCTGCCGCGCTTATCGTACCGGAATCCGGATCCGACAAGTCCAAGGCACCGGAGAGCTCGCCTGCGCCATCGTTGAGATAAACACGCGCCGCCTGATCTGGAGCGCCGGCTACTGCAACGTCCAGATGACTGTCCCCGTTCCAGTCGAGCAAAACGACGTCGATACCTCCGCTATCCGGACCCAGACTGATACCCGGCGTCGTTAGCGCTCGATTGCCGTCGTTCAGGAAAACGACCGTTTCCGCCTCCGTTACGACAAGATCGGGATTGCCGTCACCATTCAGATCGCCACTGGCTACACCGGCACCTGAGACGCCGAGAATTTGCGTCGGACCCTCGCTAAAGGCGGCAACAACCTGGCCGCCAACCAGGGTCGAGTTATTGGTGGTAATGGGGTCGTCAGCAACGGCCGTTACGATCAGGGAGTTATCCCCATCGCTATCCTGCGTCCCCTGCACGCTGAAAGACAGGCTTTCGTCTGCGGCAAGACCGTTTAACGAACAGCGCAATTCAGGAGTTCTCGAGTTGTTGGACGACAATTCGCAGCCCTGCACAGGAGCCAAAGACAGGTTTGGCCCGCTCGTGCTCCATTGAGCAACCAGCTCACCCGCTTCGACATCTGCCGGGCCGAGGTTGTCAACAACAATATTCCATTGGGCCGCTTCGCCGACGCTAACGGGGTTTACCGCGAGCGCCGCCGTTACCGCCAGGTCGGAACGATCATCCGGATAAATAGTGAGGAGAAAACTGACCGTAGCCCGCAGACCACCCGAGTCCGTGGCGGTGATCGTCACGTTGTAAGCATCATCGTTAACGTCAGCAGCGACGGGTGCACCCGACAAAACACCGGTGTCGCGATTTATGTCGAGACTGCGGCTCCCCGGTAGCCCGCTTGCGGAGAATGTTAGTGAGTCGTTCGCGTCAATGTCATCGAAATAGTTTGCAAGCGCGAGCGTAAACTGCGTGTTTTCGATTGCCTCCTGATCAGGGGGACTGCCAACCGTGAAAGGCGCATCGTTACGTGGCCGCACGTCGACATCGAGTGAATATAGGTTGCTGAAATTCGTACCATCGAAGACTCTTACGGGAACAGCAAGTTGCCCGTTAAAATCTTGCGCCGGCGTAATGGTCTGATTGTTTCGCGAGTAGTTTTCACCGTTACGAACTTCGAGCGTAAAATCGCCCGGAAAATTATTATCCGGATCGACGACGTCGAGACTCCGAATGTCAATCGTCAACGAAGAGTCTTCATTCATCGTGACGTTATCCTGACCGACAATCTCGGGCGGAACAGGTTCGGCATTGACAACGTCAATACGAACCCTTGCCTGTGCCGAAAAACCGGTGCCGTCGTAAAGTATGTACCTGAATTCGTCGCTGTTTCTCCGACTCCCGTTGTGCACGTATACAAATGTGCCGTCGGCATTGAGCGTTAACGTACCGCGCCGGACATTCCTTGTCAGATAAATAAAAAGACTGTCGCCTTCCGCGTCAAAATCGTTGTCGAGAATGCTGGTGGAACCGTCGCTGAGTGTGGTCGTCGTACCACCCCTGACGGCGATCATATTGTCATCGTTCGCTACTGGCGGAAAACCCGAGGCGAACACCAGCTGGACGGCAAGTATGGAATAAACAAGCGCGCACAAGTACACCGCCAGACGGCGCGTAGACGTACTCGACAATTTCCAAGGTGGATGCAATCCGCCATCCCTGTTGTTTTTATTCTGGGGTGCGTGCAAGCGATTTTAGCGCAGAGGCGCTCTCAACAAAAGGCACAATGACTCGGCTTTATTATGACAAATCAGCCGGCTACAGGACCTAGTTAGTGTCTTTTCTGGTTATTTACCTTCCGGAAAATAAAGGATTCTTCAGGATACGGGCCGCCACCTGTTGCCCGGTCACCGAGTAGGCAATGTACTCGTACTCGATGTCACTGCCAGCAACAAACTCCTGAAACGCCTTGTACTCGTGTTGTTGCCAGCGCGGAAAGTTGTAGTACTCATCGAACAACACGATTGCCCCTGGCTGCAGCCGAGGGCCCAGCATTTCGAATATCGTGACGGTCGACGAATAGAGATCGCAATCGACATGCAGCAGAGAAACCGGCTCACTGTGTTGCGCCAGGAATCCGGGAATGGTTTCGTCAAACATGCCGATCTCAAACTTTACGTTGTCCGGCACTTTGGGAAGCTTGCTCTGTGCAAATGCACCCACCGGGTTGCCGTTCCAGTATTCGGGAATTCCATCAAAAGAATCGAACCCGTATACCGTCCGGTCCGCCGCCGAACCGATCCAGCGGATTGATTTACCGCGACCCACGCCGAATTCCAGGTACAGGCCGGGCAGGCTCGCTTCGCCGACAACGTAGGCAACCAGTTTCGGGTGTTTCTCAAAATAGGGTGCGTCCGCCATTTTGGATTTGACGTATTCGACGGTGTCTCTTTTTGCGTCCAGCTGCAAATCAACCAAAAGGTTGGATCCATAGTGTTTCAGAACGAATCGGCGAAACAGGAATTCGCTCAGTGTGCGTTTGAATAATGGCATGGATTGGAACCTGATCCGCAAGGCGAGACGGCGGAGGAGTTTAGCACATGATGGTTATCGCCCAGCGGCATTTCCGGTATATTCAGGCGCTGTCTTACACCCCGCCCGCACCATCAGGATTCACGCAATGAAAAATATTTACCTGTTGTTCGCATTCGTTTTCGTCTGCGGCTGCTCTCCTGCCGAACAACCTCCGACTGATACGACGAGTGCAGACAGTACAGTCTCTGACGGAGGCTGGAATAAGGGCGGCATGGCGACCGCGGCTAACCCGCACGCTGTTGCAGCGGCGATTGAGATGCTCGAAAAAGGCGGGCATGCCGTCGATGCCGCCATCGCAGCGCACGCAGTGCTGGGGCTGGTCGAACCGCAGAGTTCCGGCCTGGGCGGTGGTGGATTCATGCTGGTGTTTGAGCGGAAGGGTGGCGAGCTAACATTTCATGAAGGACGCGAAGTCGCTCCAGGCGGTGCGACGATTGACATGTTTATGCGTGATGGCGTGGTCATGGACTTTTTCGAGTCCTGGCAAAGCGGCAAGTCCGTAGGTGTTCCCGGCGCTGTCGCGCTATACGAAAGTGCGCACGAGCAGCACGGGCGATTGCCCTGGGCCGAAGTTTTCGAACCTGCCATCAGGCTTGCCACTAACGGATTCGAAGTATCGCCGCGACTGGCTGGCTATTTGCCAATGATGGCGCAACGCTCTGAGCTCGCCAAGAATCCTGCGACAGCCGCGTACTTCTACCCCGGTGGTGAGCCGCTCGAGGCCGGGCACCTGCTAAAGAATCCCGAATACGCTAATACACTGTCGCGAATTGCGTCCGAGGGAATCGATGCTTTTTACAAAGGTGAGATAGCGGAAGCAATTGCGGCTGCCGCGCAGGCGGAACCCAATGGCGGCACGTTGACGGCGGAAGACATATCGAACTACGAGGCAGTCAAGCGACCCGTGATTTGTGGTGCATTTCGTAGGGTGAGTATTTGCACTTCGTCTCCGCCATCATCAGGTGGTGCGCAAATAATGATTGCCGGCCTGTACGATCACCTCTCGGCCGATGCAACAAGTCAGGAGGACAAGGTCGCTGCATTCGTGGACGCACAGCGTCTGGCCTATGCCGATCGAGATCACTATTTCGGTGATCCGGATGAAATCGATATTCCGCTCGACGACCTGCTGCACCCCGAATACATAAAACATCGCGCAACCGAGCGGATAGATCCTGGTGCTGTACCAACGCCAGGCGATCCGGGTCTCGTGCTGCACCAGGATGCCGCTGCTTCGATGTGGGCACCGGATACGACGGAAGAAGCGTCAGGAACGACGCACCTTTCCGTAATAGACTCCGACGGCAATGCCGTGTCCATGACCGCCACGGTTGAAGCACCATTTGGATCTTCGCGCTGGGCCGCGGGCTTTCTGTTGAACAACGAAATGACCGATTTCGCCCGTGAGGTTCCGACCGACGGAACGCGGGTAGCTAATGCCATTACGCCGGGACGACGCCCACGTTCGTCGATGTCGCCGAGCATGATTTTTGACAGCGATGGTGGGCTACTAATGGTGACCGGGTCCCCCGGCGGCAACTCCATCCCGGCCTATGTCGGCAAAACGATTGTCGGTGTACTTGACTGGGGAATGTCAGCACAGGAAGCGGTAGATCACCCGAACATTGTCGCCCGCGGGGAAATGGTCCGGGTCGAAATTTCGGTTGATCCCGGCCAGGCCATCGCTGATGACCTCAAGGAACGTGGCTACAACGTGCAGGAAAGAGAGGGAGAAAACTCCGGACTGCACATTATCGTTGTTGGCGATGACTCGCTCGATGGTGCTGCGGACAAACGTCGTGAGGGAATAGTCGCCGTACCCGTGTCTAACTGATTTTCGATACTGACGGCCAGGGATGCAGCTGCGTTCCTGTCGCATCGGGCCGTTCCGCACTGGTCGTTCGTCCGAAATGCTTAAGCTTCGAGATCTTGTTGTAGCTTGCTTAAGAAAGCGGCCGATGGCGCCGCGTAGGCCTGGATCCAGCGCTCATGAATGCGCTGAATCGGGCTGACGTCGAGATAATTCCAGCGGCAGCGCCCTTCTTTCCGCGTGATGACCAACCTGGCGCGTTCCAGCACGCCCAGGTGCTGCATGACGGT
>JBPCYD010000133.1:0-2560 GCA_051007895.1 Woeseiaceae bacterium
GCCGATCATTTGTGGCGAAAATTACTGGACGAGGGTGTGAGCCCTAACAAGGAGATTCGGCGGGCAGCGCACCTGGCATCGTTACAGGCTGTACTGACAGACCCGGCAGCGTCGCGGACGAGCACTGATTCCTGGAGCCTTGCAGCCAAAACTTCAACGGCGCCGGGTCTGCGGGTCGCCGAAACGGGTATAGCCACGCAACGGGAAAGTTCGGAGCGCTAGCCGAGCAGGCTTTGTATACAATACGCGGCGTTATGCTCGCGCTGTCCATCCAGAATCTGACCAAAACCTATGCAGGCGGTATCGAGGCGCTGAAGGGCATTAACTTCAGTGTCGAATCCGGCGACTTCTATGCGCTCCTGGGTCCCAATGGCGCGGGGAAAACCACCGCAATCGGCATCATGACGTCACTCGTCAACAAGACGTCCGGCAAGGTCGAGATATTCGGTCACGACATCGACAAGGAACTCGAAGCCGCCAAAGCCCGCATCGGGCTGGTGCCGCAGGAACTGAACATGAATCAGTTCGACTCGGTTCTGAATATTGTCGTCAACCAGGCCGGTTACTACGGTATCGATCGCAAGACCGCATTATCGAGGGCGGAGAAATACCTGAATGAACTCAGGCTATGGGACCGACGCGACGACGTTGCGCGGGGATTGTCCGGTGGTATGAAAAGACGCCTGATGATTGCGCGGGCGCTGATCCATGAACCCGAACTACTCATTCTTGATGAACCGACTGCCGGTGTGGACATCGAGATTCGGCGTTCAATGTGGGACTTCCTGCGGCAGACGAATGAAGCCGGCACAACTATTATCCTGACCACGCACTACCTGGAAGAAGCGGAAAACCTTTGTCGACATGTTGCGATTATTGACGAGGGTCGCATTATCGAAGACGCGCGCATGGGTACCGTCCTGCGGAAGCTGCAGCGTGAGGTTTTCGTCCTGAGCGTGAAGGAACCGCTTGCGGCAGCGCCGGACCTGAATGGCTTCGAGGCGGAATTGATTGAGGAATGTGAACTCGAAGTCGCTATTGACGCGAAAGACGACCTTAATGCCCTGTTCGACGAGCTGAATGAGAAAAACATCCGGGTTGTCAGCTTGCGCAACAAGGCGAATCGTCTCGAAGAGTTGTTCATGGGTCTTGTCGAAGGTAAACAGTCCAGCGCGGCGGCAGGCTCGTGAATTTCAGAGTCAATTGGATCGGCTTCAAGACGCTCGTCAGAAAAGAGGTTGTCCGCGTCGCCCGGATCTGGATTCAGACGATCGTCCCGCCGGCGATTACGATGACATTGTATTTCATCATCTTCGGCAACCTGATCGGCCGGCGAATCGGTGTCATGGACGGATTCGACTACATGCAGTACATCGCGCCGGGGCTGATCATGATGTCGGTGATCACGAATTCCTACGGCAATGTCGTTTCGTCATTTTTCGGCGCCAAGTTCGGCAAGCATGTTGAAGAAATGCTGGTCTCGCCGATGTCCAATGCGACGATAATACTGGGTCACGTTGCGGGCGGCGTCATGCGGGGACTGATGGTGGGCGCGCTGGTTACGGCCATTGCGCTTGGCTTCACAAATCTATCGGTCGCGCATCCGCTGATTACGTTCTCGATGGTAATCCTTGCCTCGATCGTTTTTGCATTGCTCGGGTTCGTCAACGCGGTCTTTGCCAAAAAGTTTGACGATATTTCGATCATCCCGACATTTGTTCTAACGCCGTTGACGTATCTTGGTGGAGTCTTCTATTCGATTTCCCTGTTGCCGGAGTTCTGGCAAAAAGTGTCACTCGGCAACCCCATTCTTTACATGGTCAATGCGTTTCGCTACGGCATCCTTGGCACATCGGATATCAGCATCGTCTGGGCGTACCTGATTGTCAGCGTTTTCGTTGTTGGACTGTTCTCCCTGAACCTGACACTGCTTAATCGCGGTGTCGGAATTCGGGAATAATATGTGCGGTCGCTTTGCGTTTTATTCGCCGGCCGAAGCAACAGCGGCGTTGTTTGGCGCTACCGGATCCCTGGACGTCAAAGCGCGCTTCAATATTGCGCCGACACAATATGTTGCGGCAATTCGTAATGACGAAGATGAGCAGGCCGAGCTGACGAGTTTTCGCTGGGGACTGGTGCCGTTCTGGGCGAAGGAGCCGTCGATTGGTAACCGCATGATCAATGCCAGGGCGGAAACGATAGCGGAAAAGCCATCTTTCAGAGCCGCCTACCGGAAACGACGTTGCCTGGTACTGGCCGACGGTTTTTACGAGTGGCATACCGAGGGTGGGGTCAAGACTCCGTACTTCATTTCGCTGGCGAATGGCGAGCCATTCGCTTTCGCTGGTCTGTGGGAAAACTGGGAAAGCAAGGAGACCGGTGAGGTCCTGCAAACAACGACCATTGTGACCACAGCAGCTAACGAGTATTTGTCACAGCTTCATCATCGTATGCCAATTGTTCTCGAGCCGGGGAATGCGCCACGCTGGCTCGGCGGCGACACGGATCTGCTGGATGAAGTCACCGCAGATGCGCCCAAATTTCAGGCCTGGCCGGTAGA
>JBPCYD010000134.1:0-19002 GCA_051007895.1 Woeseiaceae bacterium
GCGGTTTCAACTTCAACCGCAAGATGGCGATTCATATTCGCGAGCTGAAACTCATACTCAAAGTCGGATACCGCTCGCAGTCCCCTTACGATGACCCCGAGATCGTGTTCCCGTGCAAAATCGACGGTCAGTCCATCGTAGCCGGACACTTCCACATTCTGCAGATCCTGTAACGACGCGCGCACCAGTTCGACACGCTCATCCAGTGTGAACAATGGCTCCTTGCTGGGGTTTGCGGCGATTGCCACGACCACCCGATCAAACAGGCGACACGCACGTCGCACTAAATCGTCGTGACCGAGCGTAATGGGATCGAAGGTCCCCGGATACATTGCTGCGACTGACATCGATGCTCCTTATTCAACTCTCATCAATGAATACCGGACATTCCCGGTAGTCTTTTCCTTCAGGATACGCCAGCCGTCGGGCAAGTCCGGTCTCGCCTGGTCCCGATCCTGCTCGAGGTAAACGCTCGCACCTGGCTTAAGCCAGCCGCCCCCTGCCAGCAGTCTACACAAATCCTGGGCAAGATCAGCAGCGAATGGGGGATCGAGAAAGACCAGGTCGTAGCGCTCTGCTGCCGCCCCGTTCAGAAACTCAGCGGCATCCGTATTGAGGATCGACGCGTGCTCTGCATCAAGCATCTCCAGGCTTTCCCGAAGCGCGGCAACCGCGACGTTTGATGACTCGACGAACAAAACAGACTGAGCATCGCGGGAAAGAGCTTCAATACCGAGCGCGCCACTACCGGCAAACAGGTCCAGGCATTTCGAATCGGCGATGGTCGGTGCCAGCCAGTTAAACAGCGTTTCGCGAATCCGTTCCGAAGTTGGGCGCAATCCGTCAACGTTGGCAATTGGCAAAAGGCGGCTACGCCATTTTCCAGCTACAATACGTAGCCGTCCTGGTTGCTTGCCCGGGTTTTCGCGTTTTTGTTTTTTGTTTTGTCCCATGCCTGTAGGGTCCCCCTGGTCAACTTCATTCAGGCGACAGGCTCAGATTACTCCAGGTCATCCTCAGGTAGAAACCCGTGTTCGGAAAAAAGAAACCATCACAGCCCGGCGAAAAGTCCGGCTTCTTCAAACGCCTCAGAAGTCGACTGAATAGTGGTGACAACTGGCTGAGCTATGACCTGGCGAATTTGGCACCGGGCGGCAAGATTGACGAGTCGGTGCTCGAGGAGCTTGAGGCGGAACTCGTCATGGCGGATATTGGCGTCGATACGACCGAGAGAATTGTGTCGGCGCTGCAAAAACGACTGGCCCGCAAGGAACTTAAAGACGTGAATTCGTTGCGGCTCGGGTTGCGGCAGATTCTCGTGGAAATACTGCAACCGGTTGCCACGCCGCTGCAGATTCCGCAACAAACAGAGCCTTTTGTCATCCTCATGGTGGGTGTCAACGGGGCAGGCAAGACAACGACCATCGGTAAGCTGGCCAGGCGATTTCAGGAACAGGGGCAGTCTGTCATGCTGGCGGCTGGAGATACTTTTCGCGCTGCGGCGGTAGAACAATTACAGGTCTGGGGCGAGCGGAACGACGTCGCGGTTATCTCTCAGCATGCCGGTGCCGACCCCGCTGCCGTTATCTTCGATGCGTATGAAGCGGCAAAATCCAGGAACATTGATGTATTGCTGGCGGATACTGCCGGTCGGTTGCAGAACCAGCAGGGCCTGATGGACGAACTCGCCAAGATGACGCGGGTGCTGGCCCGACATGATGCAAACGCGCCGCACGAAATCATGCTCGTCCTGGATGCGAGCCAGGGCCAGAACGGACTGGTTCAGGCGGAGAAATTTCACGCGGCGCTTGGGTTGACGGGCATAACCGTTACAAAGTTGGACGGCTCCGCGAGAGGCGGCATTCTTCTCGCCATCGCGCACAAGTTAGGCGTTCCTGTACGCTTTATCGGCATCGGCGAAAGCGCTGGAGACATGCAGCCGTTTCAAGCCGAAGAGTACGTAGACGCTTTGCTTGCAGAGAATAATCAACCTGGGAACCCGCCGACTTGATTGACATTGAGAATGTGACCAAACGCTATCCTGGTGGCCAGGACGCCCTACGGGGATTGTCTCTTAGTGTCGATACCGGCGAGATGGTGTTTGTAACGGGTCATTCCGGCGCGGGGAAAAGCACGCTCTTACGACTCATCGCACTCATTGATCGCCCAACCAGCGGCCGGGTCGTTGTCGATGGCCAGGATACCCAGGGGATTACACGGCGACGAATCCCCGCCTATCGACGTCAAATCGGCATGGTATTCCAGGACCATAAGCTGCTTTACGACAGACCGGTTTTTGACAATGTGGCATTGCCGCTGGTCATCGCGGGCGTCGGTCAGCGCGAAGCGGCGCGCAAAGTCAGGGCGGCACTCGACCAGGTGAGCCTGCTCAACAAGGAAAAACACTTGCCAGAGACGCTCTCGTCCGGCGAGCAGCAGCGTGTAGGCATAGCACGAGCCATTGTCAGTCGGCCGAAATTGCTGATTGCCGATGAGCCGACCGGGAACCTCGATCCGGATCTGTCGCTGGAAGTGATGCGAATATTTCGCCGCTTCAATGAAGTTGGCGTCACACTGTTGATTGCAAGCCATGACATTGCGTTGATCGACCAGCTGGGTTGTCGGCGCATTCCCCTGGAAAACGGCACGCTGCAAGTCGAGGCCGAAGAAGATCCTGTCGCGGAGTACGTTGAGCGACTGGAGGCGGAACAGGAGCGTAACCAGTGGCAGACGTAAAGTCCTCCGATGCCATGGCTGTGCCTCGCAAGACCGGTCGCGTCGCCAACTGGGCAGCGGTGCATTGGAATACTGCAGCGGCAGCGCTTGGCCGACTCACGCGACAACCGTTTGCGAGCCTGATGATTGTTCTTGTCATTGGCGTAACGCTCGCGTTACCGGCGGCATTGCACCTGGTCATCAAGAATGCGCAATCGATCAGCTCATCCTGGGACAACGCATTGGACTTCTCTGTTTACCTGAAGGCTGACGTAACACTGGAGCAGGCGCAGCGCCTGGTAACAATTGTCGGGCAACGTGCCGACGTGGAAGACGTAAGGCTAATCGCAGCGGAAGATGCATTGAAGGAGTTCCGGCAGCAATCGGGATTTGGCGATGCCCTCGATCACCTGTCGGTCAATCCATTGCCGCATACCGTGGTGGTTCGTCCCGCAGCGACCAACACCGAAGTATCAATCGGTCTGTTGAACGAGGAGCTCGGAAATTTGCCGGAAGCGGATTTCGTGCAGGTCGACACAGAGTGGGTGCAACGATTCCACGCGATACTCGACATACTTGAACGCGCTATTGCGATAGGGGCCACTCTGCTTGCTGCCGCCATCGTGGTCATCATCGGCAACACCATTCGCCTGGACATTCAGAATCGTCGTGAGGAAATCGAGGTGACGAAGCTGATTGGCGCCAGCAATGCATTCGTGCGTCGCCCGTTTTTATATACAGGCGTCTGGTACGGACTTGCCGGCGCTTTGCTGGCGTTGGCACTGGTTCGTTACGGGCTTTTTGCCCTGGAAGAGCCGATAACCCGCCTGTCCGGCCTGTATAGCAGTCCCTTCTCGGCGTTGGCGCTGGACCTCCGAGAGAGCCTGATGATTGCGGGCGCCGGCGTCTCGCTAGGTCTTGCAGGATCCTGGCTGGCCGCTGCGCGTCACATGCGTCGCATCGAGCCTCGCTAGTGTTTAGCGGCCCCTACGAAGCCAGCTTTACATAATATTGAAGCCATTGACTCCAATAACTGACTGTTTTTAAATGGTTTATTGGTTGTTGCCCAAGGGAACCAAACGCCGTTGTTAGCACTCTAAGGTGGGGAGTGCTAAAATTGCACCGTAATTGGAGGATGAGGGAGACCTATGACAACGGCAGTCACAGCAATTGACCACGATCTAACCCTGAAGGGCCCTGTAGGCAGTCTTGATGCCTATATCCAGGCTGTTGGGGCTATTCCGGTTCTGGCGAAGGAAGACGAACAGGCGCTTGCCCATCGATTCCGCGAGGAGGGAGACCTCCAGGCAGCGCGGGAGCTCGTCATGGCGCACCTGCGTTTCGTCGTGCATATCGCGAAGGGCTACCAGGGATACGGATTACCACTCGCTGACCTTATCCAGGAAGGGAATGTCGGCATGATGAAGGCCGTCAAACGATTCGACCCGTCATTCGATGTGCGACTGGTTTCATTTGCGGTGCACTGGATTCGTGCAGAAATTCATGAGTATGTCCTGCGCAACTGGCGGATCGTCAAAGTCGCAACCACCAAAGCACAGCGCAAACTGTTTTTTAACTTACGTAAGGCGAAGAAGAGTCTTGCGTGGTTATCGCATGCGGAAACGCAGGCGGTTGCCGCAGACCTGGGTGTCAGTCCGAAAGAAGTGACAGAAATGGAGCGTCGACTGTCAGCAAGGGAAGCGGTTTTTGATCCCGTTCCCGATTCCCGTGACGACGACCGCGCGTTTTCTCCTGCCGCTTATTTACCCAGCCCTAATGCGGATCCTGCGAAGGTCGTCGAGAAAGACGACTGGCATGATGATGCCGCCGAGCGCATGCATGCGGCCATGGCAAAGCTGGACGAACGCAGTCAGGACATTCTGCGATCTCGCTGGCTAACCGACGATAAACAGACGCTCCACGAGCTTGCAGATGTTTATGGTGTTTCTGCAGAACGCATTCGACAGATCGAAGCCAACGCGATCAAGAAGCTGAGAGTGGCGATGGAAGTCTGAACCAGTTGTAGTTTACAGTTATAAAGAAACCCCGCTCCAGGCGGGGTTTTTTTGTAGCCGGGATTCTTATCTGGGGAAGAGCAATTGCATTGCACTCATTTATAGGTACGCCGACGAAAAGAGACATAGCCGCCTTTTTCCTCGCCCATTGGATCATGATGAGTCCAGTGAATCAGACCGCCGAGATCGTTCCACTCGTACATGCCGCGAAACGCTACCCGATCGCCAATGCCAATCGGCACGCGACGGGCAAGGTCTATATTGTGAGCGACCAGCAGCGTCTGGCCATTTCGCGTATCCAGGATAAACCGTTGATGGCGCGACCCATCATTGTCGTCGCTTATAACCCGGGTAACTATGCCAGAACCTTCTACCCATTTGCCTGAGTCTCTGGACGATAACTGGCGTTCATGCAAACTGATCATAGGATTTAACAAGAACAAAAAAAACGCGGCAGATCAATCTGCCGCGTTTTGATTGTTACAAACCTGGTTCAGGATGTCACAGGAACCATCGTAATTTCTACGCGACGATTCGCTTGTCGACCAGCATTCGTGGTGTTATCCGCGACAGGCATGCTCTCACCGAGTCCTATCGTGATCAGACGCTGTGAGCCGATGTTCTGCGATTGAAGATATTGTCCAACCGAACCTGCACGACGTTCTGAGAGTGACTGATTGTAAGCATCCGACCCGGTGCTGTCCGTATGACCAGCAACTTCGACCACTGTCTGGTCAAATTCAGTCAGGACCTTTGACACTGAAGTAAGCACGTCGAAGAACGCGGGACTTAAGTCTGCGCTATCGGTCGCAAAAGTAACGTTGCCTGGCATATTCAGGGTAATGTTGTCGCCAATGCGCGTAACGCTGACACCGGACCCCTGCAGTTCCGCCCTCAGCTCAGCTTCCTGACGGTCCATGTATGCGCCAACCGCACCACCTGCCAGTGCGCCGACGCCGGCGAGAATCATTGCATGCTGGCGACGTTCGACAGCATCGTCACCCGATGCCAAGCCAACGACGGCGCCGGCAATTGCGCCAATCACAGCGCCCTTGGTCGCATCACTGGTCTTCGACTCCTGTGTATACGCATCCAGCGTCTGGCAGCCGCTCATAGCGACGGTCAGACCGGCCGAAATCATTACTACTTTCAATGCTCTTAAATTCATGGGTTTTCCTCTTTGCCACACACCCTGGCCAACAGTCTGAGTTGAGATTGCAGGCCCATACGAAGTATTCCGCGGTATTGTACGCGTCTCGTTGCTGAACGACGCCTGAAACCGAAGTATCCACTTTCATTGGCGGTCGAAAACGTGCGGCAGTTCTCAATTCGAAAGCGACGATCGCTGCCGCTTGCGGGCTGCAATTGACGCTAGAATAGCCGGTCCAGCATTGCGCAACCCGGTAAATCCCATGCAGGAGGCAGAAAACTGGCTTACGAAGTACGGTGAATCCCATGGCGAACTCCGCTTTGCGGTGATTCACTGGCTCGCGGTCCTGACGCTGGTCGTCGCTACTGTGGGTATGCTGTGGTCGCTGCCTATACCTTATGAATTTGCCCGAATTTCCCCAGTGCTCAATTGGGGAAGCGCATTCCTGATGGCCGCGGTTGTGTATTACTTCATTATCTCCATCGCATTGGCTATCGGCATGCTGCCGTTTGTTTTCGCCATCGCCTTCGGTCAGGTCTGGTTGCTGGATTCACCGTGGCCGCACGCGCGACTTTCTGCTGGCCTCTTCGTCGCGAGCCTGATTGGACTGTACCTTGGTCACGCTGGTAACGGTGGGCTTCGTGCGGTCGTTCGGGATGTTCAACTTATGATGATTGCCCCGGTCTGGATGCTCTCAAATCTGTATCGGCGTATCGGAATACCCTACTAGCGGAACTGCCATTCCGGTAGAATCACCTGCCCGCCAGAACCTGATAACGCCCCGGGAGGCTTCCTTGGCAAACCAAAACACCGCAGAAATCGCCGCTGCCAGCAAACGGCAGTTAGACCCGATGGATCTCTATGACATTCGCGCCGAATTGTCGGAAGAGGAATGCATGGTGCAGGATTCTGTTGCACGCATGGTTGATGAGAAAGTCCTGCCGGTGATCAGGGAAGCTTTCGAAAATCATGAATTTCCCCGTGACCTGATCGGCGAGGTCGCGGGTCTCGGGCTGCTTGGCAGCTCGATCGAAGGATACGATTGCGCCGGAATGAATTCGGTTTGCTACGGATTGATTTGCCAGGAGCTGGAACGCGGCGACAGCGGCCTGCGGAGTTTTGTTTCGGTGCAAAGCAGCCTCGTGATGTATCCGATTTATGCATACGGCTCGGAAGAACAGAAACAGCGATGGTTGCCAGCCATGGCGAAGGGCGAGGCTATTGGTTGTTTCGGACTGACCGAACCACAAGGTGGTTCTGACCCGAGCAACATGCGCACGCAGGCCAAGCGCGACGGCGATGACTGGATCCTGAACGGATCCAAGATGTGGATTACCAACGGCAACCTCGCAGACGCCGCGGTCGTATGGGCGACAACAGAAGAAGGCGTACGCGGATTTATAGTTGAAAAAGATATGCCTGGATTCAAGGCGCAGGAGATTGAGAACAAGTTTTCCCTGCGCGCGTCGGTTACATCGGCACTGTTTTTCGACAATGTGCGTATACCGGATGCTAGCGTTCTGCCAGGCGTCGTCGGTCTGAAAGGGCCGCTCAGTTGCCTGACGCAGGCTCGTTACGGCATAACCTGGGGCGTCATCGGAGCAGCCCAGGCCTGCCTGCAGGAAGTGCTGAACTACGCTCAGGATCGAATCCTGTTTCACCGGCCACTGTCGCACAACCAGGCTATTCAGCTGCGCCTTGCCGATATGGCACGCCGCATCACGACTTCCCAACTGCTGTCATTGCGGCTTGGCAGAATGAAAGACCAGGGGAGCATGACGCCGACGCAGGTTTCGATTGCCAAGTGGAACAACTGCCGCGCGGCTCTGGACATTGCCCGCGACGCGCGCGACATGCTGGGCGGCAGCGGAATCAGTGCAGAATTTGTCCCGGTGCGTCATATGCTCAACCTGGAAAGCGTAATTACCTACGAGGGAACCGAGACAGTCCACCAGCTCGTTGTCGGTAAAGAGCTGACTGGCGTCAACGCTTTCTGATGTTTTAGGGGCTCGAGCCAGGCCCCGGCCGTGACCTGTATGGCAACCCTGCCTAATAATCGCGATGTCTGGCGCATAGCCGCGCCGATGATGCTCTCGAACATATCCGTGCCACTGCTTGGCATGGTAGACACCGGTGTAACCGGTCACCTTGAAAACGCAGATTATCTTGCCGCGGTAGCGATCGGGTCGACCATATTCGCGTTTATCTATGCCGGGTTTAATTTCTTGCGCATGGGAACTACGGGCATCACGGCACAGAAATTCGGTGCCGAAGATAACGATGGACTGAAAGTTGCCCTGGGTCAGGCCCTCATCGTCTCCCTGACGATTGCGATGGTACTCATTATCCTGCAGGTTCCGATTGGCGATTTATCGATGCGCATGCTCGGCGCAAAAGGAAGTGTCGCCAATCACGCATATCAGTATTTTAACATCCGAATCTGGAGCGCTCCCGCCACGCTGGCCAATTACGCGCTGGTCGGCTGGTTCCTCGGGTTGCAGAACGCGCGAGTACCCTTGTTCATCGTCCTGGTTATCAACGTAACGAATATTGTGCTCGATCTGTTCTTCGTCCTCGTGCTGGACATGAAGGTCGCTGGCGTTGCCGCTGCGTCAGTCGTCGCGGAGTTTTCCGGACTGGCTTTTGGTGGTGTATATGCCCTGCGTTATCTGCGTCGACACCCGGGCCAGATGCTGTTTGCGCATTTAACGACGCTGCAAGAGTATCGGGCCTTTTTTGCCGTAAATGCACACCTCCTGGTACGCACGATGGCGCTGATATTCTCATACGCTTTCGTGACCGCCGCCGGTGCCAGAATCGGCCCGATGATTCTCGCCGCGAATGCTGTGCTCATGAACCTGATGAACCTGATGTCATTCGCACTGGACGGATTTGCGCATGCCGCAGAAGCCCTGGTTGGAAAAGCGGTTGGTGCAAGAAATCGTGAGGCGTTGCGCGAGGCGGTACGACTGACGCTGCGCTGGTCGCTCTATATGTCCCTCATGTTCTGCATATTCTTTTTTATTGGCGGACCATCGTTAATCCGACTCCTAACAGATATTCCAGAGGTCATTGCGGTCGCAGATCGTTATCTGCCGTGGATGACGCTGATGCCATTGGTTGCGGTTTGGTCTTATCTGTATGACGGCGTGTTTGTTGGTGCAACGCGTGCACGGGAAATGCGCGACATCATGCTCGTGTCAACGTTCCTCGTGTTTCTGCCAACCTGGTATGCAACCCGCGAACTTGGCAATCACGGATTGTGGCTGGCATTGGCAACCTTCCTGGCCAGTCGCGGCATAGGAATGCATTATTATTACCGCACACGCGTTTTAGAGGCTGTGAGTCCGGCATCCACCTCGCCGTAACCGATTCGCCTCCGAACGACCGACTCTTCCATCAGGCCTTTGCCGACACGGCATGAATATCGCATTGTCCCTGTATTGAAGCGCGTGCCCAGGCGTAAGAAATCACGCCGGTAATAATGTTTGCAGCAGCATAGGCAGCGAAGATTCCGGCTATACCGAAAAACCGTTCCGCAACGAATGCGAGGGGCACATACAGGACCATCATCCGCCCGACACTGATGTGCACAGCAGGCATCGGTTTGCCCATGCCGTTAAAGGAAGCGTTCATTACCATAACAATCCCGTATGCGCCGTAGCTCAAGGGGACAATCCACAGAAAAAGTGATGCGACACCTCTGACCTCATTATTCTCACTAAACAACGACGGAACCCACTCGCCGGACAACGCCAGCAGGCCGGCGATCACTAATCCCGAGCTCAGACAGAAAATCGTGCATAGTTTGAGTGCACTGAATATTCGGTCCGGACGATTGCCCGAGACATTCTGTCCGACAAACGGTCCAATGATTGCCGAGAGTGCGTAAAACATTACCAGTGTCAGCGACTCTACCCGGCTCGCGACACCGAAGCCTGCCACAGCCTCCGGACCGTACTTGGCGAGCATCGCCGTAATTACGCCGGTTGCGACCGGGATGATAGCGTTCGTGCCCGCCGCCGGAATACCGACATGCAGGATGTCACCCCAGGAACTGACGAGCTCTTTCGTATCCGGCTTGTTGAATGTCAGCATATCGAGACGAACCCGCATCAGGTATATCGTACCCACAAATATGGCACCGCGAGCCAGTAAGGCCGCCAGCGCGGCGCCATTGAGGCCCATGGCCGGCACGGGGCCGATGCCGAATATCAGTATCGGGTCAAGTACTATGTTCACGATAGATGCGATGACCATCAGCATGCTCGGCAACCGGGTGTCACCTGTCGCCCGCATACTGCTCATTCCCACCATGCCGACAACCACGAACGGCACACCCACGTAGAGAATCTGCATATACCCGGCAATCAGCGGGATCATGTCTTCCGGTGCGCCCAGTAATCGGAATAACGGCGCGATCGTGAACAGACCAACGACACAAACGACTGCGGTGATGCCGAATGACAGGATCAGGCTGTCAGTAGCCAGTCGGCGTGCCCGGCGATGATCGTGTGCGCCTATGGCACGCGCCACGACTGAAGATGTACCCGCGCCGAGGCCGATTGCGACACTGGTAACCACCATCAGGACGGGAAACGCGAAACTCAATGCGGCGAGTTCCCGCACGCCAACCCTGCCAATAAACCACATGTCAATGAAGTTCTGCATCATCATCATGAAGATGCCGAACAGCACAGGCACGGTCATATCGACCAGCTGTCGGCCGACCGACCCTTGAGTCAGACGTGGTTGCGGTGACGCCATGAATATTTCCGGAAACGAGTTTGCCGCGGAGCGCCTGGTCGGCAGCCCGTCGGGCCGCTCAACTATGACTGAGCCACTCGAAACCTGCAATGGCTAATGACTGGCGCGGTATCATCGCCGCCTTGACCGATTGCGGATCGCACATGAAACTAAATACTGAGGTCATTATCGACGCGAGTCTCGACGAGGTTTGGGGCGCTTTCGAGGATTCCCGGAACCTGGGCCGCTGGCAGCAAAATTTTGTGTCTTTCACACAAAAATCCGGCGTACCTGGCCAGCCCGGGTCTGTTGCAGAACTTACGTATGATGAAAAAGGCAGAACAATTGTGCTGACCGAGACCATTGCCGAACGTCGCGAGCAGGAGTTTATGGCGGCCAGTTACGAGTCACGCTACGGCGCTACGCTGATCGTCAATCGCTTCGAGGAGGTTGGCTCGTCTGCAACGCGCTGGACTACCTGGTGCAACTTCAAATTCAACGGCGTTATGAAACTGATGTCCTTATTTTCCGGCGGAGCCATCCGGAATCGAATAGAAGGTGATATGCAAAGATTCAAACTAATGGTTGAGTCCGACCATGCAGGAGTACTGCGGTAATGTGGAAAAGACTTAACTCACGGGTCGTGTATGACAACCCGTGGATCACGGTGTTTGACGAACAGGTCATCAACCCGGCGGGCGGAGAAAACCAGTATGGGCGAGTCCATTTCAAGAGCAAGGCCATTGCCGTCGTGCCACTCAATGAACAAGGAGACACCTGGCTCGTTGGTCAGGATCGATACACCACCGGCAAGTATTCCTGGGAAGTGCCGATGGGGGGTTCTGACCCCGGTGAAGAACCCGCGGTCGCCGCAAAACGAGAGCTGAAGGAAGAGACCGGCCTGACGGCAGGTACACTAAAGCAAATCATGCGCCTGCACACCAGCAACTCCATAACGGATGAAGAAGGTTTTGTGTTTGTTGCTACAGCCCTAAGCGAGGGAGAACCCGAGTTTGACGAGATGGAAGTATTGAAGATTCGCAAACTGGCCCTGACTGATGCGGTCGACATGGTAAAGCGCGGCGAAATTACTGACGCCATCAGCATCGCCGCACTGTTGAGAATCGCCCTGCAGCGTTAGCGGTATCAGTAGACCAACTGCGCGGACACGATATAGCGCATGGGGCCGCCGGCATCCGCCGCCCCGAACGGATAGCAGGTGACAAGGCTCAGGGTCGGCGTATCCGTATCCAGTATGAGACTGCCGCGCCGCGAGTCCACGACGTCTATGCTTGCGACCTGGTATAGGTGATTGCGACCGTCCGGCATTTCCAGCTGTAGCGACTCTCCATGCTTCAGGTGCTGCAAAAACTGAAAATGTGTATCGCGATGCCCCGCGATAATGCTGTTACCGACCTGGCCGGGCAACGCACTAATACTGAGGTGGCCCGGTCCAAATGCCAGCGTACGGCCGGTCCCACCTGACAGGACGATCAACTCGATATCACCTCCTTTGGCGAGGAGGCGGGCAACCGGCCAGGTATCGGCCCAGGGCCAGGGTGCCGCCCGCTCGACGCCTTCGCCTGATTTAGCCCACGCTCGCTGCATGAGTTCCTGGGCGACCCAGGCCTTCGCCGGGATGTAGGCACCGTGGCCAAACTGCCAAAACCCCAGGCACAAGAGCGAAGACACAAGTATCAGCCCAGCACGACGTCTACTGCAGAACTTGTTCATCGGAGCCGGGCCTCCTGCGTAGCAGCGTCAGCAACAACACGCCAAGCATCAGTAGTTTAAGACCATTCAAGCGATAAGCGCCGGCACTCGTTGCGGTCGCCGGGAAACCGAAAATTGCTTCTGTACTTTGCCCGTACGGCAGCAGACCCGGCACCTGTTCGCTATTCAAAGCGGCGCTCGTCGGTCGCACCGGCGTTTTGTCTATCGCAACCAGGCTTGTGAATTTGCTGACAAGATGATGGGCAAGCGCGGTCTGGATGACGGATTTGCGCGTCGTTTCCTCGTCGGCACCCCTGCGACGTCGATCGAGAAGATCTTCGATTCTTGCTCGCGCCCACAGCGCGCCGACGCCCGGGCTCACGAGTCCGGTCATTATGGGCAACTCCGCTTCCCAGGAGCCTGCCGCCGAGTTACCCCGGATCACGACCATGTCTGAGTCACGCGCTACGTGGCTGAGTTGGGCACGAATAAACACGGGTTCACCGGCATACAGGTCGGGCACCGTTGCCGGATAGGAGGATGCCAAAATGCCATCCGGCCATTGAATCGTGATGTCGGTCAACTGCGGCCGCTCGATCTTGCGAAACAGTCGTTCCATTTTCTCGTTTACTTCATGCAGCGCGCTAATGAGCGTGAATGTGCCGCGCCCGGCCTCCGCGGCTTTGCGCATAAACCAGCTGTTCGGTGCGGATCCGATGCCGACGGTGAACAGCCGTGCATTGCCAAGTCGGTTCTCGATCAGGCTAAACAAGGCATCTTCATTACCGACGCTGCCATCCGTAATGAATATGACCTGTCGCAGGTGCGTCTCGGTGCCCGCAGCATTGAGTGCCGTCTGTATAGCAGACTGCATTTCGGTTCCGCCATTGGCAGCAAGGCCTGCGACGTAGCGTTTGGCGGTGGCAAGATTGGCTGTGGACGCGACTACGCTGTCCTGGAACAAAACGCTGGTATTCGAATTGAACTGGATAACATTGAAACGATCATCCGGCCGCAGCCCGTCAAGCGCCAGGATGAGCGCCCGTTTCGCCTGGTCGAGCGAGGTACCATGCATCGAACCGGACGTATCGATAACCAGTTGCAGTTCGCGAGGCGTTGACTGTGCTGGTCCCGATACATCGTCCGGCGGCAACATCATTAACAGCGCGTAGGGGTCGTCGTCTATTCTTTCGGTAAACAGCATTGCTCGAGGTGCTGAATCCGACACAGGTTTCCAGGTGAGCTCGACGTCGTGATCCATCGGCGTGTCGCTCTGTGTCAACTCGATTGCGTAGCGATTGTTCGAATTATCTACCGCGATCGGATGATACCGGCTGGCGATATATTCAAGCGGAACACCGGCATTGAGCTCGGCGCTGAAGGTAAGCTTGTGGTCATCGGACCGAGTGACCACTGGCGGCGTGATCAGCGATGCGTCATGCACAGCATCGGTGTCAGGTGACCAACCTGATCCTTTGCGGCCCGGCAGCGGTGTTCCTGGAATATAGCGCGGCGTTATGGCGACAGGAAAGCGGATGCTGAAATTACCTTCATCGATGCGCAGAGTTTCCAGGTATTCAATCTCGATCCTGACCGTCTCACCGGGGGCAATATTGGCAACGGAGGTGGTGAACATATTGGCGCGTTCCTGCCGGACCAGGCTCGCCTTTTTGCCGGCCTCCTTCGCCGTCTCATAAGCCTTCTTCGCTTCCGCCTTCTCTCTTACCTCGCCTTCGATGAAGCGCTCGCCTATATGCATACGCAGTTGATCGACGGCAGCGCCATCAGGCAGTGGAAATACGTAGACGCCCTCGACCCACTCCGAGCCTGTATTGCGAAACTCCTGCTTGACGCTCACGCGTGCAACAAGGCCGCTCATGCTGGCTTTAATTTCCGTATTCATGCGCGTCGCGACAACGTATCCGGACTTCATTTTTAGCAGCAAACTGCCGGCCTGCATTTGTCCGGGCGTCACATCAGAAATCTCGTCCTGAGCGGGTGCCATGTTGGCGAACAGCAACAACAGCAGAAATGGAAGCCACCTCCGCGCAGGCTGTCGATGCAGTTTTGCCTTTATCGTCGCAGACATTGTCGTGCGCATGCCCGGGTTTACACCGGGATGCCAGGACGACCGACCGCCACACGGTTGCCACTTTGCGTTGATACCGTTCGCAGCTCGATTCTGTGCCATTGCATGTCTCCCTCGATTGACAGGAGTAATTAGAGCTTTGGTTTGCGTGGCTTTGAGGGCACCGACATGGCAATGCACCGGCGTAATGTGGCAAATTGTGGCCTTCGGAAAATTAAGTGAGTCTATGTCCAAGCGAATTGCCATTGTCGAAGACGAGCAAGCCATCCGCGAAAACTACGCGGCGGCATTTCGCCGCGAAGGCTACGACGTCGATCTTTTTGAAGCCCGCAAGCCGGCCATGGATGCTTTTGCCGTAAGGCTTCCTGACCTGGTCGTTATTGATATCAATCTCAAGGATGAGATCGAGGGTGGATTTGAACTTTGCAGGGGCCTGAGAAATCTTTCGAGCGATATTCCTATCATTTTTCTTACCGCGCGGGACAGTGAGTTCGATGCGGTATCGGGGTTGAGGCTCGGGGCGGATGATTACCTGACCAAAGACATCAGTTTGCCGCACCTGATGGCGCGCATAGCTGCGCTGTTTCGCCGTCTCGACGTCATACAACAACCGCAAGGCGAGGACAATAGACTGCGGCGCGGCAATCTCGAACTAGATATAGACCGGATGACAGTAAGGTGGAAGGGCGCTGCCGTCGGACTGACGTTAACCGAATTCTGGATGGTACATGCTCTCGCGCGCTATCCGGGTCACGTAAAAAATCGGCAACAGTTAATGGATGCGGCGCAGGCCGTGCTGGATGACAATACGATCACATCTCACGTCAAGCGCATACGCCGCAAATTTCTTGCACTTGATCCTGATTTTGAGGCCGTCGAGACGGTTTATGGCATGGGCTATCGCTGGCTCGCCGACTAACGCCGCGGCATGAACCTAAGGAAACAGTTATTGCTGGTGAGTCTGCTCACGCTGATTCTTCCCTGGGCCGGCTGTCAGTTTATTCGCGAAACCGAATCGGCACTTCGTGAAGTCCAGGAAGAGATGCTCGGTGGGTACGCCAAAGCCATTACCGATTCGCTGTCGCAGTTTCATGATGAGTTATTGTCCGACGATCACGACGGAGATCTGACATCGGGCCGACTGTACGCGCACCCGTTGCAACGTGGACCGCTGGTTGATGGGTATATTGACGAATGGTCTCTTCCGACGGGCGCAAGAGCGACGTTGCGTGGTATCGACGGGCCAATCCGCTATGCGATGGGTTCCTTTGGACAGTATTGGTACCTACATGTCGACGTCCGCGATGCCAATATCGTCTATGCACGGCAGACGGATGCGGACGACAACAGGGCCTTCGCAGATGGTGTGATTCTGACGAGTGTCGAACGATCAGGTGAGTCGACTGAATTTCGATTCCAGGCTGAAGCACCGGGCAAGATTAACGCGATTCGGCGTTATCGCGAGCAATCTTTCGAAGAGACTCGAATTCTCGCGCACTGGCAGGACACGGCGACCGGTTACAGTTTTGAGGCACGCATTCCGAAGGGCCTGGTTGCGTCGCGCGTCGGCGTCGCCGTGGTGAATACGAACGAAGTCGGCAGTGCCGGCGTGGTCAGCGCAAACTTCAGTGGCGCGGTACCTGGCTCACTGATTGCTATTTCGCCGGTGCTCCAGAGCGTGGCAACCGGCTATGTGCAGGATGGCCTGCGCCTGATCGTCACCGACAAGGATGGATGGCGCCTGGCACAGGCGGGCAGCGTACTGGTGTCGGGCAATGCAGAGAACAGGCAGCAGTCCGGTTGGCTGCGCATTATTTACAACCTGTTGCTCGAACCTGGCGCAGACGCCGCACTTGCGGAACCTGCACCGGGCGGCCGCGAACAGCAAAGCTATATCAGTGAGGCATTGCAGGGGCGCGACGGAGCAGCAAGATGGTTTCGGAGTGTCGATACGGGAAGAGCCGTAGTGTCGGTTGCCCAGCCAATATGGTCAGGCACCGTGCAGACGGGTGCTGTCGTGTTGCAGCAGGGCACTGACGCAATATTGAGTCTTACCAATACGGTGCTTACTCGACTAGCCGTGCTGACACTCATTGCGATGCTGGTCGTCGCGGTAGTGCTTATCGGATACGCAAGCTGGCTTTCACTGCGGATTCAGCGCCTGAGTAACGCCGCCGAGCATGCGCTCGATGAAAATAAATTGCAGGTTGCATTGCCAAGCGCGCTGTCCGGGGACGAGGTCGGTGACCTGTCGAGAAGCTTCTCCAGCATACTGAAACAATTGGGCACTTATAACGAATACCTGCAAACCCTCGCGACCAAGTTGTCGCACGAACTGCGTACGCCGCTGACCATAGTAAGATCTTCCCTTGAAAACCTGGAGCACGAAGACCTGTCCGCCGACGCACATGAGTATGCCGCACGTGCGAAAGAGGGCACGGATCGGCTGCAGAAAATTTTGAGTGCAATGAGCGAGGCCAATCGCACGGAAGAGCTAATCGAAAACGTGGAACCGGAAACATTCGAACTGAGCGCGGTGCTGGACTCGACCGTCTCTGCCTATGCAGATGCCTGGCCGCAACGGGATTTTCAATTGCAGCGCGCAGAAGAGGCTACCTATATCCACGGCTCACCGGAACTGATCATCCAGATGCTCGATAAGCTGGTCGACAACGCGGTTGACTTTACTGGGCCTGGTGACACGATTACGGTCTCGGTGCAATCGGAATCCGGTGAGGCAATTATCGCCGTTAGTAACCCCGGGCGAGCGTTGCCCG
Source organism: Woeseiaceae bacterium (assembly GCA_051007895.1). Taxonomy (GTDB): domain Bacteria; phylum Pseudomonadota; class Gammaproteobacteria; order Steroidobacterales; family Woeseiaceae; genus SZUA-117. Next base: position 17,206 of record JBPCYD010000134.1, read on the forward strand.
AAGATATGCAGGAGCGATTGTTCGACTCAATGGTTTCAGTCAGGAGCGGTGACCCCGGCAAGCACCTCGGCCTGGGCTTATATATCGCAAGAGTGATTGCGGAGGGTCATGGTGGTTCGATTGAGGCAACCAATACGCACGATGGCGTTACGATTCAGATTCGAATTCCCGCGGCGCGCAACTAGACACCGAGATATGCGGTAATGCCAGCGGCGGCCTCACGCCCCTCGAATACCGCCGTTACGACCAGGTCGGAACCACGCACCATGTCGCCGCCGGCGAAAATCTTTGGATTTGTCGTCTGTAGCTTGAATTTCCCGAGCGAGTCGACACGCACACGACCGTTCGGCAAAACGCCGATTTCGAACTCGTTAAACCAGTCAGCCGGGTTCGGCCTGAAACCAAACGCAACGATGACCGCGTCGGCCGGAACGACATGCTCCGAGCCAGGCACAACCTCCGGACGCCGGCGTCCGTCCGCGTCCGGTAAACCAAGCTTTGTTTTTTGCAGCTTTACACCGGTTACGTGATCCGCGCCAATGATCTCAACCGGTTGTTGATTGAACAGAAAGGTAACGCCCTCTTCCTTGCTGTTCGCTACCTCCCGGCGAGAGCCCGGCATATTGACCTCGTCACGCCGATACGCGCAGGTGACGCTTGCTGCACCTTGTCTAATCGCGGTCCGATTGCAGTCCATCCCGGTATCGCCGCCGCCAAGAACAACGACATGCTTGCCGCGCAGGTCTAAATGATCTGCCTCATCCTGATCAAGCCGCATTTCCTTGCGGATATTCGAGACCAGGTACGGAAGCGCCTCATGCACACCCGGGAGCTGCTCACCGGCGAAGCCACCACTCACAGCCGTGTATGTGCCCATTCCCAGGAAAACGGCATCGAAATCGGCGACGATTGATTCGAACGAAATGTCAACACCTACACGCGTGTTCAGGACGAACTCAACGCCCATGCCTTCCATGATTGAACGACGTTGCCGGACCACCGATTTTTCCAGCTTGAAGGGTGGTATACCAAAAGTCAGCAGCCCCCCGATTTCGGGGTAAGCATCAAATACAACCGAACGGATGCCGTTCCTGGCGAGGACATCTGCGACTGCAAGGCCAGCCGGTCCGGCGCCAACGATACCGACCCGTTTCCCGGTATCGACCACGTCCGACATATCCGGTCGCCAACCCTGCTTAAATGCCTCGTCGGTAATGTAACGCTCAACATTACCAATACTGACTGCCCCGATACCGTCGTTAAGCGTGCATGCGCCTTCGCACAGGCGATCCTGCGGACATACTCTGCCGCAGATTTCCGGCAGTGAATTGGTCTGGTGCGACAGCTCGGCCGCCTGGAACAACTTGCCCTCTTCAACAAGACGCAGCCAGTCCGGAATGAAATTGTGGACCGGGCATTTCCACTCGCAATAGGGGTTGCCACACGACAGGCATCTTCCCGCCTGGCTTGCGGCATCAGCCCCATCGTAGGCGCCATAGATTTCGTCGAAATGCTGGATACGCACCTCGACATCCTGCTTTGCAGGATCGCGACGAGGTACTTCCAGGAACTGGAGCGGGTGCTTGGACATATCAGTTCGAAAGTCTCATTAGTTTTTGCTCAACTGTAATTATTCCATTGATGCTCAAGCCGCCTGTCGAAAACCGTCGAGTAACGACCCAAGTTCTGCGGCTTTCGGTTTGACGACCCAGAACCTCGGCAGAAACGTTCGGAAATCATCCAGAATTTCCTGTCCCCAGTGACTGTCCGTATACAGAACGTGCTGGCTGATCAGTT
>JBPCYD010000135.1:0-3237 GCA_051007895.1 Woeseiaceae bacterium
TTAGAAACGGTATTGCACCATTCATTGGCATGACATAGGGGTCGGTCAGTTGCCATTCAATCATGCTGCCGTCAGCTTGTTGCCGATTGCCACTTTCGACTTTCCCGATACCGCTCGCCGCTCTCGCTGGGTCCTTTACAAACGCCGCCAGGTCCCTGACACGCAACACCCATGTTATGAGATGCGGCAGCTGTCCCTCCGCTAAATCAACCAGGCGTCCACGCCCCGGTGGGGGCAGGTCCGGATCCGGTGCGATGACTTCCAGGTAAGTACTCGGGCCGAGAGACAACAGGGCGTTGTGCGTGCCGAATCGCGAATGCCGACCGGCGGGAATCGGCCTGACACCGAGCAACGCGTCGATTGCATCCATGCCGCGCTCGAGGGTTGGACTCGCGTAAACAAGATGATCTATGCCCTCGGGTAGATGGACGCTGCCAGAGGGCTTGGCCGGTTCGTGCATAATTACAAACGAGGACTTCGCGTTTACTCGTCGGCCACACTGAATGGAATGCGTTTTACAGCCATGCGCCCGTTACTCATTACCATCAACACGTCCTGGAGTGCTTCAATATTCGTCAGCGGGTTTCCCGGAACCAATATCAAATCTGCTTCATAGCCTGCCTCGATCTGGCCTGTTTGTTCATCCAACTGCAGCAGCTCGGCCGAATTGACCGTCGCCGCCTGCAATGCCTCGAAATTGCTCATCCCCATGCGCACAAAATGCTCGACTTCGATCGAGATACGGTTGATTGATTCAGCGTCATAGTAATTGTCGGCGCCGGTCGCTATTTTGACGCCCATCGCATGTGCTTTGCGAATGACTTTTTCGAGCTGCGGCACCATGTGTTTGCCACGCAGGCGCAGAACATAGTTGTACTGCTCCTCATTCATTTCATCCATGGTGACGTAGGTGGGCACCAGCCAGGTGCCGCGCTCCTCCATCAATTCAAGCGTTTCCGTGGTCAGATAGGTTCCGTGTTCAATGCTCCGGGCACCGGCAAGAACCGCGGCCCTTGCACCTTCGTTGCCATGCGCGTGAACCAACACCGGCAAACCATGTCGTGCCGCTTCGTCCACGACAACGCGCAGCTGGTGCTCGGTATACACCTGTTGGCGCGGGTCCGTATCGGGCAGGCCAGCCCGCTGTGTGCCACGAGTTTTAATGACGTCGACGCCGCGGTCTGCGTTAATGTTGACCAGCCGGCGAAGTTCTTCATCGGTATTGACGCCACCGGCAAGCTCAGCGAGCCGGGGATCCGCCAAAACGGTCCCGCCAAGATCCGGAGTGACAAACACACCTGCTGCCTTGACATCGGGACCGGCGATGACACCGCGACGAACAAGCTGGCGCAGCGCTACATCCTGAAAGGCTGACACACTCGCCGTGCGTATCGTCGTAACGCCGGATTCGAGCGCGCGCTGTGCCTGGTCGAGCGTGCTGATATGCGTATGCACATCAAACATGCCAGGCATCAGGTAGTTACCTTCGAGATCGATGACCGTATAAGAAGCGGCGACGGCAGGGTTGCCGCCGGCAAGGCGTTCAATCTTGCCGTCTTTCACAAAGACCGTCGCGTTCTCGATTATCTCGTTGTCGACACCATTGAAAATATTGGCATTGATCAAAGCGAACGAATCTTCCTGCGCCGAACAGATCTGCGCTATGAATAACAGTGTTACAGTTCCCAGCGGTCCGCGTAACGCTCTGTGCATGATGTTCTCCGTATCTGTTTTTCTAACTTACGATGGTATCCATCGAAGTACTAGTCCATTTCTGCCTGGCGGCGTACCCAGCGGACAGCCTCTTCGTGAGTGCCATACCAGACATCGCTGTAAGTATTGATATGGCGAATCAATTCGCGAAGAACAACAATTCTTGAGCGGTGTCCAATGTAATGGGGATGCATCGTCAGGACGAATGTAGTGCCTTCGTCGTACGCTACGTCGAATTCGTCCTTGTAAACCTCCAGCACGTCCCGCGGATTCGCGTATCGATCGCCGAGCGGATTCATCAACGGCGCATCGTCCAGGATCCAGTGAACCGGCAGCTCGACGAATCCTGTGGCCTGGCCGTTCGCGACAATCTCATACGGTCGATCGTCCGCCATAAGGGACGAATCGTAGAGGAATCCCATTTCCAGCAAAAGGCTTAAGGTATTGTCAGAGAAGTTCCAGGAAGGGGCACGATAACCCACCGGGCGTTTGCCGATAAGATCTGTCATTCTTGCAACAGCCTGTCGCAACAGGCGCGCCTCGTCGTCGCGCTGCAGTTTGGCGTTGCGTTCGTGGATCCATCCGTGCACACCGATTTCATGGCGCCCGGACGCCTGGATCATCTCGATCATCTGCGGTGCAAGCGAGAAACTGACGGCGGGTCCGAAAAACGATGCCGGAATGTCATGCGTGTCCAGCAAATCGAGGATTCGTGGCAATGCAACGCGCGCGCCGTACTCGCCTTGCGAGAGTCCGCCGATGCTGGTGTCGCTATTTCTAAGCCAGACCGTCTCGTTATCAACGTCGAAGGACAGGAGAACGGCAACTTTTGCGCCACCCGGCCAGCTTGCCGGAGTCAGGTCGCGACCTGCTCGCACCTGGTTGACCGCCTTTTCGATCTGCTCGTCAGACCATTCCCATGCCGGCGCCTCTTCCTGAGCACGTGACAAATTTGTGATCAGGGCAATCGTTACTATAAGACTGCCGGTTATTGACTTATTCATTGTGCTCGAGCTCCTGCGGCGCGATTCTCGCGAGAACATACTGAACACCAGTATGCCTGCTTTCCACCGATGACCGATCATAGCGACTCCGTGGTTGAGCGCCGGACCGTCTAACATGTCTGCTCGGTACCTATGGCTAGTGGGTCACCGGCTTGGTTGAATAGCGCGCGTCGATTTCGGACCACGCCGGATAAATAATGCCGAACTGTTATCCATCCGAAAACTCTCGTGCATCGCTGCCGTCCGGCCGAGCGATCCAGAGATTATCGGCGCCGCTGCGATCACTGACGAACCCAATCCATTCGCCGTTTGGAGCAATTGGGGGCTGGCTGTCGAAACTCAATCCGGATGTTATACGCATTGCTTCGCCACCACCTATAGGCAGCGCATAGAGATCGCCGAGCAGATCGAAAACAAGCAATTCGCCGTCAGGCACGACGTCGACGGCAAGCCAGGAACCTTCACCGGTCGTGAAATTCAGTTTCTCAGTCTTTCCCTCCAGCGGCAGGCCGGGTTCCTT
>JBPCYD010000136.1:0-23160 GCA_051007895.1 Woeseiaceae bacterium
CTGCACAAGCGACTGCAGACAATGCAGCGAGAGATGCAGCAGCCGCTAAATCAGCTGCTGAAGCCGCTCGCGCCGCCGCCGACAGCGCTGCTCAGTCAGCTCGAAGCGCTCAGAGCACTGCAGACCAAGCGCTTTCAGCTTCGACTGAAGCCCAGTCTTGCTGCGACGCCAATCGTGACCGACTGGAGCGCATGTTCCAGAGATCACAGGCCAAGTAAAAAAATATTGCGGGATTATTCAGACGCCGCGCTTGTCGCGGCGTCTTTTATTTTACGTCCAGCGATTGCCGGAATACCGTCCGCGCGTTCGAGCAGCCGCTCCGCAACATCCCAATCCAGTTTCGCCGGCCTTTCATTCGTGGCCATGACAAACTGCGCCGTTAGCGCAGTCATCGCATCTCGAACCGGTGGCGCGGCATCAACCACGGCGACCTCTTCAGCATTACCTATCGTTTCCCCGGACACACCGGGTTCCACTGATTCCGCAGGCGCCGGCGACATTTCCAGTGTCTGGTGAACTTCGACCACCAGCTCGTCGCCATTCCAGCCGATCTTGACAGGCTCATTAATAATCCTGACGCCAGTATTCAATCCCACATTGCCAAACAGGTAGTCAATGTCCTCGGGGAACATGCGAATACAACCGTGCGTCACGCGCATACCGACGCCTGATGGCCGATTGGTACCGTGAATCAGATATCCTGGCAACCCCAGGCGCATCGCATATTCGCCCAGCGGGTTGTCGGGTCCCGCAGGTACAATTTTCGGCAATGGATCGCCGTCCGCCGCGTGTTCCGCGCGAATCGACTCCGGGGGATACCACGCAGGATTGCGGACTTTCGAGACGATTGAAGTCCGACCTAATGGCGTTTCCCAGTCCATCCGGCCTATGCTGATGGGATAGGTCATCACGACCGCCGGTTCACCGGCTTTCGGTACCGGATAGTAGTACATCCGGTATTCAGCAAGATTAAGTACCACGCCCTCACGGGGCCCATGAGGCAGCACGTACCGCGTCGGCAAGGTCACCTGTGTGCCCTCACCCGGAAGCCAGGTATCAACGTCGGGATTCGCCCGGACGATATCCTCATAGCCCTGCCCATGTCGGCGCGCGATATCGAGCAACGTGTCTTCTGCACGGGCCGTAATCGTCGTCAATGCACCGACCACATCGTTGCCTTCCGGCGGCAGATCATAGACCTCCGCCGTTGCGCAGATTGGCAACGTTGCAAAAAAGAGTACCGTGACAAACTGGCGTGTTGTACCCATTACTGACCTACTTCCTCTGTGTCGATGACCTCGGTTTCCGACTCGCTTTCGAAAAGCCATTCCTGAATCGCGCTGCTTTCCAGCAGGCGAACCGGAAAATTACTTGCCGAATCGGGCAGATTGATGCCATAGGTCCTGAATCGCAAGACGACCGGCGCATACATCGCATCCGCGATGCTGAAATCGCCGAAAAGCCAGCGACCAGCGGAGGCATAGGTTTGCTGACAATCTGTCCAGATTTCAATAACTCGATCGATATCCGCCGCCAATTCCTTCGGAAGCGCTACTTTACGCCCCATGGCGCGGCAATTCATAGGCATTGCTTCACGTAACGCCATAAATCCGGAGTGCATTTCAGCACTGATCGCGCGCGCATGTGCCCTGGCCTTGTCATCGGCGGGCCATAAATGCTTGTCAGGCCAACGCTCTGCAATCGTTTCCGCAATTGCCAGCGTGTCCCAGATTGTCTGGCCATCGAGAATCAGTACAGGAACTCGGCATGCCGGCGAGGCCGCCGCCAGCGCCGCGCCCGTCGACGCCTCGTCCAGCGGAATGCGCTGCTCGTCGAATTCGATACCGGCTTCCTTTAACAGAAACCAGGACCTCAGTGACCAGCTGGAGTAGTTCTTGTTACCGATGATGAGTTTCATGAAAAACCGTCTACTGCCGTTCTGCTTCTATTATTTCACAAATGGGTCAATATCTGGGCATCACTGAGGCACTAATCAAGCCGCGCGTTGACCGTCATAATCGAGGTGGGTAGCCTAGTCGCCTGCTCGCCACCTGCGTGACCGAAAATGAAATTTACAATCGAATTGAGTGACCGCGACCTCAGGTTTTTTCGCGCGGCGCTGAAGAAATCCCGCGATGCAGTTCGCCACGCTGATGAATCAGAAATCATCGAAGCAATCGGAGATGTACTTGCCGAAATAAAAAGCAAACAGCCGTTGCCCGATTTTGTTGCAAAACGTTTGCCGCAACTTGAAGCGCTCATTCGCATGTTGCAGGACGATGAATGGCAACTCCCATCCGAAGAACGAGAACGTCTGCTTGCGACATTTATATACTTCGGCGATCCTGAAGATATTGTCCCCGATGATATTCCTGTGATTGGCTTTCTCGATGACATCATCATGATCGAACTGGTGATCCGGGAATTGCGGCACGCGCGCGAAGCATACGATGACTTTTGCGATTTTCGACACGCTTTTGATAAACGTCGAAAAGGCAAACAGAACGGTATCGTTCGGCGCGATCGAGTGGACAGAAAACGACAACAGCTTCACCAACGCATGAAACGCAGAGTGGCGAAAGACAGGCGAGCGAAAAAGTCTTCAGCCGTTTGGTAATTTTTCGTTGCAAGCAAGACTTGTTCTTTGCAAACTCTACGAGGCTTGCCGCGCGGCGAGCAGCACCCTGTTACAAAACTACCTTAGTATTTCAGCAGCACAGAACCCCAGGTGAAACCTCCGCCAAAAGCCTCCAGCAACAATGTCTGGCCGCGCTTAATGCGACCGTCACGTATGCCTACATCGAGCGCCAGCGGCACAGATGCCGCCGACGTATTGCCATGAATCTGCACAGTTTGAATGACTTTTTCCATTGGCAGGCCAAGTCGTTTCGCAGTCGCCTGGATAATTCGCAAATTGGCCTGATGCGGAATCAACCAGTCCACGTCATCGAGCCCAAGGCCATTGGCATCGAGCGCTTCTTGCGCAACGGCACCCAATGTCCTGACGGCAACTTTGAAAACTTCGTTGCCGCTCATCATAATTCTTGAGTCGCCGACGCCAGCGGCGGCGAGATTATTTGAGACGCCAACCGGGTAGTACAGTAAATCCTTGTACTGCCCGTCAGCGCCCAAATGGGTGGAAACGATGCCCGGCTCATCTGCAGGTTGCAGCACGACCGCACCCGCGCCGTCACCAAACAAAACGCAGGTACTGCGATCTTCCCAGTCGATCAGTTTCGTAATAATCTCGGCACCAATTACCAGCGCACACTTTGTATCGCCTGAGCGAATAAATTTGTCGGCAGAGCTCAGTGCGTAAATGAATCCGGTACATGCGGCTTCGACGCTGAACGCCGCACATGCCGGAATACCCATCTTGTGCTGCACGATAGTGGCAATATTGGGAAAAATCAGATCCGGGCTCGTGGTCCCGATGACGATCAGATCAATATCAGCTGCAGTGACACCGGCGTCTTCGATTGCGACCTTTGCCGCCTCTACACAAAGATCGGACGTGTTTTCTTCCTCCCCCGCGACGTGTCTTTGCTCGATACCGGTACGCGTTCGTATCCACTCATCGCTGGTCTCGACTATTTTTTCCAGGTCAGCATTCGTGAGAACGCGTTCTGGCAAATAACGCCCGGTTCCCGCGATTCTTGAATACGTCATGCCGTTTCCTTTTGCAGCAATCTTCCGATCTGCTGTGGTACCTGGTTCTTGACTTCGACAAGCGCAGTTTCTATGGCATGTTGAAAAGCATAGGAATCGGCGCTGCCGTGGCTTTTAATAACAATACCATTAAGCCCGACCAATGACGCACCATTGTAGTTTCGTGAATCCATTTCGACAGAAAGGTTAGTCAGAACCGACTTGGCCAGAAACGCCTGCACCCTTGACATGAAGTTTCGGGTAAACGCCCTGCGCAGATAGTGTGATGCGAGACCAACCGTACCCTCCATTGTTTTCAACGCGACGTTTCCGGTAAAGCCATCGGTTACGACAACATCAGCCTTCCCGGAAAATATTTCGTTGCCCTCGATGAAACCGACATAATTGAGGCCACTTTGATTCAAGAGTGTGGCGCCGTCCCGTACGGTTTCATTACCCTTGGTGTCCTCAACACCGATGTTAAGCAAGGCCACCCGCGGCCGTTCAATGTTGCTGATATCCGCAGTAACGATCGAACCCATGACGGCAAACTGAAACAGCTGATCCGCACTGCTCACGGTGTTGGCACCCAGATCCAGCATATGCACGGTGCCACCGATGGCGGGCAATTCGGCAATGATCGCGGGCCTGTCAATACCGGGTAACATCTTCAGGACAAACTTTGCGGTTGCCATCAACGCACCCGTGTTTCCTGCGCTGACGCAAGCCTGGGCGGAACCGTCCTTGACGACGTTTATGGCGACGCGCATTGATGAGTCTTTCTTCTTGCGCAGGGCGTCTGCAGGCGCCTCGGACATGCCGACGACCTCGGCTGCATTCCTGATGGACAGTCGGGGTTCGTCACCAACAATGCGGGTAACGTGACCGGCAATCTCGCTTTCATCTCCGACCAGGATCAGTTCGAGATCGGCATGCTTGTCGAGTGATTTCTGTGCCGCACGCACGACTATCTCGGCACCGAGATCGCCGCTCATCGCATCCAGTGATATGACGGAATTTGTTCCCACGAAATCAATCAGGCAGTTGCCCTAATACCAGCGGTAATCTGCCAGAGACTGGAAACGTTTATTCTTCGTCGTCTTCGATTTCCGGCTGTGCGATAACCTGATTGCCTCGATAGAAGCCATCGGGGGTTACACGATGCCGCAAATGGGTCTCGCCTGATGTCGGATCGACCGACAGTGCCGGCCCTTTAAGTTTGTCGTGCGAACGCCGCATACCACGTGTCGATGGGGTTCTGCGACTCTTTTGAACTGCCATTCCAATCTCCAGTAATGATGACTCCATTAGTCACCATCGAAATCTAAATCCAGTCGGACTTCGCGCCCGACACTCAATTATCCCTGTTATCCATTTTCGCCCGCAAATCTGCAAAGGGACGAACAGTGTCCTTCACGACGGAGCTGACCGACCCGTCCGGTGCTGCGCAAACATCCCCGGATTCATGCATGGGCGCAAACGGCAGCGCCATTACCAGTGACTCCTCAATCAGCTCGATTGGCCGAACACCGCCCTCGTCCAGATCCCAGATTTCGTAGTCGGCGACACGCTCCTGCGGCGGCGAATCGGCCGTCGCGGAAACGAGGACCATCCTGATTTCTGTCACGACCTCAAAATCAAATACGGCGAGACAACGTTGGCACACCGCCGTAATTGTCGCTGCTGCGCGGCCGTCGACCGCCAGCATCTCGGTGTGTCCAGCCAACCACGAGAACGCAAGTCTAATATCAACCGGCGCTGCCCGCCATTGTCGCGGCCGCTCCGCCTCGGCGACGGCCTCGAGTTCCGCCACGATAATTTCGCAAACGCGCGGAAAATCGCTAATTTTTCCAGCAAAGTCAATATCTTGCACGCGCTCTGCCAATTCTTTGGGCAGGTAGCGGTCGAAGATGGGGTTCGCCATGGCGGGCGCATGATAAGGAGGTCAAAGGATGCTGTCAAAGATTGATGGCAGACATCGCGAAACAATTGTTGATTTACCGGCGGGTTATAGGGTTACACTTAACAAAAATCCACAACATACTGATTACATATGCAAAACCCGTCTTCCCCACAAATCCTGCTGGCCTCCAGCTCACGTTACCGTCAGGGGCTCCTGGACCGTTTTCTCGACGAGTTTGAGAGCATTAGCCCAGGGGTCGACGAGACCGCCGAAGAAGCCGAAGAACCGGAAGTGTTGGCCACCAGGCTGGCACGCATTAAGGCAGAAGCGGTATCCAGTACGAATCGCGAGGCGCTCGTTATCGGCGCAGACCAGCTCGCGGTATTGGACAATACGGTGCTCGGCAAGCCGGGCGACCATCAAAAGGCAGTGGAGCAACTCCTTGCGGCATCTGGCAAGGCATTGACCTTTCTTACCGCGGTCTGCGTTCTGGACCCCGTCTCCCGACGTCGGTATGAGCATACGGACAAGACGACTGTCCGGTTCCGCCAATTTGATCGACGCCTCGCGGACGATTATCTGCACCACGACAAACCCTATGACTGTGCCGGCAGCTTCAAGGTAGAGGGCGCCGGATTCGTGTTATTCGAATCGGTGACTACTGACGATCCGACAGCGCTGATCGGCCTGCCGATGATCTGGCTTGCCGGCAAATTGAAAGAATTGGGCTATCTTTTGCCCTGATTTGTAGACTATCAGGGCGCATAATTCGCTGCTGAAGCCGCTCCTACAATAAGACGTTGCCTCAATTCACGTACTCCGAATCACACCGGACCCGTAAGAGCGGCGTCGGCCGCAATCATTCAACGCTTCCCGCGGCGCCCTCGTTGCCGACCGCGCCGGTTCTCAGCGCGTGAGCCCTGCTCAGAACGCAACTCCCGGGCTTGGATCTTCTTGCCACCACCGCGAATCGCCCTCAGGAATCGATCGAGATCGTCGGACAAAGGCGCAGTGAAGTGCAGCTCGTTGCCGCTGTCGTCTGGAAAAGCGATCGACTGCGCATGCAGGAAAAGTCGATTGAGACCCAGCTTTTTGGCGGCGGCGTTGACCGCGGCATCGCCGTATCGAGCATCGCCAACGATGGGGTGACCGGTGTGAAGCGCGTGCGCGCGGATTTGATGGGTTCGTCCGGTCTGAGGCTGGCATTGCATCAGGCTGTAACGACCAAAGGTTCGGGAAAGCCTGAATATCGTCTGGGCGGACTTTCCTGATTTGCTGACAATCACGTGGCGTTCGCCGTTCTTACGATGCTCAACGTGAAGTGGCGCATCGATAGTCTGCTCACCAAACTGCCAATCGCCGGCCAGCAACGCAAGATAGTTCTTTTCAACCGCGCCACGTCGAAATCGATCATGCAACTCGCGCAGCGAACTACGCTTCTTGGCAAACACCAGGCACCCCGATGTTTCGCGGTCCAGTCGGTGTACCAGGGACAGGTCGCGGCATTCCGGACGCGCCTCGCGCATCAGCTCAATGGCCCCGTGACTCACGCCGCTGCCTCCGTGAACGGCGAGACCGCTGGGTTTGTTCACGACCAGGATGCGCTTGTCCTCGTAAATAATCTGGCTTTCGAGATTCGCAATTCGTCCGGGAGCAGCGGGTCCGGACTCCGGGTTGATCCTCGCTGGGGGAATTCTCACCTCATCGCCATCAACCAGGCGGTATTCGGCGCGCACCCGGCCGCCATTCACACGCACCTCACCGCGGCGCAATATTCGGTACAGGCGTCCTTTGGGCAGTCCTGGCAATTCGCGTCGCAGGAAATTGTCGATGCGCTGGCCGGCCAGCTCGGCATCGATGCGGACTTTGCGCACCCCCGTTTGCCGGGCATCCTTTTGTGGCGGACTACTGGGATTCATGATTTCGAACTTATTTTAGTTAGCTCAATGACTTATTTCGCATTGCCGGAACCGACAGCTATGCTATATTACCTGCCCGTGACGGCATTTGGGCACTATAACCCGCCGCACGAACGGCTTTTCTGCCTGACAACGATAAACTTCACGAAGGGATCGTGCAGGCGCATAAGGCAATTTTTCAATTCATTCCTGGCCTCGCAGGTTCGAGACCAGATTCCACGGTAGCAAGCACGGTAATCCGGCGAGCGCCGACGCGGTTGAGCCGCAGGGTATAGATGATCAATTTTTTGCTGGGCCTGATCGACATGCATCAGGGCCGCACGAAGTCAGTAGCATTGAGCGCAGACAATCGCTGTCTAGCGCTTCTCTTTGCATTGCCCTGCTCCGCCGCCTCGCTCTCATTGAGCCACCCCCGCCTGCTGCCCGCGAAAGATCAAAAAGAAGGGCACCATGAAAAGAATGCTAATCAACGCAACTCAGGAAGAAGAGTTGCGCATGGCGATGGTCGATGGCCAGCGTCTATACGACTTGAACATAGAACTTCCGGCAAGCGAACGTAAGAAAGCTAATATCTACAAAGGGCAAATTACCCGTATCGAGCCGAGTCTCGAGGCGGCCTTTGTCAATTACGGCTCCGAACGCCACGGCTTCCTGCCGCTAAAGGAAATCTCTCCCGAATACTTCGTCAAGGAGCCTGGCTCCGGCAAGCCAAGCATCAAGGACGTCCTGCGCGAAGGCCAGGATATCGTGGTCCAGATTGACAAGGAGGAGCGCGGCAACAAGGGAGCGGCCCTCACGACATATGTCAGTCTTGCCGGCCGTTTCATCGTCCTAAAACCCAACAAGTCACGATCGGGCGGCGTATCGAGACGCATCGTCGGCGAAGAGCGGGATCTGGCGCGTAAGTCCCTGCGCGATGTCGACGTGCCGCAAGACATGAGTGTCATATTGCGTACGGCGGGAATCGAACGAACCGCCGAAGAGCTCACGTGGGACATGGAGAATCTGCTTTCCGTTTGGGAAGCGATAAAGAAAGTCGTTGTTGAGCGCGACTCTCCTTTTCTGATCTACCGCGAAAGCAATGCCGTTGTCCGCGCCCTGCGCGATTATCTCACCAATGAGATAGGTGAAATCCTTATCGATGACGAGGCGACCTACCAGGAAGCAAAAGAGTTTGTCGAGCAGGTAATGCCGCACAATCTCCGCAAACTGAAGCATTACACGGATTCAGTTCCGCTTTTTACCCGCTACCAGATCGACTCACAGATCGAGTCGGCTTTCGCGCATTCCGTTAACCTGCCGTCGGGCGGAAGCCTGGTTATCGACCACACGGAAGCGCTGGTTTCTATCGATATCAACTCGGCCCGGGCGACTAAGGGTGGCGACATCGAAGCCACCGCGCTCAACACCAATCTCGAAGCAGCTGACGAGGTGGCGCGACAGCTGCGTCTCCGCGATCTCGGTGGCCTCGTGGTGATCGATTTTATCGACATGGGACCGCAACGTAATCAGCGGGAGGTCGAAAATCGACTGCGTGACGCGGTCCGCCAGGACCGTGCGCGCGTGCAGCTAAGCAAGATCAGTCGTTTTGGCCTGCTCGAGATGTCGCGACAGCGGCTGCGCCCGTCGTTAGGCGAGTCAAGCTACCTTGTTTGCCCGCGCTGTTCGGGCATTGGCAATATCAGAAGCGTTGAGTCCCTGGCACTGGCCATCCTGAGAATTGTGGGCGAGGAAGCCCGCAAAGAACGCACTGCAAAGGTCATTGCACAGTTACCTATTGAGGTAGCTACCTACCTGCTGAACGAAAAGCGTGATTGGGTGCAGAGCCTTGAATCCCGGCACGACACGCAGGTGATTCTGGTCGCAAACCCAGCGCTCGAGACACCGCACTTTCAGGTCAGGCGCGTGCGCGACGACCAGGTAGACCTGCCAGAAAACGTCGGCAACAGTTTCATGCTAATGGAATCTGAAGACGAACCGGAAATTACGCAGGCGATGCAGGAAAAAAAGGCCGCGGAAATTGCTGCGGTGACGACAGTGGTAGCAACCACACCTGCGCCTGCGCGACAGGTGCCCGTTGCCGAGACAAAATCCGGGCCGGGATTATTGGCGCGGCTGGCAGGATTCTTCGGTGGATCCGCGGAAGAAGAAGAACAACCGAAGAAAAAACCGCGCGCAAAATCACGTAGCAAAACGTCGTCAGACAGCCGCAGACGCGGTGGGCAGAGAAAGAAGAAACGCAGCGATTCGCAGCGCCAGGGCGGTAGCAAGAATCAGCAGCGCCAGAAACAGTCAACCGCGAAAAAGAAACGTAGCAAGAAAGCATCGGGCAATGCCGCAGAACGCAAAACTGATCGCGGCTCAGGGCAACAGGGCAAAGCGACGCAGGAAACCGGGGGCGGTGACGAACGTCAGGATAAACAGGCCGATTCCCGCCAAACCGCCAACAAACGCCGTGGCCGTGGCGGTCGTCGCCGACGACGCGGCCAGGACGCAACCGATAGCAACGAGAGTCAGCCAACCAGCCAGCAGAACGAAACGCAGTCCGAAAAGCAGGCCTCGAGTTCGACCGGGCCTGAAACAAAAGCGAAACCCGCCCGACGACCGCGACGCTCAAAATCGGAATCGGTTGCTAAGGAAAAACCTGTATCTGATTCTGCCGCAAAGACTGCCGACGAGGCACCGCCAAAACAGGAGCAGCAAGCGTCCGGGAAGAAGGCACCTGCTGCTGACAAACCGGAGAGCAAATCTCCGAGCAGGCCCGATCGCAAGAAGTCGACCCCGAAACTTGAGGTTGTGAAGTCCGAACCAGCTTCACCATTAACGCAGATAAAGACAAAAGCCCCGCAGACCAGGAAAGGCGAGTCCGCCGGCGACAAACCAGACTCGACAGCAAAGCCGCAACCGCTTAAACAGGTAGAAACGAAGAAACCTGCTAAAACGAAGCCGGAATCTGTGCGCTCGGTTGAAAAACAGATACCGGATTCGACCAAGTTAGAATCGCCACGGCCGGCGCCAGCGACGAAACCGGACAGCGCCAAGCCGGCTTCTGCAGATCGAGCCGGAAAAACCAAACCCGCTGCGGTTAAGTCTGTTCCTGCACCGGCTGTGAAAAAACCGGAAAGACCGGCCGGCTACGATGACACTCAGCCAGAATTGACGATCATTAAGCCGCCGAAACCTGAAAAACCAAAGGTTGCCGCAACACCCGGAAACGGCGAAACGGAACCTACCGCAAAACCGAAATCCACAGCGACGGCAAAACCGGAGAAAGCCAAAACGCCGGATAAACCTGCTGCCCGTTTGTTGCCGTGGGAATCGGACGGCCAGACGCCGACGGACAAGGACTGATTGGCCCGACGGATCGTCGTGACCACGACGATCCGTCTATAGACTGCGCCTTATATCCGCAAGCAGCCCTTTGGCAGCGTCTTCAACCAGATCCAGTACCCGCTCAAATCCAGCGAGCCCTCCGTAATAGGGATCGGGTACTTCGGTCAGCGTTGCCGATTCTGCGAATTCCAGAAACAATCGCAGCTTGCCATGATGATCTTCATCAGCCGACTCACGCAACTTGGCCAGATTGTCCTCGTCCATCGCAATGATGTGGTCGAACGCCTCGAAATCCGTATCAACGACACGTCGGGCGCGAATACCTTTCAGCGAAAACCCACGTCGATCTGCCGCCTCCATTCCACGTCGGTCCGGAGGTTCGCCGGTGTGATAAGCGTGCGTTCCGGCAGAATCGGCGTGAATTCGGTCCTCGAGACCGGCGTCGCTGACCATCTTGCGAAACACACCCTCCGCCGTTGGTGAGCGACAAATATTGCCCATGCAAACGAATAGAATCGATATTTTTTGTTCTTTTTCAGGCATTTGTCGTACTTTCTTAAACTCGAACATTACATGATCAGCGTGGCATTCTCGGGAAGCAGCGGCGCATTGATTTCTTTCAATAATCAATGTGCGCGCATTCTACAGCGTTTCAAGCGTGCGTGACTGCGATTGAACTGATTGGAAAGAGTCATCAAGAACACGGCCCTGATTGATCCGCGAACCCCATTGCGCCATTTTTCGGGCCTGTTATCTTGAATTCAGAATTCGCGTTAACAGTTACGCAGGCAGCATAGTGTCTTCAAACCTGCCGCAAGATTGTCGCGTTGCCAAATTTACGGAGAGGACGAAATGAGTTTCGAATTTGATAATCCCGACATTGTGCAAATTGACGGTGTGGACGGTTCGCCCTATCCGCGCCCTATGCAGGTCGGCTCCGAGAAGGCTCGCCAGGATGAAGTCGCAAAAACGGCTGGCATGCCGATAACTGAATTCGAGGGAAAAAGTAATCCGTACATCGACTACGAGAGCATCGATCTTTTGTTGAGTCTGCAGCATCCGCGATCCGGCGGATACGACGAGATGTGTTTCATCATCATGGGACAAGCCAAGGAGTTACTGTTCAAGTCGGCATACTTCGAGCTATACAACGCCAGGTCACGAATTCGCGAAGATGATTTGCCCAATGCGACGGTGATACTCGACAGGACTAAAAAAATTACCAAGCAGATCGTCGGATTCTGGGATGTGCTTTCGACCATTTCGACTGATGGCTTCAATGAATTTCGTGATTACCTGGACGTGGCATCCGGCCAGCAGTCCTTTATGTACCGTCACGTTGAATTCATCCTTGGCAACAAACGAGAAAAGATGTGCTCTGTGCACAAGAATGTGCCGCATGTTTATCCGGCTATCCTCGAGAACTTTGAATCGCCCAGCGTCTATGATGAGGTGATTCGCCTGCTAGCCAGGCGAGGTTACGACATTGCCCCCGAGTGCCTCGAGCGGGACTGGACCGAGACCTACCAACCCCACCGCAGTATTGAGCTGGCATGGCTCGATATCTATGGTAATGCGAGCCCGGAAAACGATCTCTATATGCTCGGCGAAAACCTGACGGAACTCGCCGACCTGGTTTCACAATATCGCTGGCGTCATTTTGTCAGCGTCGAACGTATTCTAGGCTTCAAACCTGGCACCGGCGGCTCCGCGGGGGTCGGCTGGCTGCGAAACGTAGTCGACCATCGTTTCTTCCCGGAACTCTGGTCAATTCGCAGTGAGTTATGATCGGATGATACTCAGAAATACCCGAATGCGGCCGGCCGTTCGCAACGTTCGCGGCGCATTGGCACTGCTTTTGGTGCTCAGTGGATGCGGCGTTCCGGCCGACTCGACCACGGACACAAAGCAAGCCACAGAAACCTACGCGAATGGGGATCAGCCCAACATCCTGTTCATCGTCGCAGACGATCTCGGCTACACAGACTTAGGCATTTATGGCAGCGAAATCGAGACCCCGAATCTTGACAGGCTGGCCCGGGACGGCGTGATGTTCAGCAACTTTTATACGGCACCGACCTGCTCTCCAACACGCGCGATGCTGCTCTCCGGCGTTGATAATCACCCGGCGGGCATGGGCAGCATGTACCAGGAAATTGCGCCGAACCAGGTCGGTGAACGTGGCTACGAAGAACACCTGCATACACGAGTCGCAACTATTGCCGAACTGCTGGGCGACGCCGGGTACCACACCTACATGACCGGCAAGTGGCACCTGGGATACCAGGATGACAACAGTCCGTACGCGCGCGGTTTTGAGCGTTCATTTGCGTCGTTGGCAGGCGGTGCCGGACATTTCGATATGTTGCCGATTGTGGGTCCCGGCAAGGCTCCTTATCGCGAAGATCGTGACTTGGTTAATAGCCTCCCGCAGGACTTTTACTCAAGCCGCTTTTTCACCCGCAAAATGATCGACTACATTGACAGCAACCGGCAGGACGGCCGCCCCTTTTTCGGTTACCTGGCCTATACGGCCGTTCACTGGCCACTGCAGGCACCGGAAGAATCCGTTGCAAGATTTCGTGGCCGCTACAACGACGGATACGATGCGCTGCACTCGCGGCGCGTTGCGCGGCTCAAAGAACTCGGTCTCGTTAGAGCATCGACGCAATCCTACCCGCGCCTTGCGGAGGAGCCCGCATGGACAGACCTGACGCCCGATCAGCAGAGACGGGAAGCGCGCATGATGGAAATCTACGCGGCGATGGTCAGCGACATCGATATTTTTGTCGGAGAACTAGTCGCCTTTTTAAAGTCAATCGATGAGTTCGACAACACGTTTATCGTATTCATGTCGGATAACGGTGCGGAAGGTCATCCTGTCGGCACGTCCATCGGCGCGGTCAATCGCTGGCTCGAGGAATGCTGCGACAACAGTTACGAGAATATGGGCAATCGGGATTCGTTCCTCTGGTATGGGGCCAGCTGGGCTCGTGCAAGCGTAGGACCGTGGCGAATGTTCAAAGGATTCACCTCTGAAGGTGGCATACGTTCGCCGGCATTCATACACTTTCCCGGTTTTGCCGGGAAACAGGTCAATGAGGCCATGGTGACCGTGAAGGATATGATGCCGACCGTTCTCGACCTGGTAGGCATCGATCATCCAGGTCAAAATTACAAGGGTCGCGAAGTCGTACCGATGTCCGGAAAATCCATGCTACCGATGTTGCGTGGGCATACAGCTGAAACGCACCTGCCTGATGAAGCCATTGGCTGGGAACTGTTCGGCAAAACGGCAATCCGCCAGGGTGACTGGAAAATCGTACAGGAACCTGACGATAATTTCTGGACTGCACGTGACCCCGTCGCGGAAAGCTATCGATGGAAACTCTTTAATCTCGCGGAAGATCCGACGGAGCTGAATGACGTGTCAGGCCAGTACCCCTTAAAACTCCAGGAGATGATCCAGCTATGGGACGAATACGAGGAGCGTAACGGCGTAATCATTCCGAATCACGTCATGGGGTACTGACACAACGTGACCTTGTATAGAATACGCGCCATGTTCGGCGTCCCGATATCTCTCATATCTATTGTATTCTTGATCGGTTTGGCGATTTTGCCCGGGCCTGTGCTCGCCCACGGCAGCGTTACGCCGGATGCTGATCTGTGCATCATTCGTATCGGCTATTACCGTGCGCATTTCAAAATATACCTACCGCAGTCGCGTGGCCATAAAGAGTACTGTGAAGATATTCCGGGAACGGGCACTGCGACCTTTGTCATGGAGTATGAACATAGCGGGCTCGGCAGTGTGCCGATAGATTTTCGCGTGATTCGTAATGTCACTGGCAAAGGCGTTTTCACGATAATGGAGGATGTAGACAAGATTGAAAATCTCGACGACGTCACGGTATTCCACTATCCGGCAACTATCCAGCCAGATGTCTTCACCTACCTCTACCCCTTCAATGAACAAGGTGAGTTCGTTGGCATCGTCAATGTACAAGATGCGGAAACCGGTCAAACGTATACGGCAGTGTTTCCATTCGAGGTCGGGTTTGCCGGCGTTCCTATGTGGGTCTGGTTCATTGTCGGCGCGGTCGTTCTGCAGCTTAATTTTCTGTGGATGAACGGCTCCTTTACGCGCTGGCGCCAACAGTTTGCCAAGCGGAGTTCTGTGGAAGCTGCACGTGCATAGCACCCGCCGGATCAACTTGCTGCTGGCCCTCTGCCTTTCGGTCGCAACGTATGCCCAGGATGCGAAAGAAAAAGAATCCTGGCTGACGAGATCGGGCTACTACAATGTCAGCTATACGAGCGAATTGACGCCACTGACAATCAACAAGATTCATCGCTGGATTCTCCATATCGAAGACGCGTCCGGTGAACCGGTGAGTGGCGCCGTGATTAGCGTTACCGGCGGCATGCCCGAGCACAATCATGGACTGCCAACGAGCCCGCGAATGACGGACTCGCTCGGCAACGGGAATTATGTGCTCGAGGGCATGCGCTTTCATATGAATGGCTACTGGGAACTGACTGTGACTGTCGAGGCCGGCGGCCGCCGCGATACCGTGGTGATTTCGCTGACAATATGATCGCGGAGAACGGAAGAAAAATAGCTGCGGTTATTGCGGTCGCACTGGCAGCATCTGTGTGGTGGCAGTTTGGCCCCCGCAGTCCCGCGGCATGGACTGATAGCGACATTTTCATACTGCAGTCACTGTCGCTG
Source organism: Woeseiaceae bacterium (assembly GCA_051007895.1). GTDB lineage: Bacteria > Pseudomonadota > Gammaproteobacteria > Steroidobacterales > Woeseiaceae > SZUA-117. The sequence continues at coordinate 15,539 of JBPCYD010000136.1, forward strand.
GACAACCTGCCGGCCCTTCCTGCCGACCCGTCCAATGCGGTCGCCGATAATCTCCTCGCTGCAGAATTTGGCCACAAACTGTTTTTCGATACCCGGCTGAGCGCGAACGGCGCCGTCTCCTGCGCCACCTGCCACCAGCCGACGCGGCACTTCTCCGACAGCTTCCAGAAAGGTCGCGGGATCGGGCTGTCAGGACGCAATACCCGCAGCATCGTCGGCTCTGCCTACAGCCCCTGGCAATACTGGGATGGCCGACGCGACAGCCAGTGGGCCCAGGCATTGTCGCCGCTGGAAGATCCTGCCGAGCATGGTGGCAATCGTATGCAGTTTGCCCGCTTCATCTCGGTTGAGCCAGGATATCGGGCCAATTACCAAGCATTGTTCGGAGAACTGCCCGATTTTTCGGATCGAGGCCGATTCCCGGAAGCGGCTGCGCCGCTGGACGACTACGGATTGTCGACGGCATGGAATTCAATGACCCGTGAAGATCAGCACAAAGTCAACAAAGTCTTTGCCAATATCGGCAAAGTGCTTGCCGCTTATGAGAGATTGTTGCTGCCCGGGCCTTCACGGTTCGACCAGTACGTGAACGCTGTTGTTAACAGTGAACAACGCAATGCTGATGCGCTCCTCACAGACGATGAAATAATCGGTCTGCAACTGTTCATCGGCAAAGCACGTTGCACTGAATGCCATAATGGCCCGCTGTTTACCAACAACGAATTTCACAATACCGGCGTTCTATCGTTTCCCGGCGAATTGCCGGATCGCGGTCGCACGGATGGATTAAAAAAAGTGCTTGCCGATCCCTTCAATTGCAATGGCAACTATAGCGACGACGAGAGCAGGCGCTGCGACGAGCTGACCTATGTAAGAAGTGGCATCGAATTACTCGGCGCCATGCGAACGCCTTCGCTGAGAAATCTCGGCGGTACCGCGCCCTACTCACACAAAGGCCAGCAGGCGACGCTGGCCGACGTCATAGACCTGTATAACAGGGCACCACTCGCGATGATCGGCCACAATGAAGCAGAGGACAGACTCTATTTGAGCCGCCGCGAACGTAAACAACTCGCGGCATTTTTGAATTCGCTGGAGGCGCCACTCGCAACGGCGGAAAAGTGGCTCAAATTACCTTAGCTTGCTGTACGTAGTCGGCACAAAAATGAGCCGCCCTGCCAGCAAACTATGGAGATTGCTGCGCGGCGAATGAGCCGATCAGACGCTCGGCTTCGACCAGGTCTTCTTCAGTGTCGACACCGGGTCCGGGCCTCACCGACGGAATACCGACCTTGATCTTTAAGCCGAGGCTCAGCGCGCGCAACTGTTCGAGCTGCTCGGAAATCTCAAGCGGCGATTGAGCTGCAGAGACAATAGTCTGCAGGACGGCATTGCGATACGCGTAGATACCGTGATGATGCAACGCAGAATTCCTGGCCAGGTCGTCGTTGACAGTCGATCTCGAATAAGGAATTGCGGCTCGACTGAAATACAGGGCGAAACCATGGTCATCCACGACGGTCTTCACGATGTTCGGATTCTCGAAATCCCGCTGCGACTGTATGGGCGAAGCAAGTGTTGCGACGTCTGCTCGCTCGTCATCCAGGAGTGCCGCACACTGATCGATAAGCTGTGACGGCAGCAGCGGCTCATCGCCCTGCAAATTGACCACAATTTTATCTTTCGCCCAGCCCAGTTCACGGGCGACCTCCGCCAGGCGGTCGGTTCCGGACCGGTGCTCCTTGGACGTCATGCAGCATTTTGCAGAGAATGATTCTGCTGCAGCCCTGATTCGTTCGTCATCGGTAGCAATCACAACTTCCGCGGCAGCGCTTTCAATGCCGCGCTCGCAGACGTGCTGCAACATTGGCTTGCCACCGATCAGGCGCAGCGGTTTGCCTGGCAACCGTTCGGATGCGTAACGAGACGGGATGACAACGACAAACTCCGTCACGACGCAGTCTCCAGCGCTTCTATATTACGCCGTACCAGATCAAGCAGCATATCGCCTTCCTCACCTTCAAATACAACGTCCACCTCAACGCTCCAGCACTGCTGTGCCTCTGCAAACCGGCACTTGACCGCATCCTTGCTGGTCATGATGACGGGGGCGCCGTCATCAAAGGTGACATCGGCTGGCGAAATTTTCGCATGATCCGGAAGCGGATGTCGCTTCACAATCATCCCGAAGGATTCGAGCATGCGAAAAAAACGCTCCGGGTTACCGATGCCTGCGAGCGCATGGACTTTGCGTCCCGCGAAATCGGCAAGCGCAGTGACCTCAGAATCGTCCAGACGGCGAATTGCCACGGGCTTGAGCGAAAAATGAAGTGGCCGCCTGTCAGATGCGCGTCGTAAAACATTGTCCGGGCGCGCCAGGCGTCTTTGTACGACCACTTTGTCTACGGATTCAAGTCGCCCGGGTTTTTCCCGCAATGGGCCTGCCGGTAGCAATCGCCCGTTGCCAAATCCGCGATGCCCGTCGATCACCGCGATTTCGACATCCCGCGCCAGGCGATAGTGCTGGAGGCCATCGTCGGCAATAATGACATCGGCACCGAGTTCGATCGCCCGGGTCGCAGCGGCGACACGATCCGGATGCACAACCACATGACAATCGCTGTGACTCGCCAACAATACCGCCTCATCGCCAACCACAGCAGGATCACTTTGCGGCGTCGCCTCCATTGGCTCCGCACCGACACTACCTCGGTAACCGCGACTGATGATACCCGGCGAGAAACCGCATGCATGCAACTTGCCTGCCAGCCAGATCGTCAACGGCGTCTTGCCGGTTCCGCCCACCGTTATATTCCCGACCACGACGACTGGTACACCGACTGAATGTGACGGCAGCACCTTGCGGCGATAGAGAGATTTGCGGCCTCTTATGATGGCAGCATAGAGCCAGCTGAAGGGAACCAGGATCCATACCAACGGCGAGTCCCCGTACCATGTTTTTGCAACCCAGCTGTCTTCGGCGCGACTCATTGTTTTTATGAATCCGAGTTCTTATGACCCAGCCGAAAATGCAGAAACCTCATGGATTATTCCCGTGCGGCAGTATCTTCGCTGAACTGCATGCGGTAGAGACCTTCGTAGTGACCGCGAGCCACCATAAGCTCCCCGTGCGTTCCAGATTCGACAATCCTGCCCTGGTCCAGGACGATGATCTGATCCGCATTCTCGACCGTCGACAGTCGATGCGCAATGACCAGGGTCGTCCTGTTCGTCATCAGCTTATCGAGTGCTTCCTGAATGCGCCGTTCCGATTTCGTATCGAGGGACGACGTCGCCTCATCAAGTATCAGCACAGGCGCGTTCTTTAACAATGCACGTCCAATCGCGATTCGTTGCCGCTGCCCGCCCGAAAGAAGAACGCCCCTATCGCCGACATTGGTATCGAACCCGTCCGGCATCTTCTTGACGAAGTCAACTATATGCGCCGCTTCAGCAGCCTCCAAAATCTGCGACCGACTGCAAATTCGCAGCTGGCCATACGCCAGGTTGTTTTCGATTGAATCGTTAAACAGGATGATGTCCTGGCTAACGAAGCTGATTTTCGAACGCAAACTGGATAGCTCGTAATCGAGAACAGAATGTCCATCAAGCAAGATGTCGCCAGAGTCCGCGTCGTAGAATCTCGGCAGCAGGCCGGCAAGTGTCGTCTTTCCACTACCAGAGTGTCCGACAATAGCGACCGTTTTGCCGGCGGCTACTTTGAGTGAAACGTTCTTCAGCACGGGTGATTTGTCGTCATTGTAAGAGAAACTGACGTCGCGAAACTCCACCGCGCCCTGCACAACGTCCGGCGCATAGGTACCGCTGTTAGCTTCGTCCGGCTCATCGATTATTTTGAACAGGCTGTCACCGGCGGCAATACCGCGCTGCAGAGTCGCATTGATATTCGTGATGCGCCGCAGGGGTTGCAACATCAGCATCATCGCGCCAAAAAATGACATGAAGCTACCGGGGCTGAGATTGCCATTTACCGACTCGACGCCGGCCGCATAAATTACACCGGCAACGCCGACACCGAAAATCACCTGTGTGATCGCGACACCCATGGACCTTGACCGAATGAGTTTCAGGTTCTGTTTTCGATTCCACTCATCGACATCGACCAACCTCTCCATTTCATAGTCGTGTCCACCGAATATTTTAACCACACGATTGCCGGTAAGAACCTCGTCAGTAACCTGGGTAACCTCACCAACCGAATCCTGGATTCGACCGCTGTAGCGCCTGAACGCCCTGCCAAGAATCTGAATTAAGACAGCGATAATCGGCAACAATATTGCCACAAACAGAAACAGGCGCTGACTTTGGTAGAGCATTACTGCAATTACTGCGAATACGGTCAACAGGTCGCGAACCATTACGGTAACTACATTGGTAACGGATTCAGCGACCATCTCAACGTTATAAGTCATCCGGGACAGCATCGGACCAGTAGAATGTGTCTCGATAAACTTTGACGGTAACGTCAGGAATTTGCGAAAGACATCCTGACGCAGGGCACTGATCACACTGCGACCGATCCAACCAAGGGATGCCTCAGTAGCGAAACCGGCAACGCCCCTGCCGATAAAAATGGCAACGAATGCCAGCGGCAACCATCGCGCTGTTTCAAGATTATGGGCGACCAGTGTGTCATCCATCAGAGGCTCAATCAGCCAGACCATGCCAGCTTCCACGGCCGCCGTGGTCGCCATTGCAATGACGGCGACCAAGCCGATCAACTTGTGTGGCAGGACATAGCGCCACAGCCTGCCGTACACCTCTCTTACGCGTGGATTAAGCTTGCTAGCCACTTGTCGTCACTGTTCCGTGGGATCGTTTACAGTGGCGATGCTAATTCGAGTAAAGCCGAGCTTGCCGGCGACGTCCATCGCTGTCACAACGTGCTGATGCCTGGCGTTGGCATCGGCACTAATGGTAAGCGGCAGGTCCGCGTTGCCGTCTGATACGCTCTGCAACGCATTCCGAATCGTTTCCGGCCGGTTGTTCACGAGCTCGCGATTGTTGACAAGATAGGTGCCCTGCTCTGTGATCATTATATCAATCTTCCGGGGCGGCTCTTCCGCGACCGAAGAACTGTCAGCTTCGGGTAGACGAATGGAAATTTGTGACTGTTTAACAAAACTCGTCGAAACCATGAAGAAGATCAGCAGGAGTAAAACGACGTCAATTAACGACGTCATGTTGACTTCCGGCTCCGCCTTGGCGCGAAGGTTGAGTCTCATTTCTTTCTGCCGGTTCTTTGTTCTTTATCCTGCCGACGGTGCAGTGCCTCAACGAGCTTGATGGCTTCTTTCTCCATCTCGACAACCAGCGAATCGATCCGGTTTCGTAAATAGCGGTAGCCAATGAGTGCCGGAATGGCGACAGTCAATCCCGCACCGGTCGTAATAAGCGCCTCCGCAATACCACCGGCGAGTACAGTTGGATCGCCAACACCATGTGTGGTGATGGCTGTGAAAACTTTTACCATGCCGATCACGGTGCCAAGGAGCCCAAGCAACGGCGTGATAGCGGCAATGGTGCCCAGTGTATCGAGGTAGCGCTCCAGTTCGTGGACAACGTGCCTGCCCGTGTCCTCGATGCTGTCCTTCATAATGGCTCGCTCGCGATCACGATTGATCAATCCGGCGGCGAGTATCTGCCCGAGTGGTGATCCCTGGTGCAAGGTCTGGATCTGGCTCTGATCAAGCGCGTCACGCTTTACCCAGCCCCAGACCCTGCTGGTCAGATCATCAGGGATTACTCGCTTGAGTTGCAGCGTCCAGTAACGCTCCAGGACAATGCCCATCGCGATAATGGCGCAAAGGATGATTGGCGCCATCAACCAGCCGCCAGCTTTAACGATTTCAACCATCTACAGACACTCGAACGAAAATCGGAATATACAGTGACCAGCCGGAAAATTCTTCAGTCGCCGTCAGGCTCACGGTATGTCATGCCAGTATTTCCTGGATTCAAGTCGCTCGCGATGAATCGGCCCGGGCGACGTGCCCGCGCAGAGTCGCTGACTAAGGGATCCCGAGAAGGCGGTATTGAGCACCTTTGCGCCCACCGATTCCCAGCGGGATACAACATCTGCCTTGGGAAAACCCCAGCGATTGCCAAAACCGGCCGCGACAATTGCCGTTCCGGGACGTGTTGCGCGTACCAGGGGCAAGGTCGAAGAGGTGCGACTGCCGTGATGCGGCACGACCAGAACGTTGCTGCGGCGGACTGCCTGGCGGTACACGAGCAATTTCTCAACCGGTGCTTCGATATCTCCGGATAGCAGCAAACGATGCTCACCCATGTTGATTTCGAGGACACACGATGAATTGTTGCGGGTCCAGGGAGCCCTCAGTCGCGGATGCAAAATGGAGTAGACCGCGTCGTCCGCCCGCCACGAAATGCCAGCAACACAGCGCGTGTGTCGCGTATTGACGCCTGCAATAATCTCTCCGGTCATGACTTGTTGAACGGGTAATTTTGCGAGAACGGGCTGAATTCCGCCGGCATGGTCAAGATCGGCGTGACTCACGATTAACCGATCCAGACGGGTGACCCCGTGCCCAAGCAGGAAAGGCAGGACGACGAATTCTGCTGCACTGTTACCGGTAGCAAAAACAGGTCCGGTGTCGTACAGAAGCGCGTGGTCAGAAGTGCGCACAAAAACAGCCAGGCCCTGACCGACGTCGAGCACATGATAGTCAAGACAGCCACCGGGCGTTTCCGGAGGCTTGTATCCCAGAACGGCAAACAGTGCCAGTAGTGCAAGTTTCCGGCCTGGCCAGCCAAGCGGCAGCAAAATGGAAAGTGCGGGCAATAGCGCGACCCCGACGATAGGGCCGCTCAGGAATTTCAGCTGCTGGTCCGCATAGGGTAACCGGTCCAGTGTCCGCAGTAACCGGACGACGAATTCGACGGTGACATGTGCCGCGCGCAACAGGTATTCGCCCTGCGATGCGAATCCATATTCGAGCAATGCGCTGACCAGCGTCAACGGTACGGTCAGGAAATTAAATACGGGCAGAATCAGCATGTTGGCGACGGGCGCCAACGGCGCGAACCGACCGAAGATGAGCGCCGTCAAAGGAAACAGGGCAACCAGTAGCGCAATTTGCAGATTGCCAAGCCGAGTGATCCACGCGATAGCCGCTCCGGCCGGATTGCCTACACGAACAGACGGGCGGACATGCTGGCCAGCAATCGCAATCAGAATTGCGACCGCGGCGAATGACAGCTTGAATCCCGGTGCAAGTATTGCCAGGGGATCTGTGATGAAAATCAACAGGCAAGGTACCGCAACCAGGTGGCTTGCGGACACACGACGTCGCAGCAGCACGGCCAGGACACCGCCGCCCGCCATCAACAACGCCCGACGAGCCGGGACCGCAAAGCCGGCCACCGCGGCATAGAGTGCAGCGGTCGCGATCGCCGCAACCAGTGCGGCATCGCGGATATTTCCTTGCTTTCCCGCGAGTGCCAGCAGGCTCCAGGACAGCAGGTAGGCAAACCCTGCCGCGAGTCCGATGTGGAGTCCGGAAATGGCCATTAGGTGACTCGTACCGGTTCTGGCATAGAGGTCCCAATCGGCGGCGTCGATCATGTGTCGCGCTCCG
>JBPCYD010000137.1:0-3199 GCA_051007895.1 Woeseiaceae bacterium
GCTCTGAGGTGGCGGTGTTGTTCCAGAGAGACAGCGATACGCGTGCCTGGGTGCACATGAAGGATGCCTTGAGTGGGGCCTATGTGAAGAACGTGTGGTTCGATCTGGGCTTCACACCGATGCGACTCGAGATTCTTCCGGATCTGGACACGAATGCTGGCGATGAGTTAGCGGTGCTCACGAGTAAGGACTCGGACGGACGAGCCTGGGTGCTGGTGAAAGATGCGTTATCAGGTGCGTTCATCAAGAACGTCTGGTTCCAGGGTGATTTCGCACCGAAGGACTTCACGATCGTGCCGGACATGGACGCCAATCCCGGTGATGAGATCGCCGTACTCGGCAGACGCGGCAGCGGTCAGATTCAGGTTGAGATCAAGGATGCCAAGACCATCTCCTTTATCAATTTAGTGAACTATCCTTAATAAGGCAGCATCTATTGATGGACGAAGTAGAATTTATTTAGGGGGGGTCCCATGGATATCAAGTCCGCTGGCCGCATACGGCTCGCAGCCACTCTATTCGTCGCTTTAATCGGTTTCGGTTCGGCGCATGCCGTCACCCTGGGCCAGGTCGACGACTTCGAAGACGGAACTGAGCAGGGCTGGAATGAGGGCGGCACAAGCCCGAACCCACCATTCAATGTTCCAGACGGTGGACCGGACGACATCGACGACAATTTCCTGCGAAACGACTCGAGCGGGAATTTCGGTGCTGGCGGCAAGATGGCGATGTTCAATACCACACAGTGGGCCGGTGATTACGTCGCTGCCGGAATAGCTGAAATTCGTCTCGACGTAAGGGTGATTTCCGGACCAAACGCGAATATTCGGGTCGGATTCCAGTCGACCGTCGGCGAACGCTACGTATCATCGTTGGCTGTCTCCGTTCCGAGTGACGGTGAATGGCACTCAATCGTGTTGCCGATAGAAGCTCCTGATTTATCGCAGGTGGGCGGTGTTACCAGTTACAACTCGGTGATGACCGGAGTCACGCAATTCCGCATCTTTAGTTCTGCAGGCCTGCAGTGGCAGGGCGATCAACTCGTTATGTCTCTCGGCGTCGACAACGTGAGCGCCGAGCTCGAGTCGGTCAATTTTGAAGGTTGGCTATGGAATACTGCCGCTGGCGGATTTCCGCCGAACAATTTCCTTGAGGAAGACTACTGCTTCGGCACCATCAACCTCTTAATTGGGGCTGACGACAACTGGACCGTGGGCGGTAACGAAGTGTGTTACGGCCGACAGACGAACAATGCAATTCCGCCGCGCGAATATGAAAACTTCGATGGCGCGACTTTTCCTGAAGTCGATCGCATCGCGGCGGACAGCTCCAGTCCTTTGCTCAGCGCAGGAGGCAACCTGGTCGAAGCGTTTGCCCCGGACGATTTTGACGTCGAGGAGCGCATCGCCACGATCCTCGCAGAACCGGCCGGTAGTGATTTGCTGATACTCGGCGGTTTTGAAAACCCGGGGCTCGATGCCGACGGCTTTATCCATTTGCTGGTGAAGTCGTCCGTTGATGCGGTTAACACGCGGACATTGGCCGACCTGGAGGGGCGCTGGTACCTGTCATTCTTCGATCGCTCGCTAAGCCGCACTAGCGTAAATATCGAATCGGTCAGCGCGGGATTGCACACCATGGACTTGATGGCAGGCGGTGTCTGCAGTTTTGTCGAGTCGCAGGTCTTTCAGGAAGCAGCCTACGATACGAATGGTGAGCTGTTGTTCGCGGCGCAGTTTGACGCGGATGCGATGAATCTGACCAACCGCGGTGTGGTATCTGACTTCGGCGATGCAACCTTTGAAAGCGCAGGCTGTACGTATGCAATTGACGGCAATGACTACCTGTCTGTGTCCTACACGCAGACCGATGGTACGGGTTCAATCCCGGTAAATCATCGCTACGTAGTATCGGATGACAACAACTACCTTGTCTGGGCACCAGACCCGGACGGAGTGGATGAGGATCCGGTTTCGCTGCAGGTCGGCTATCGGGCGCCCAGCGCCCTGAACGCAAATGCGATCGATGGCGACTACCTGTTCTATTTCAATGCCACTCAGTACAACGCGACCGGTTCGGCGCACTCCGGAGCTGAGACAGGAACGCAGGATGCAGACTTTTTTGGTCGCGGGCTCATGACATTTGACTCGACTACGGCCGGAACGGTTCCTGCCGGCCAAACGGGCAGCTGGTTCGCCTGTGATATCGAGATGGTTGAAGATAGCGTCGAGATGCAGGCGGATGGCGAGTACGCGACATTCCAGGTTACGACGAATGTGGATATTGACTCGGAACAGACGCCGTTCCGCGACTGCGATTTCAACCTTGCAGCGGACGGCGCTCTATTGCTCAATCTGAAAGTCGGCGACCCGGGTAGTCCGGTCGAAGAAGTCCTGTTCGCAGGTTACGCCAATGACAACGGTGAGTTAATCACGTTGCTCGACATAGACGCCGATCCAGCTCCATCCGCTGGTTTAAAAGACGTTGGCACCGTGCGCCACGTACTGGCAATGAGTTACAGCGGTGATCCGGATGCAAATGACGACGCCGACGAGTTTACGAACCTTGAAGAATTCCAGTTTCCTTTACCGCCTCCCGAGCCGTTGCAACGCGCCCTGACGGTGCCGAATGTTGGCGGCAGCGCAGCATCGGAGATTGGCGCGGTCTTGCAAAGCAGCCTTAATGGCTACGTGCGTGATGCGAGTACCGATGCCTTGCTGGGCAGCCAGGTGTTTAATGGCACACGCACACCGTTGGATGCCGAGGTGGTGGACATCAATGGTTCGCCGGCAATCGCAGCGCTGGGCGAGGCGGCCGATGGCCGCGCCTGGGTCGAGGTGCGTGATGCAGTGACCGGCGTTCTGGTCCGTGATGTGTGGTTCTCATCCGGCTTTACGCCATTGGCATTGGCGGTACTGCCAGACATGAACGGCAACAACACCAGTGAGGTGGCGGTGTTGATGACCAAGCCCTCGGACAACAACCGCGCCTGGGTGCACATCAAGGACTCACAGACACTCGCGTATGTGAACAACGTCTGGTTCGAGGCGGGTTACACGCCGTTGGATCTTGAGGTGGTACCGAACATTGATGGCAATGCCGGTCCAGAGCTTGCGGTACTGATGACACGCGACGCGGATAACGATCGTGCCTGGGTGCATTTAAAGGATGCAGGAACGGGTGCGTTTATTCGCAACAA
>JBPCYD010000138.1:0-8592 GCA_051007895.1 Woeseiaceae bacterium
TTGCCTGCATGTCAAATACATTAAAGTTTCGAACGACTTCGCCGCCGAGACTTTCTACTCGATCGTCCTCAAAAAGTTCTGGATGATCGTCGTAGCGGATCACCAGGTCAACCAGCTGCGGTCCGCCAATTCGTGCCAGGTCCGCAACCGGGCCACTCATTTTGGCGCTTGCAATGGCAAATGCGTCTTGCGGGTCCACTTCAGTCCGGTCGTCATCAGTATTCACGGCAACTTTCGCTCGTGATTCCCCGATACTCGCAACCGATATCGTTGACGCCGTGGCAACGGACGTCAGGATTGAGCCATCGATCGAATATTCAGTCGTCACGTCGGTAGATGATGATGCAACGATGATTTCCGCAGGAACGCTCTTAACGTCGCTCGTATAGAAAACGTCGAAGACCGGCAATACGCGATTGGCCGAATCAGTGCCTAGCGCAACAGCCAAGACTCCGGCCAGTGCGGTGATAGTTTTTATTGAAGTAGATTTCTTCATGATTGTCGTTGCCTGGTTGTGTAACTCGAATTCGTGGCGCACGTGACCATCGCATCGTCATTGCATTTCAACAGATATGCGATGGCGCGGGACGTGCGCACTTGGCCCGGGGCGGGCAGTAAAATGTGACTGGGATCACATAATGGCTTCGTTAAATAGAGCATGTCGAAAGGCCTCCTCTACCCGATTGCCGATAATGGCGACGTCGCTTGATCGTCGTCTGTATTTGGTGCGTGAGCGATCAGCTTTCCAGCGCGTTTTGCCCGGAACAGCATGGAAGATGGTTCGATATCGTCGTGATCGAAGTCGAAACTGGTCGCGGCTTCTGAGGGGCTTAACATGCCAGCCCAGGCATTGCGGCGCTTCTTCGCTTCATACATCAGGCTATCTGCCAGCGACATGATCTGATCGAGATCAGCATTGTCGGCCTGACCGTGGAACAGTGGATAGGCAGAGAAGCCTATGGAGCATGTGGTACGCACGACCTGTCCGTCACCCAGCTCAAAACAGTGTCCCGCAATGCTGCTGCGTATGCGCTCTGCCAGGGCTTCCGCTTCGCCTGGTTTCGCCTGCTTGGCGATGACGACAAACTCGTCGCCGCCCCAGCGAATGACAAAGTCAGATTTGCGACAGGTGCCTAGCAGTACGTCGCGGACCTCAAGCAGCATCTGGTCGCCCGCGGCATGTCCGTAAGTGTCATTGATGGGCTTGAAGTTGTCTAAATCGATCATCATGAAGACTAGATCGGAGACCTTTTGACCACTCAGGCCATCGCGTTCGTCTTCCAGTTTTCGTCGCACGACTTCCAGATCTTTTGAGACCTCTTCGAAGACGAACCGCCGGTTCCTGAGACCTGTCAGTGGGTCGCTCAGGCTCGATTCCTGAAGGTGCTCATTCAGCTCTTTGAGTTTCTCGTTGGTTTCCAGCAACTTCTCGGTACGAACCTGGACTTCTACCTCCAGTCGCTCGCTATATTCTTCCTCGCGCCGGATTTTGCGACGATGACCAAGCCACAAGGCAGCGACCAGCTGGGCGAACATCGCTAAATATCCGAGATAAGCCCACCATGTATCCCAGGGTGCGGGTGATACGGTCACAGGAATCGCCAATCCGGCTTCATTCCACACACCGTCAGCATTGGCAGCTTTGACTCTTAACAAATAGCGGCCATCATTGAGGTCGGTGTAGGTAACCGTGCGCCGGCTGCCAAGATCGATCCACTCTTTGTCGAATCCTTCGAGCTTGTATTGGTATCGGTTCTGCTCAGGCGTCGCGAAATCCAGGGCTGCAAATTCGAAACTGACAACGTCATCCTTGTAGGAAATTTCGACACCTTCGTCGGTGTCTACCGGCACGTCTTCCTTTGACGGATCATTGGCGTTGTAGAAACCCGTCAATGCGATAAGTGGCACGACGCTGTTAGCGCGCAGATCTTCAGGACGAAATGCGTTGAACCCGTTATGACCGCCGAAAAACAACTCACCGCTTGCGCTTCTGTAGTGCGCGCCGAAATTGAATTCTTCTGATTGCAGTCCGTCCGGGCGATGCATGTTCTTGATAGCACCGGTTTCAGGGTCATATTGACTGATGCCGTAGTTGGTGCTCAGCCACAGTTTGCCGCTGTTGTCGAACTGGATTCCGTAGATCACATCATTCGCGAGACCATTAGCCTGCGAAACGTTGGCAAAGGAAATACTCTGCGGATTGTCGGTGCTGCCGACCACTCTATCCAGTCCGCCGCCCTGAGTACCGACCCAGACCACACCGTCTGCATCGATATTTATGACGTAGATTGTGTCGGCAGCGAGTGTATTCGGATCAGTAGGGTCATGGCTAAAGTGGTGAAAGGTATCGGTTGCCGGGTCAAACAGATTGAGTCCGCCAGCATCGGTGCCGACCCACATCTTCCCGCTTGGATCCTCTGCGAAGCTGGTCACTCGATTACTACTCAATGCGCTTGCATTCGACGAATCGGGAAAGTAGTGCGTGAACTGGTCGGTGTTCGGATCGAGGCGGCTTATGCCGCCGCCAAAAGTGCCAACCCAGATCTGGCCAGCACGATCTTCGTAGACTGACATGACTCCGTTCGCGCTAATGCTCTGTGGGTCGCCATCATCGTGTCGATAGACTTTGCTGATACCTGTCGTCGGGTCGAAGCGATTCAAGCCGCCGGTCATCGTGCCAACCCAGATGGTCCCGGCACGATCCTGCAACAAGCTCATGACGTTATCGTCACTCAGGCTGTCCGGTCGGGAAGGATCATTTTGATAATGTGTAATGACGCCAGTCGAACGATCGACCGCGTTGAGCCCATCGCCAAATGTACCGACCCACAGCGTTCCGGCAGCGTCTTCAGTGAATGCAGTCACGTTGGGCTGAGACTCTGCATTTCGCGTCAGTTGCCGTGCATTCTCGAATCCATAAGACCAGGTGCGCGGGTTCCATTTGCTCAGCCCGCGGCTTCGTGTGCCGACCCAGAGGAGGCCACCGCGATCCTGGTAAATCTGTGTGACCGCGTTGCCGCCAAGACTAGTCGGATCGGTGTCAATATTGCTGAAGCGTACAAATGTTCCATTGATGCGGTTGACGAGGTTCAGCCCACCGTATGTACCAACCCACATCCGGCCATCGTCGTCTTCAAATATTGATGTGATCCGGTCGTTGGCAATCGACGCTTTGTCATTGGCATCGTGCTGGTAGCGCGTAAATGAATGTGTCGTTTTGTCGAAAAAATTCAGACCGCCGCCGTAGGTCCCAACCCACAAACGACCTGCGTTATCTTCGTAAATGGCGCGAACCCTGTTGTCACTTAATGAGCGATCGTCGTCCGGGTTGTGCGCGTAAGATGTAAACTCGCCAGACTGCGTGTCAAGTAATGTTAGTCCGGCATTGCTGCCAACCCAGATTTTTCCCGGCGAACCCATATGCAGCGCGTAGATTTCGTCCGGGTTTTTGGTCGGGTGTTCGTTGTCGCCGAAATCATAATGCGTGAATCGCCCGTTCCGTGGATTGAGGCGATCAAGTCCGTCACCGCGCGACGCCAGCCAGATGTAGCCATTGTCGATGAGGATCGACCGAACGACATTGCTCGAAATGCTGTTCGAATTGGCAGGGTCATGTCGAAACGTCTCGAATTGCTTGGTGGAGCGTGACATCTTTGCAACCCCACCGCCGTTGGTTGCGATCCAGAGATTGCCATCCGCATCTTCTTCGATGTCGTAGATGTAATCGCTGCCGAGCGCATCCGGGTTGCCACGTTCGCGCTTGAATTGCTCGATGTCATAGCCGTTATAGGCATTCAGGCCATTTTCAGTGCCGAACCACATCAATCCGCGGGAGTCCTGGAGAATCGCGAATACATTGCTCTGTGAAAGGCCGTCATCAAGGGTAATGTGGTCGAAACGCATCGGATGATGCTCGTCGCCTGCCACAAGCTCTGTTGCTGCTGCAGTCGATCCGTAGAGGTATAGACTCAGTGTCAGCGCGCACCATCCCCGCCGCGAAACTAACGCCCTCATAATTCGTCCGCCAAAATCGTTCTAAGCACGGCAGTGCTCCATCCAAATGCAGGACGTGATTAGGCCGGATTCGGCCCAAATGATCGTTGACAGGATTCGCCGGCGACCGGCGCTAGAATGTGACGGAGTTCATATAATCTCCCCGTTAAAACACGGGGAATTTAAGGGTGTTTGGCCCGTACTAGATTGATTTCATTAACAATTTAGAGAATTCTTCTGCAGGAATTGAAGCAGAAACAAAGAAGCCCTGGAATTCACTGCAGCCGAGATTTTTGAGCATATCGACCTGTTGGCGCGTCTCCACACCCTCGGCGATGACTTTCAGGTCGAGCTTTTGGGCGAGTGCAATCATTGCGGCAATGAGTGCGGCGTCTTTTTTGTTTTTGGTTAGGCCACTGACGTAGCTGCGGTCGATTTTGAGAGAATCCACCGGCAAATCTCTCAAATAGGCGATCGCAGAGTCGCCAGTACCAAAATCATCGATTGAGAGTGTGACGCCCAGATTTTTTAGCTCGTGGAGCTGGTCAATCACGTCAAATCGACCGGAAAGAACGCCTCGCTCGCTTAGTTCGAGTTCCAGGCTGCCAGGGTCAAAACTGTACGTGTCTAACAGATTGGCGACAGTTTGAACCAATCCACCACCGACGAGCTGTGCTTTAGAAACGTTGATGCACATGTGTTCGATAGGCAGTTCGGACTGTTGCCATGCCTCAAGCTGTCGGCATGCCTGATCAAGCACGAATTCGCCAATACGAATCATCAATCCGGCGTCTTCCGCAATTGGAACAAACTCTTCGGGAGAAATTGTCGTTCCGTCAGCCTGGTGCCATCGCAAAAGCGCCTCGGCGCCGGTTATCCTGCCGCTTTCAGTATTTGAAATTGGTTGATAGCAGACGGACAACTCATCGCGAGCAAGCGCTTCGTACAACATGTTTTCGAGCTTGAGTTTTCGCGCTGCAGCGGCATCTGTCTCTTCACAATAGAACCTGAACCCGCCGCCGCGGCTTTGCGCATCGCGCATCGCGTTATCGGCTCGCTGCAACAGTTGATCAACGTCACTGGCATCCTGCGGATACAACGCGACGCCGACACAGGCGGAAAGGTGAACCGTCTGTCCTGCGACTTGCACCGGATGAGAGAGCTTCTCGGCCACAAGTTGCTGTAAATGCGTGACGGAATCATCCGATTCGGAACAGGTGAACATCAGCCCAAATTTGGCGAGCTCAATGCTGGCGGCAGCCGCAGTTCGCAAGCCGCTCGCGTGTTGCTGCGCCATTTCGGCGTCCTGCAGGCATTGGTTTACAATTTTGCCGATTTCGGTCAATACCAGGTTGGCGCGATCCTGTCCCATCGCTTCAATGACCAATCGAAAACGGTTGAAACCTACTACCAGTACAGCAAGGGCATTCTTATCCCGATCGACTGCCATCATGCCGCGAGTCAGCAAATCGATAAACTTGGTTTTATTCGGCAGGCCCGTTACTGGTTCAAACGACTCTCGGCTTCGTAGCTGCTGCCTTGCCTGGTCGGCGATTTGAATGGCTTCGGCAAGTGAGTTCTGCGCGCTTTCAAGGTTTGCAGCATTGGCACGACACTCTGCCGCTTGCCTCGCCCGATGACTGACGAGCTGCCACTCAAGGGGTTTGCGGATGACATCGTGAACGTCTGCGTCCAATGCACTGAACATATCCCTGCTGCCTGTACATAGAACGATGATCGGCGCATTAATGTCCGGCGACTCCTTAAGAAGCGTAAACAGGGGCGTGCCGTTTCGGTCCGTCATCCCCGCTTCTATTATAACGACGTCTGGATTGGCGGCCGCAGCTTCGTCGTGCGCGGTTCCGGCTGTCGAAAGGGTTGTTGTTTTCAGACCTGACTGTTTCAGCCAGCGAGGTCCCCATTTCTTCGCATCGCTGTCCCGGCAGATCAAGACAGCGGAACGCACCAGTGCGGCCTCGCTGAGTGGAAACTTGTCCGAGTCGACAGGGATTGACAGGCGCTTAATCGATCTAGTGAGATCCAGCGAGTCCCGCGTTTCTGCCGGGCGTTTTGATTGTGTTGAATCACCCATGCTATTCGTCGGCTGCCATTTGCGCAGAGGATCTGCAGAGATAGTCGCTAATGTCATCTGCCGACGACGGCTTGCCGAAATAGAATCCCTGTAGATAGTCGCAGCCCTGCATACGCAGCATCTTCACCTGGCTCTCGTTTTCGACGCCTTCCGCAATTACCTTGATACCGAGTTCACTTGCCATGGCCGAAACGGCGGCGCAGGTCGCCTTGTCGCAAGGGTTCTCCATCGAACTCGCAACAAAACAATTATCAATCTTGATGGCGTCAACCGGACTACGGGATAAATGTGCCAGTGAACATACACCGGTGCCGTAGTCGTCTACGACCACGCCGAACCCGTGAGCTTTCAGGTCGTTGCATAACGTGTATTCCTTCATCGCATCTCTGAAGAGCATGTACTCATTTATCTCCAGGTCGATAAAAGACGGATTTACGGAAAGATCCGTCGTAATCGATGTTAGTCGCTCAATCAGGTCAGGTTGAGAAAACTCCTGCGCCGAAAGGTTTATCGCTATTCGCAGGCTCTCGTGTCCCGCTTCATGCCAGCGCAAAAGCTGCTCACAACTTGTTTTGATCACCCAATTGGCGATGGGACGAATCAGGCCGGTGCGCTCCGCAACGGCAACGATCTGCTGGATCGATTTCGTGGTCAGTGTCGTCTGCGGCCAGCGAAGCAATGCCTCAACGGCCACGACGTGGTTGGTGTTGGCATCGATAATGGGAAGGAAGTTAAGTTCAAACTCTTCCCGCACCAGCGCCGTCCTCAGTTCCTGCTCGATATCCTGGCGTTGCAGAGCACGCAGCTTGACGGTTCCGGAATGAAACTTGATGTGTACCGCTTCGCCGTTGACAGCATCCTCCATGGCGACAACACCGTTTTCAAATAGCGTTTCTGCATCGGTGCCATCCTGCGGGAATAGGGAAATTCCGGCGCGAGTCATGACAGCGACTTTTCTGGCACCCAGTTTAATTGGCTGGCGGATAGCATCGCAAAGGCGCTCCGCGACACCTTCGGCGTCCGTACCACTGTCGATGCAAGGCAGCACCACTCCAAACCGCCGGAAATCGATGCGCGCTGCAATCGAGTAGCGGTCATTGTCCGACATATCGGGCTGGTTGGCGCCGCGAAGTTCGTGGGTAATTCGTGCAGCAAGTTCCCTGAGTATGACGTCCAGATCTCGCGAACTGAAAATATTGCCGTGGACATCACTATGGCCAATTTCGATGCAAACAACGGCGGCTCGGCCCTCGGTCAATCGCGATCTTTCGACGCAACTGCGCAGTTCGTCGAGCAGATATTCACGATTCGGCAATTTCGTTGCGTCGTCGACATAGGCAAGTTTCTGCATTTTGTCGATCTGCGTTCGCCGTGCAGAGATATCTCGAATGACGATCAATGCCCTGTCGCGACCGTGCGGAACAAATATGGATTCGTAGTGGCCACCCCTTGTCTCATGTTCGAGATCGGTGCTGTATACCTCGCGGCCACGAATGGTGCGTTTGATAATCGATATGATTTTCGCCGACAATTCATCGGACCAGAGCTTGTCAATGGACGCACCTGACAAGTCAACTTCCGAGCTGGAGTCTATATTCTGTGGCGCTTGCAATACATCACAGATAATTCCGTCACTGTCGACGACCAGCACCATCTGGTTACTGGCTCCGGGCTGGATCTCGGAACTGGATGCTAATTTGAGGCCTTGCATTACACCGTCGATTTTTTTAGGTCAGTCGGTACTTACGTCCATCATCGGCAGCCTGATATTGTCAACACAGCCGATAGTTGCATTAGTTTCTTACGCTACTACTCCGCACCAATTATTGACTTTCTGCTGCTGTAAAGTCATTTAATAATGGTGAGAGTGAGACCTCGGTCATACTTTGACTGACCTTGGATCGATCAACGTTTTTCGCAAGAAAACCGGCGGTAACGCAATGTGATGTACGTCACGTTTTGCCTCCATCACCGACGAATGGTAGCAATCGCCTAACTGCTTGAAGCAACGATGGGCAGGGTCGCAACGACTCTTGAAAGAGAGTTATATCTAGTCGTATGAACACCGACTGCGGGTCATGGAGAGGGCGTCTCCATGCCAGTCAGGTTAGAACTACTTACCTATGTTCGGACTTACAAGATTTGGAGCGCATCCGGCCATTCGGCGTTGCTATTCAGGCAAATCGTGCCGCAAACACGGAGTGCGGTAGTGATGTCTTCCAGTTTCCAGACCGGATCATGCTGGCGGCGATTCGGCCGATTTCATCAGATGATTTGGCCGACTTTCCATTGCCGCCTGCCGCGATGCCAATACGCTCGTCGAGCATATCAATATAGGGGTAGTGGGATGGTGTGTCAGTGATCAGGCAGGGTTTGAATTCCGTCGATCGAATTTCAATCGACGGGTACACTTCGCGCAACGCGCGCTGCAGTGTCGGATGATGATCTTCATGGCCGTTGCCACGGTTCCAGTTGCCCAGCTCGTTGTATCCCTGCAATGGCCTAGG
>JBPCYD010000139.1:0-34474 GCA_051007895.1 Woeseiaceae bacterium
ACTGGAAAGATCACATTTTCTATTATGTCGCCGAATCTTTCAGTCCTGCCGCCTCATTGCCAAGTGCGTGCACGAATTGCATTACTGTCAATGGTGGAGGTCAATATGCAGGTGTGGTCATTTTCGCAAATCGTCGCCTCGAGTCTCTCGGACAGAGCCGCAATGCGCCGCCAATCGATACAGACACCAGGAACGATATTGCCAACTACCTTGAGTCGCTGAATAGCACCAGTCATCCCTACGTAAGTGGCATTGTTGATCTTGAATCGCGCCCCGCGGACAACACCTTTAACGATGTTTTTTACTGTGTCGATTCAGCCCTCAATGTAGCGAGCTGCTAAGCCGATGAGAAATGAGCACGGGTTATGAGAAGTCAAAACGGATTCACACTGGTCGAACTTTCCATCGTCATCCTGATTATGGGGCTCATTCTAGGTGGCCTTGCGATGCCGTTGTCAACGCAATTGGAAAACGGCCGAATTCGTGAAACAAAGGAGCTATTGTCCAGCACCGAAGCGGCAATCGAGGGTTATGCACTCGTCAACGGGTTTCTGCCTTGTCCCGCGACCCCGGGCAGCAACGGGCTGTCCGCCACATTAGGCGGTGCCTGCGTCGTCCAGCATGGCTTCGTGCCGGCATCAACTCTCGGACTCGCCGGACCGCGTAATGATGACAACCTGATGCTGGACTCCTGGGCAAGTCCGATTCGTTACAGTGTCACGGCATCCGACGTTGACGGCGATGGCAATTGGGATTTCATAGCGCCCGGTGAAATGCGGAACGTGACAATGGCGCTGCTGACGCCGGACCTGGCGGTCTGTTCCACCGGCACGGGGTCATCAGCAAACAGTTGCTCCGGTCCGGCAACCACGCTGACGAACTCGGCACCCTCAGTGGTCTATTCGATGGGCAAGGACTGGGGGTCATTCACCTCCGCGGATCAGCTGGAAAACGTCGGCGCCACGATCGGCGGTGGACCTACTGGAACCAACTACCGGGTTGCCGCCGATTTGGTCTCCGTTAGTCGCCGTCGCAGCGAACGTCCGGGAAACGAATTCGATGACCTCGTTTCCTGGACCGCTGCGAGCAGCCTATACCGACGCATGGTCGCCGGTGGTCAACTCCCCTGATTCGACTGGACTATTTGAGACCTACGTCAGAAATTAGGAAAAAGTTTTGAAAACAGATAGTTATGAGGGCAACTATTCTAAAGTTTCGACAAGCCGGGTCGATAAAAGGACTATCGGCAGGTGCTTAGCCACCAAAAGTGGACACGTGCTATTGGGCAATTTATCTAAAGGATACAATCGTGAATATTGATCTTTCAGCGCGACGTAAGCAATCCGGCTTTACGCTGGTGGAAATAGCCATCGTACTGGTCATTATCGGACTCCTGGTCGGTGGTGTATTGAAAGGCAGGGAGATGATTACCAATGCGAAGATCAAGCGCGTTGAGAATGATTTTTCTGGTGTATCAGCCGCTATTTTCGCCTACCAGGATCGATACGGTGTGCTGCCGGGCGACGATCCATCGGCGTCGACCCGATTTTCGGGCACCTGGCGAGCGGCCGACAATGGCAACGGCAACGGCAACATTTCGGGTGGCTGGAACACGACGAACAACGGTCAGGAAGCACGCAAGATCTGGAAACATCTACGCGGTGCCGGACTTATCGCCGGCCCGGTGGACAACACCAATGCGTCTTACCAGCAACCCAGTAATTCGTTCGGTGGGCTGCTCGGCATAGATCTCAATCTCTATAATCTGAGTGGACACAACATCGTCTTTGGCGAGATACCGGGTGACATCGCACAAATTCTTGAAGCACGCGGCGATGACGGCAATCCCAGCTCAGGCAGTATTCAGTCCCATAACACGCAGACGACCTACGTGATTGACCAGCGTTACGACATCGGATTTCGGCAGTAGCGCCAGCTGGGCAGCAAAAAAGTTAAAACCCGCCCATCGCTGATTTTTCTTAGCCCGAGATTGACTGCCGCATGGACATCGCATGCATGTCGTAGGTCTCCGCGACCGTGTCATAATTTTCGCTCGTAATATCCAAACGATCGATCGATGCATGTCGACTGGCACCTGCCAGCGCGGCCTCCGCGCCTTCGACCAGCAATTGACTCGCAGCCACGACGTCTACCATTGAGGGGTCTGACGCGACCTGGCTGTCAGCAGCGTTTATAGCATCCATGGTTTCGGCGATTTCGTCAGGGAAACCCCACGCCTGCACGATCGACTGACCGACCGACGGACTCCATTGCTCCATTACCTGGTCCAGCGATTCGTCGTTTCCCAGGAAATTCGGATAGTCTTGGGCCTTGGTGAGAATGTACAGCTTGCCGACTTCATGGAGCAGGCCGCAAAGGAAAGCGTTGTCAGCGTTCACTTTCCGCGAGCGGTGCGCCAGCGTGTAACACATCGACGATAGTTCAATGCTGTTATTCCAGAGTACCTTCAGTCGCGCTTTCAGGCCTTGGTGCTGAGACGCATCGAAAATTTGTTCGACCGCCAACGTAATGGCGGTATTCCTGACCGCTTCGAAACCGAGTCGACTGATTGCCAGCCCCAGGTCGACGATTTCTATGCCTGCCCGATTGTGGAACGCAGAATTCACCGATTTTAAAAGACGCGACACCAGCACAGGATCCGTTTTCGCGACAGTTGCGAGTCTTTCCGCAGTGCACGTCGGATCTTCGAGTGCCGTGCGAATTTGCACAACGACGTCGGGAAAAGAGGGGAGGGCTATTTCCTTGCTGTTAAGCGCTTCAGCAAGCCCCTGCATAAAACTCGCTTGTTCATCTGCGGACATGCACTGCGATTCCGATTTCGGACCGCCGTAACGTTATTCGTTTCCTCGAATATCCGCAAGTGCACCCAGGTCAATACCGCTCAGACGAATTGCCAACATCCGCCATCACACAGGAGGACTGCAGCAACTACATCGAATGAGCAACGGGTGGTGCTGTCGTGGCATCCGCAAATACGCCTGGCGCGCGCACCAACAGTATGCCGAGATTGGCCATGAGCGATACCGCGTTCACGAACCGATCGGCCCGCCGCGAATTCATTGTTTGCAGAAATTCACCCAGTTCGATCGGCGAAAAGACAGCGCAGGTACCGGTCGATTCGAACTGCTCTTCAAGAATTTCTTCCGTTTCCGGCCGGGTCAGCAGTGCAAACGGCATTTGGCCAAATTCTTCTGCCTTTCTGAACTCCTTAATCAATTCCAGATAACGTCCATCCGGCTGCGAAAAATCGAGCAACACGAGGTCCGGACGTGGTGCGTCCGCGAAATGTGCTTCGCGCCGCAAATACTTCAGCGCGTCCGCGTTTGCGCCCACTGTGTGCAGCCGACACCGGGTACTGGCATTTTCCAGGGCGACGCGGACCAGCTTGAGGCGTCGCGGGCTGTCCTCGATTAGTAGAATGTTGAGCCTGCGGTTGGAATCGTCCATGGTTATCTCTTCTCTAGTAAAACCTATAAATGACAACTGTATAAATATGAAACCTAATGTGGTTTCTATATGAGGTATTACTGCAGAAACCGTGCCAGTTGCCCTCATTTACACTAATATTCATATAAAACAAAGAGATAGCGTCGACACGGTGGCATTGAGGCGCGCGCGATTGGCGTATGTACCCACGAATAATCGTGGGGGCCACGATATTTCGTGCTATTAGTGTCGTGCTTTGGACATTTTACATAACGAGATCATCTGGGCGGCTCCCATCATGCATATCTAATTGCCCAAGCGCGCATTGAGATGCACTGAACTTTATAATTCCATGCAATTTCTACTGTTGAAATGCCGCAGACTCGCGCAATCATTGACCGATTGCGTATTGGCCTGACATTATTGTCGAGTCGGTGGGCAGAGTTCGTTTCGTGAGTATAAATGAACCATATGTGACGTTGAGAAATATCTGTGCACCCGGTAATCAATGGCGCGAGTCTGCCGGGACACCGCAGTCATGATCCGCTCCTCGCCGCTGATCATGATGGCGCTGGATGTTGCCATTATTGTGATCCTCGCGATCGCGTTTTTCGTTCTGACACGTACCGGCTTTTTTGAAAAGGGCGCAACACCGCGGAATGGTCGTGTCCTGATTCTTATTGGCGTTGCCGTGGCGGGCCTTTTCTATCTGGCCGACCTGCTGGTCATGGCGCTATTGCCCCGCTACGTTGGCGAGCAGCGTGCGATGGAAATCATGACGTTCCTGCACCTGGAGGCAGAGTGGTTTATATCGCTCACATCACTCGTGCTGATCGTTACCGGAATGATCATTTTCGCGAGGCAAAGGCAGGAAATCGAATCCACTATTCTGCGTAACGCGCAGCGGGTTGAACGGGTGCAGCATGAAATCGTGCAATCGGAGCTGCGTTTCAGATCACTGATCGAGCAAACAAAGGATGCCGTCTATTGTTTTGAATATGATCCTCCCATGCCTAAAGATTTGCCACTGGACGAGCAGATCGAATTCAGCAAGCGCGGTGTTCTGGTTGAATGCAACCAGGAGTTTGCTAAATCTGTCGGGGTCGAGTCGATACCGTATGCGCTTGGACTTCAATTTGGAGACCTGGATTCCGCAAAAGATACGCGATCCCATGCCGGTCTTATTCGCGCATTTGTCGAGAATAATTACCAGCTGAACTCCTACGATCTTAACTACAAAAGTGTCGATGGAGACGATCGTTCGCTTTTGGTCAATTTCACGGGCGTGCTGGAAGGCAATCAGCTGGTCAGAATCTGGGGGGCGGAGATCGATGTGCTCGCCCAAAGACAGACTGATGCGGCATTGAAATCGCGACGTGAATTTCAGGATTTTGTTGCTGGATTATCGTCCAGGCTCATTACGATCAACGAGGATAAGCCGGACTCGGCATTAGTCGAGTGCTTGGCGGAAGTGAGTAATTTTCTGGATGCAGACCGTGCCAGAATATTCTGGTATGACAGCAGGAAGATGACTATCGAACTGGAGTATTTCTGGAATCAGCACGGTGGCGCTCCGGTGATGAGCGTTTCAATGAAGACGTTTCCGTGGATAGCGTCCAGGATATTGTCGGGCCAGTCCGTACGGCTGAGCGCCAACGATGCAATGCCGTCAGAGGCGGCCGAAGATCTCGAACAGATGCACGCTCTTGAGTTGACGTCCATTGTCGCGTCTCCACTCATTGTAAGTGCTGATTCTGTGGGTGTTCTGGCCTTCGGCAATATAGCGGATGATCGCGAATGGATCGATCAGGATATGACGGAATTGCGTGTGGTAGCGGACCTTTTCGCCAGTGTGGTGGGACGTATCAATGCCAGGAAGGCGCTGAATGTGGCACTTGCCGAACTTCGCGATGCAAAGGAACGCCTGGAGGCAGAGAACGTCTACCTGCGGCAGGAGATCAGCACGACACATGGTTTTGACGAAATTTGTGGCGAAAGCCCGCAGCTCAGGCAATGCCTTCACCAGGTTCAGCAGGTCGCCGGAACGACGACTTCGGTTTTGATCCAGGGCGAGACCGGTACCGGGAAAGAGCTGATCGCGCGGGCCATACACGAACGTAGTCTGCGCAAAGATCGGCCACTGGTAAAAGTAAACTGCGCCGCGTTACCGTCGAACCTGATCGAAAGCGAGCTGTTCGGTCACGAAAAAGGGGCATTTACGGGTGCGCATGCCCGGAAGCGAGGGCGCTTCGACTTGGCCCACATGGGCACGTTGTTCCTGGATGAAATCGGTGATTTTCCGCTCGAATTGCAGGGCAAGCTGCTGCGCGTCATCCAGGAAGGCGAGTTCCAGCGCCTGGGCGGGACTGACAACATCGAAGTTGACGTGCGGCTAATTGCAGCGACTAACCGGGATTTGCAGCAGGCGGTGGACAACGGCGAATTTCGCGCCGATTTGTACTATCGGATAAATACGTTTCCAATAAATCTTCCGAAGCTGGTAGATCGAGAGGGTGACATCCCGATTCTTGCGGAACACATTGTTAAGAAGCAAGCCGCGCTGCTGGGTAAAGATGTCTCCGCAATTTCGGCGACGATGATGGAGCACCTCCAGTCCTACTCGTGGCCGGGCAATATTCGCGAGCTCGAGAGCGTCATACAACGCGCGTTAATTTCCTCAGATGGGCCGGTGCTTGAGGCATCGGAATTCGTTGCGACACTCACAGAGTCGGAAAAGGTAGTCAGCAACGTGCCGGCGACCGGGTCTGGAGATTTGAGCGCTGCCGAACGATTGCACATCGAAGAGGTACTGAGCCAGGCACGATGGGTAATTGGCGGGGCAGAAGGCGCGGCCAAAAAGCTGGGTATTCCACCCAGTACACTGCGTTCGAAGATGAAAAAACTCGGCATACATCGTCCGACACCGCTCGGCTAGGTCTTTATCCGGTCATGCGAGTCGCATGACATAAACCCAAAATGCGTAACGTTTCGCGATCGACGGCGGTCGCCGAAGGCCACGTCATTGCTGGCCTCGCCTGTGTGAGGGACTTCACGACCCAACTGTGAGGTCCCTCACACTTCGACAACAAATATGGCGCATACCGTGCAGCCAATTTCCGAATAAGCAACATTCCGAACTGGTCTTCCTCGGGACGGCTGGATGGCTGTGCTCGAGTGTTTGCAGCAGTTGCTGCAACTCGATCGACCTGCGGATGGATACCGCAGGGGTCCGGGAAGTGCATGTGGCCCGCAAGGGTTTTGAAAGCCTAAGTACGCGTTGCCTGAGCTTTGTTCAGTCAACGTGCGCTAACGCTGTGATTAAGGAATGAACCTTGACACCAGCACGTTACAAAACCGCGACCCCGGCGGAACGGGCGCGGAAGGTGATATTTCCGCGTCTCGTTCCTTTTGCCTGGGTCCTGGCAGTCTGCTTGGCGGGAATCCCGGCGGCATGGTCCGAAGGCACACCTGCCGGGACCGTTATAGACAACATTGCAACCGTCAATTTCGATCTTGGTGGTGTTAGTTCAACACTGGATTCCAATATCGTTACTTTCATGGTGCTTGAGCGTCTGGACGTTGTCGTCACGTTACAGAGTGCGCAGGTTATCAGTGCACCTGGCGCCATCGACAGATCCATCCTCTTAACTGTGACGAACACCGGCAACGGTAGCGAAGCCTTTGAATTGACGTTCGACAGCTTGCTGCCAGGTGATGACTTCGACCCCATTCCGGCGGTACCGGCAATCTACTTCGATACGGACTCCAGCGGAAATTTCAGTGCTGGAGACATCGCCTATGTTGCTGGAGGGAACGACCCCCAGTTGGCTGCAGATGAATCTGTCGATGTGTTGTTGGTAAACGACATTCCTGCCGCGGTTGTCGATGGTGAGCTGGGCCGTAGCGAGCTGACTGCAACTTCAGCGACCGGCATTGGCATACCGGGCGCCACACTCGTGGGCCTTGGTGACGGCGGTGTTGACGCGGTGGTTGGCGCCAGCGGAGGCGCCGCATCCGTGTTTGGTGAGTACATCGTTTCCGATGTGCAGATCAGCCTGACGAAATCAGTGGCCATCAGCGATCCACAGGGCGGGACAGAGCCGACGGTTGGAGCAACGTTGACCTATACGGTAACCGTCGAGGTCTTAAACAGCGGCACGATCACTGCCGGCACGTTTTCCGATCCAATTCCCGAATTCACTACTTTCGTTGCCGAAAGCATCGTTCTTAACGGCGGCGCACTCACCGATGCAAACGACCTCGATGCTGGCGAGTTCATTGCGAACGTAACGCCTGAAATCGCTGTGCAGCTCGGCGACCTCACACAGCTCGATGGCATTCAGACCATCGAGTTCCAGGTAACTATTGATTGACTATTTTAATTTTTACAGAGCGATTAGGAAGGGAAAAGACATGAGAAATTTAGCGAAGTTTTTGTTGATTTTGACGGGCCTGTTTGCGGGGCTGGCAGTAGCGCAGGATTCAGGTCATCTAAACGTGCGCACCGTCGTGCAAAAGGAAGAACTAATTGTCGGCGATTCCGGTGAGACCGAGCGGCGCCTTGTTTCGGCAGACACCGTTGTTCCTGGCGATGACGTCATTTACACGATCACCTTTACGAACATCAGCAATGAGACAGCGGAAAACGTGATCATTACGAATCCGATTTCTGAAAACCTCACCTACATAGAAGGATCGGCATTCGCACCGGGAACCTTGATTGAGTTTTCGGTAGACGGCGGCAGGAGCTTTGGTTCGGCATCCGACCTCATGGTTGCAGATAACGGCAATCGGCGCCCAGCCGAACCGAACGACTTCACCCACGTGCGCTGGACCATGCAGAACCACCTTGATGCAGGCGCGCAGGGTATGGCGCGGTTTCGCGCTCGACTGAATTGATAAAACGATCGCAAAGACGATCTGTTTAACCGGGGAAAACAGGGAACGTCGTTGGGCGTTTTTTGCAACAGAAGACCCATGCCGGCAATTGATCGCCGGAGATTTGTTTTAAATGGTAAGGAGTACCGTGATGAATGGTTTTAAATTAAGAGGCAACTTCTTTGCGAAGTTGTCCGTGTCGACTGTCGTGTTGCTGTTAACTCAGCACGCATTCGCAGCAGGAACAACTGCTGGGACGCCGATCGAAAATTTGGCGACAGTTTCATACGAAGTAAACACCGTCCTGCAGACTGTAATCGAGTCTGCACCTGGAGTCGGTAATGCCAACCCGGGTGTTGGCGCGGGAACAATCACCACCTTTGTCGTTGATAATCGTGTCAATTTCACGCTGGCACAAGTCGGTTCGGCACACACGACGGTCAATTCCGGTGATTCTGACGCGTTTGTTGAGTTCACGTTGACCAACGATGGTAACTCGGCGCAGGACTTCAGAATGATCGCCAGGCAACTTGCCTCGACCGATCCTGCTGTCAACACATTGCTTGATACAGACGTCAATTTGAACAATATTCGTATTCGTGTCGCGAGCGCGCCGTCTCCGGTAGTTCCGATCGAAGCGACTGATCTGCCATATGCCAATGAAATACCGGCAGATTCAACCTATATCGTTCATGTGTACGGTGACGCAGACGTAGTCCTGGGCCTCGTGGACGGGGATGCTGCTAACCTCGAGCTGTCGGCCGTCGTTGCGGAAGCCGGTGACGGTGCTGCACTAGGTGATGATCTCGACAACGATGTCTCGAATCCAAACACGGCCGCAGTTGAAAACGTCTTTGTTGAAGGCGGCGGACTGGTCCTGGGTGACGGTATTGAACTTGCTTTTGACGGATTCCTTGTAGCAGGCGCTGGCCTGACGGTAACTAAGATTGCGACCGTTGTTTCAGACCCGTTCAACACCGCGGACTTCAAGGCCATTCCGGGCGCAACTGTCGAATACGTAATTACGGTAGCGAATAACGGTTCACTGAATGCCGACAATGTTTCGATTGCCGACGCCATCGATGCTGATATTCCTGCCGTTCCAGGTTTTATTACGGGGTTCTACGGCGGTCAGGATATATCGGTCGTAAACAATGGCGGTGCGCCTTTGCCGTGTATAGCCGATGCCAATCCAGCGGACGGTTGTACGCTTGTCGGTCAGGCTATAACGGTCGGCACACCGGGATCTCCGATAACAGTAACGGCAGGTACGTCGTTGGTTATCACCTACAGGGTCCTGATCCCCTAACTGAACTGTTAGGAGATTGACCCAATCACGGTGCTAGTAAAATTGCACACGGTCTGGCGGCGCGCGCGTATCGAAAACGGTGCGCGCGACCTTGTGCCGCCCTGGTCCGACCCACAGACGTGGGTCGGCCGGCGTCGTTTGCGATGGTTACCAACGGGGGAGCATCTGCTCCCCCCGCGGTATTCTGGGTATCGTGTAATCAGCTTGTTGGTTCGCGCATTCTGTGCCCTACTAATTGTATTAATAACGTCGCTATCGGCCAGTGCAAGTCCGCCGGGAACCGTAATTTCCAATACGGCACAGCTTGATTATCTGAACTCGGCTGGTGCACCAGCGACAAAATTCAGCAATGTGGTCGATGTCACGACGGCTGTCATACGCAGTTCGTCAAGCGTCGAATTCACACGAGTTCTTTCGGCTGGCATAGGGGCCTATCAGGAACCGGTTGGGCCATCCGCCTGCTGGCAGGCAGGTGCGTTTACACCGCTCGCAGACCCGGAGATTCTCGGTGGCGGCGCAGTTGATCCAACACTGCTGCACGATGTTAGTCCCGTAAATGCATTCAACCTGGGTGAAGCACTATTTATACGCCTGACAGACAAAGACCAGGATGTTGATTCAGCGGTTGTCAATTATGCCGTTGTAGAGGTGAGTCACCCGACGTCCGGAGACATTGAAACGGTTCAGTTGACAGAAACAGAAATCGATTCCGGCGTATTCGTTGGCTACGTAGCTTCTGCAAATGGGTCCCCAAATTCGGGAGACTGCGTTCTGCAGGGTAGCGTTGACACAAACGTCAGCGTTGACTATACAGACCCGGCAGACGCTGCGGATTCATCGCAGGCTGCGGTAATTCTGGATCCTGTCAGCATGGTCTTTGAGTCCGTAACGGGCAATCCGATTGACGGTGCGGTAATACAGATTGTTGACGCCGGTACAGGACTACCTGCGGTTGTTTACGGCAATGACGGCGTCAGCGTGTTTCCTTCCTCGATATCCAGTGGCGGTAGCGAAGTCGATAGTTCGGGAACGCTGTATTCGTTCGGCCCCGGAGAATTTCGTTTTCCTGTTGTGCCACAGGGAAACTACCAGCTTGTCGTGACGCCACCGGCAACATATGCTGCGCCATCGAGCATAGCGATATCCGATTTACAGCTATTGCCTGGCGGGCCATTTGCTTTGGGTCCGGCATCATTCGGCGCAGCATTTACGCATGCGACAACGCTGCCGGTCGACTTCGATATTCCGGTTGATCCACGTGCCGGCGCACTATTTTTACAGAAAACGACGACGACGACATTTGCTGCACCCGGAGATTTCGTCCGTTACGAACTCGATCTGCAAAATACAGCCGCATCGGGTACGTCAACCAATGTGAATATCGGCGATGCTTTGCCGAGTGGCGTGCGGTTTGTATCGGGTTCAGCTCAAAGGGATGGCCTCAGTATCGCTGATCCGACAATCAGCGCTGATTTGAGATCCCTACAGTTTGCCCTCGGCGATCTGGTTGCCGGTGAGCGTGCAGTTATTCATTACGTTGTCGAAATCGTTTCCGGCAAGCGAAACGACGAATTGGTCAACACGGCAACTGCAAGCGCGGACGCCGGATTGGTATCAAACGAATCGAATGCCCGTATTCGCCTGACCGAAGATCTCTTCCGAACCACAAGTACGATTATCGGGCGAGTGGTTGACGGACAATGCAACTCGTCCACCTTCACAGATGATCAGGGCGTTAGCGGTGTTCGTGTCTACCTGGAAGATGGCAGGTTTGCGGTATCCGACGAGAGCGGTCGATTTCATCTCGAGGGTTTGCGGCCCGGTACGCACGTCGCACAAATCGATCCCGAATCAGTTCCCAACTACTTTGAAATCGTAGGTTGTGATTCAGCTCCCCAATTTGCCGGGAGAAAAGATTCCCAGTTCGTTAAATCACAACCGGGCAGTCTGACCCGAGCGGACTTTTACCTGCGTCGCAAGCTACCGCCGAAGGGCCTCGTTGATATCGAAATGAAGAGCCTCGGTACGGACAGCACGGAAGAAGTTGCCTATAGCGTCACCCTGAGTGGCGAAGGAAACATTCGGATTCGTAATGCGGAGGTTATGGTTCTACTTCCCGAAGGTGTTGCCTACCTTGACGGTACATTGCAGGTGGATGGTAAGCGTGTTGCGGATCCTCGCGTTGTTGGACCATCCCTGACGATCAATTTACCGGAACAGTTCGGTGAGTGGACCCGCAATGTCAGTTTTGAGGCACGAATTTCCAATGATGTGCACGGCGAACTAACGACCAAAGCATTTGCGAAATTTGATTCCCCGATTGAAGCTGCGCAACAGACGCCTATCGTCGAAACGAAAATGGTACGGGAACAAGCCGTGGTTGAAAATGCGGGCTATGTTCTCAACCTGAAATTTGGGGTGCTGTCGGCACAGTTATCCAACGCAGATCGACTCTCGCTCGACGAGCTTGTGGAGGACTGGAACGGTGTGGGTGACATCAATATTGCCGCGATAGGACACAGCGACAGCCAGGGCATCTCCCCGGCTAATCAAGCGGTGTTCGCCGACAATTACGTGCTGTCGCGAGCAAGGGCGCTGTCGGCTGCAAACTACCTTGCAAAGGCTCTGGACGTTGATTCCAGGAACGTCACGGTGCAGGGACGCGGCCCTGATGATTCGATCGCGAGCAATGCGACAGCAGAAGGCCGGCAGCTCAACCGGCGCGTTGAACTGATATTGTCGGGCAAGCGGCCGACAAAACCCTCATTCCTGGAAGTGACCCAGGCGACGTCCGGCATCGTCATTGCCGCTACGCAAGGCGCCGTTCCCGGAGCCGAAGAGGAGTTACTGCGACAAAGCCTGTCAGACGCGTTTGACGACGATACGGGACTGCCGTCATCCCAGGTCGAACCGGCAATGGCTGAAATGCAGGCCGGCACAGAAATACTGCTACCGGAGTCGGGTTTCAATCCAGCCATCCCGTCAACCAAGATTTCGGTCAAGCACGGTTTGCAACATAAGCTGGACATTACGATCAACGGTAGCACGGTGAGTCCGCTTACCTATGACGGCGTTGAAGTCAATGACAGCCAGACGTTCGCCGTTTCTCGCTGGAAGGGCGTTGAACTGGCTGACGGCCCGAACAATATCAGTGTGACCGTTCGCAATCTGAACGGTGACATTGAGACTGTGCTCGAGAGAGTGATCGACTTCGCCGGAACGGCGGTTCGTGGCGAGATCGTTCCGGACATGTCCGTCCTGGTCGCCGACGGCAAGACGCGACCGGTGATCGCGGTCCGACTATTTGATCGCAGCGGCAAAGAGGCCCGGCAAGGGGCCATTGGTACGTTTCGCGTCAACACACCTTATCGTTCGTGGTGGGAGGTCGAATATGACCGCAGGAACAAGATCGTCGCAGTTGGTTCGCGCGAGCCCCTTTATCGCGTCGGCCCTGGCGGTATTGCGCTCATTGAACTCGAGCCGACAACACAGGCTGGCGACGCGAAGATTACTCTGAATTTTGATAATCGACGCCAGCAGGAACTGCATACGTGGCTTAGCGCCACGCCACGCGATTGGATCCTGGTTGGTTTCGCAGAAGGGCAGTTGGGGTACAACACCCTTGCCGACAATATGACGGCTGCAACTGCCGCTGGATTTGATGACGGATACTATGATGAAGGCAGAATCGCCTTTTTCGCGAAAGGCCAGGTCAAGGGTGAATACCTTCTGACGGCCGCCTACGATTCAGATCGGGAGCGCAGTGCGAATCGCAGTCAATTCCAGACAGTCATTAACCCGGATGCCTATTACCCTCTATATGCGGATCGCAGCGACCAGCGCTTCGATGCCGCAAGTCAACGCAAGTTATACCTGAAGCTGGAGCGACGCCAGTTCTTTGCGTTATTTGGTGACTACGACACCGGTATGTCCGTTACGGACCTTGCGCGATACGAGCGACGCTTTAACGGGCTCAAGAGCGGCTATCGCGGACAAAACGTCGGCTATACGGTTTTTGCAACGGAGACAAATCAGTCATTTGTTCGAGACGAAATTCGTGGCGACGGCACATCAGGACTGTACCAACTCAGTCGGGCACCAATTATTGCCAACAGCGAACAGGTGCGAATCGAAGTTCGGGACCGATTTGATACTGGCGAGATCATCAGCAGTACGACCTTAAGTCGTTTCCTCGATTACAACCTGGATACATTGGACGGAAGTCTGTATTTCAAGCAACCGGTGCCAGGGCGAGACCAGGCGTTTAATCCGATCTTCATTGTTGTCGAGTATGAAAGTGAGTCGAATGCAAACGAAGACATCATCGCAGGTGGGCGCGCATCTCTGCGGACTGCAGATGACAATCTCGAGGTAGGTGCCAGTCATATCAACGAGGGTCAGCAAGGCGCCGAAGCCGACCTGACCGGCTTCGATCTGCGTTGGCAGATTAATACTGCGACCTTACTAAAGGCCGAGGTTGCTACCAGCAATCGACTGGAGAATGGGGTAGACATTAGCGGCGACGCGACTTCCCTGGAGCTCGAACACCAGGGCGAGAAGCTCGATATGATTGCCTACGTCAAAGAAATTGACGACGGTTTCGGCCTTGGTCAGCAGAATGCAGCGGAAAAGGGGATTCGCAAGGTTGGCCTCGACGGGCGGGCACAGTTAACAGAACGATTTTACTTCGATGGTGCAGCCAGCTGGCAGCAAAACCTTCTCACCGAGGCAATCAGAAACACCGCCAGAGCCCAACTACGTTTCGAAGACAACGGATTTACGGTGTCGACAGGCATTGTGCATGCGGCTGACGAGTTTTCAGACGGTGAAACCAGCACAAGCGACATTGCGGAAATAGCACTCAGCAAGAAGGTTGGTAAATTTACCCTACGCGGCACTGGAAGTTTCGAACTAAGCGACACTGCGCAGAATGTTGATTTTCCGACGACGATGGTATTTGGCGCCGACTATCGGATAAGGCAGGGCGTTGAACTGTTCGCGGAACACGAGGAGGCGAGCGGGCCGCTATTGGAGACGTCCATGACTCGACTGGGGGTTAAGGCTGCGCCGTGGAACAGAGCCCAGATCAATTCGTCTGTCACTACCGAATCGACTGAGTTCGGACCGCGATTGTTTTCGAATGTTGGGCTTATCCAGGGATTCGAGTTGAGTGATCATTGGACGCTCGATGTCGGCGTCGATCAGGCGAACACCATTTCAGATTCGACGATCAGGCAATTCGATCCCGATCGCGAACTGGTATCGGGGTCTTTCACCGATGACTACACCGCGGTGTTCGTCGGTGCCGGATATGCAGCCGATCTCTGGAGCGCCAGCAGTCGCGTAGAGTATCGAAATTCGGATACTGAGAAGCGCAGGTCGCTGCTGTCGGGCTGGTATCGTGAGCCGGCGCTTGGGCACGGATTGTCCGCCGGATTAAATGTATTTACGTCAGATCTGGAAACGGGCGCACAGACATCGGCGGCAAACTTCAAATTTGGCTGGGCATGGAGAAAGTCCGAGAGCCGCTGGTCACTCCTTAATCGGATCGATTTGATTTTAGAAGATACCGACCTCTTGCTGCAACGGGAAGAAAGCCGGCGGCTGATCAACAATCTGAATGCAAATCGCCGTATCAGTTCGCGCACGCAGTTATCGTTGCAATACGCGTTTAAATACGTCAAGACCATGTTTGACAGCCAGGAGTTTTCCGGTTTTACGGATCTTATTGGTCTGGATTTCCGTCGCGGTTTCAAATCCCGGTGGGATTGGGGCGCGCATGCGAGCGTTTATCATTCCTATGAATCCAAAGTGTTTGACTACGGTCTTGGACTTGATGTCGGATTCAATATTCGCGACAACATGTGGGTGTCCGTCGGCTACAACGTCGCGGGCTTCCATGACAGCGATTTTACCGCCGCGCGATACACAGCTCAGGGTCCGTACCTGCAAATCTCGGTCAAGGCGGATCAACATGCGTTGCGCAAGATCGCCGGCCAAAGACAATAACGGCATTGTTCGTTTGCTAATGTTGGTTTCGCCGTGCATGGCAGAATGGATCTGATCGAATAAGCTGGCACACTAATTTCGGCTGATTCCGGCCATTTCGTGAGTGCTTTTTGATTCCGGCACGGTATATTGCGGCAGTGAAATCTCTTACCGACTTCTTTGGCCCTGACAGTCCATTGAAACCGTACCTGTCCGGCTTCCAGCCGCGGGAAGGGCAGGCGTGGATGGCCGAAGCTGTTGCGGATACGCTCGCCAGGTCCGGCCAGCTGGTCGTGGAGGCGGGAACAGGCACGGGAAAGACTTTTGCCTACTTGCTGCCCGCGCTGCTGAGCGGTCGCAAGACCATAATCTCGACGGGCACCAAGGCGCTACAGGATCAGCTGTACCATCGCGATCTCCCGCTCATCGGTAAGGCGGTCGGGCGACCCGTCACCACGGCATTGCTTAAAGGTCGGGCCAACTATCTGTGCCTGCATCGCCTGGATACGGTCGCCAGCCAGGTGACAGCTGAAAACCTGATTGATGACCTCTACTCGGTGCGCGGCTGGCGTCACTACACAGATTCCGGCGATCGCGCCGAATTGCTGGACGTCGCGGAGGACTCGGGCGTGTGGCCGCTGGTTACATCGACCGCGGAAAATTGTCTCGGTTCACAGTGCCCTGTCTATCAGAAATGTCATGTCGTCAAAGCTCGCAGGGCAGCGCAGGAAGCCGATCTCGTGGTCGTCAATCACCATCTACTATTGGCTGACCTCGCACTTAAGGAGGAGGGATTCATCGAATTCCTGCCAGGTGCGGAGGCTATCATCCTCGACGAGGCGCATCAGATTCCGGACCTGGCAGCGCAGTTTTTTGGCGTGAGTCTTGGCAGCCGCGAAGTCGATCGCCTGTTCGATGAGATTCGTACTGCGACCATTGCACACCGCCAGACTGAATTGCAGCGTCGGCTCGATGCCGCGCAGACGGCGCTCCGCGTAGTGCGCGCCGAATGCCCGCGCGATGAGGGCCGGCATGAACTGTCTGCTGTTATGGAGCAGCTGCGTGCACCACTACTTGATTTGAGTACGGCATTGCGGGATCTGCTCGAGGCGTTCGCCCAACTCATTGATAGTTCTGCAGATCTCGAAAAACTCCATGACCAGCTGTACTCGGTAATTGAGCGACTGGCGCAACTTGCCAGCGATGAGTCCTGGGATGGCCTGCGCTGGCTTGACGTAAATCCTCGTAGCATACGACTCAATCTGACGCCACTGGATGTCGCTGATACGCTGAACGGACTAATGAACGTTGGCAACCAGGCCTGGGTATTTACGTCCGCGACCCTGGCCATAGGCGACGATTTTTCGCATTTCACGGAGCGTATGGGGCTGGGCGATTCGAAATGCCTGACGTTCCCGAGCCCCTATTCGCTGCATCGCAATGGACTCATCTGGCTGCCACCACATATGCCGCCGCCATCTGACCGCGACCATACGACGGAAATGCTTGAGCGTGTAATGCCATTGCTGGACGAGACTCCCGGCGGCATGTTCTGCCTCTTCACCAGTCACCGGGCCTTGAATTCCGCGCGGCGGTGGTTCAAGACCCGGCGTAAGAAACTCAAGGGTCGTCCACTGCTAATTCAGGGCGATTCACCGCGCGACGATTTGTTACGACGATTCCGGGAGCATGGAGATGCAGTGCTGCTCGGGACAGGCAGCTTCTGGGAGGGCGTGGACGTGCGCGGCGCGGCGCTCAGCATAGTCGCAATCGACAAACTGCCGTTCGCCTCACCTGCTGACCCCCTGATGATGGCCAGGCTGGAGTTTATTCGTCGACAGGGTGGCAATGGCTTCACCAGCCACCAGCTTCCGCTTGCGGCGTTGGCACTGAAGCAGGGTGCAGGCAGGCTACTTCGCGATCAAAACGATTCGGGTGTCGTCGTTATCTGCGATCCGCGAGTAACATCGAAAGGTTATGGCAAGATCTTTCTCAAATGCCTCGAACCGATGCCATGGACAGATTCTCTGACGACCGTCAAGGCATTCCTGGCTGACCATGCAGCCGCTGATGTCGGCAGGCGAGCGAGTTGACTATCTTGATTGGGTACTGGATTGTCAGGCAAGCGGGAGCGCCGTGGACCCGCGTCGGCGTTTGGCAGGAAAATTGAATTTTCTCGCGATCGACACGTCGTCAAACGCATGTTCCGTTGCGTTGCAAACTGGCGGCCGCGTTACACACAGGCACAGCGTGGAACCACGGGCCCACACCACAGTGTTGATACCCATGATTACCGAGTTACTGGCAGAGTCGGACATCCGGTTGTGTGAGCTAAATGCTGTCGTGCTCGGTAACGGGCCCGGTTCATTCATCGGCATGCGGATTGGCGCATCGGTTGCGCAGGGCCTCAGTTTTGGTGCCGGCATCAGTATTGTCCCTGTATCTTCTCTCGCGGCAGTCGCCTCGGAAGCGTTTACACACTGCGATGCGGACTGCGTCGTCGTTGTTCAGGACGCGCGCATGAACGAGGTTTATATGGGAGTGTTCGAGCGTGGCGATGCGAAACTGCCGGTCTCGCTCGGCATTGAAAAAATCGTTGCAGCCGGGGCATTCTCTTTTACCGCCCGGCAATATGCCGCGGCGGGGGCAGGGTGGGATCTTTACCCAGACCTCAAAGCCGCGAATCGAGACAGTATTATGTGCCAGGTGACTGTTTCCTACCCTGACGCTCGTCACTTACTGGCTTTGGGTAAACATGGATTCAATGTGGGCGAGGGTGTGTCCCCCGCCAACCTGGCACCGGCGTATCTGCGCACAAAAGTTGCCGATATTCCGACCAGAGGCAATTGATACTGGCCAACTATTACAAAATTGTTTCAGGCGTGATGGCACATGTTCGTAACCTGTATGTAACATTTGCCTGCTGTAATATCCTGAACCAGCCAAGATTTGGCAGCAAAAGACCCGCGTGTCCCGGGTCTTCGAGTTATGAGCAAAAAAGCGATTTATTGTGGCGACCGACAAGATCCTGATTGTTGAAGACGAAAAACCCATTCGCGAGATGATCGCATTTCATCTGGCCAGAGCAGGGTTCGAAATTCTTGAGGCCGAAGATAGTCGGGAAGCCCGACGGCTTCTGGCAGACGAACGACCGGTTCTGGCCCTGATTGACTGGATGTTGCCGGATACGAGCGGGCTCGAACTGACCCGCATGATGAAGCGTAACGACGAGTATGAGGATGTCGCGGTCATCATGCTTACCGCGCGTGCTGAGGAACAGGACAAAGTTGTCGGGCTTGAAGGCGGCGCGGATGATTACATTACCAAGCCTTTCTCACCCCGGGAGCTGGTCGCGCGAATCAATGCAGTTTTACGTAGATCCAGATCTGCGGGAAGTGACACGACCGAAGCAGGTGATATTGTGATTGATTCGGCCGCCCACCGAGTCTCCGTTGGCGGCCGGGAAGTTCACCTCGGCCCAACAGAGTATCGGTTGTTGAAGTACCTGATGACCCATGCTGATCGAGTCTATAGCCGAAATCAGTTGCTAGACCGGGTCTGGGGCGCGAATGTTTATGTTGAGGAACGGACTGTTGACGTCCACGTGCGCAGGTTGCGCAAGGCGTTGACCGAATTTGGCGTACAGCACCACATACAAACTGTTCGAGGCGCAGGTTATCGGTTTTCTGCGCACGGTCATTGATTCCGTTAGCTTCTAACGTCAATCAGGCATTCTTGTGCAAGTAACGCGACGAAAAGTCATATTCGGGCACCTGCTGGTGTTGGCGGCGGGGGCCCTGATCGGCTGGTTTTATGATCATATCGATTGGGGCCTGCTGGTCGCAGCCCTGTTGGCACTCGGCTGGAATGTTCGCCAGTTGCTCGTCTTCGAACGGGCAGTGCGAGAAAAGAACTTTCGCAGCTTTCGTTACGGGGAAGGGATATGGTCGCAATTGTATTCTCGCTTCAGTTACCAGCGTGGCCAGAGCAAGCAATATAAAAAGAGTTATCGGCGCCTGGTTAAGGAAGTTCGCAAGTCCACCAACGCGATGCCCGACGGTGGCATTATCCTCAACAGCGAATACGAAATAATGCTGTGCAACAAAGCCGCACAGCGACTGGTCGGCTTTCGCCGCCGCCAGGACAAAGGACACCGGGTTGACAATATACTTCGCGATCCGGCATTTGGCGCCTACCTGAATTCCGGAGACTTCAAGGCCGGTATCGAAATCCGTTCTCCGGTTGTGCAAGATGGCTGGTTGATGTGCCGCATTGTCCCCTACGGTGCGGACCAACTGCTTCTTCTTATTCAGGATATTACGGAACGCCGGAATCTCGCCGCGACACGCCGGGAGTTCGTCGCCAACGCCTCGCACGAACTCCGTTCGCCATTGACAGTGGTTAGTGGCTACCTAGATACAATGGCGTCTGATCAAGACATTCCGGCGCACTGGAGGCGACCGCTCGAGCAGATGCAAACGCAGGCTAATCGGATGAACAAGATTGTCGCCGAACTGCTGGAATTGTCGCGGCTCGAAGGTGCCGGTGCGGCTCCGACCGATGAGATGATTGATGTATGCGGAATTATTGCCTCGGTGAAGAAATCAATGGACGGGCGCAGCGATATTCCTGAAATACGAGTTGAATGCGACTCGGATCTACAACTCTTTGGCAGCAACGCAGAAATTGAGTCGGTCATTGTCAATCTGCTTACTAATGCGATACGCCATACACCTCAAGAGGGACTGATAACATTAATATGGGCAGACGCTGACGATGGTGCTGAATTATCCGTCGCGGATACGGGAATCGGTGTCGAACCAGAGCACATTCCGCGGCTAACTGAGCGGTTTTTTCGCGTTGACGTCGGCCGCAGTCGTGACGACGGTGGCGTCGGGTTGGGCCTGGCGATCGTCAAGTATATCCTGGAGCGTCACGATTCGCGTCTTGACGTTGAGAGCCAACCGGGCGTTGGCAGCCGCTTTTCGTGCCGCTTCGGGCATGGCCGCGTCAGCAGGTCGAAATCCGCCAACATCGAAAACATTCAGCGCTAGCCTTGCCGGTTCGCGTCGCCAAAACTGCGGCTGGCAAATGCATTTCGACTGAATGACACTCCGGAGTCAAACGTTCGTCCCTTGCCGATTCCTGATCTCCACCGTGCGCACCAACGTCAATCCAACTCACTGTCTTACTACAGATTCGCGAATCGACACGAAACGAAAAGCGCTTTCACCACCGTCGAGGAATCTATTATTAATCGTGGCGGCAGAGCGAGTGGCGTCGAATCGGGTACGGCGCCTTCGACATCATGGCACAAAAACCGATGGAGACGACGGCGCTAGGACTGCTCCCGAATAAAGTCCGTTGGCGGATATGGCAATCGAATTAACCTGGCCGCAATACAGCGACGAGGGTTTTATACGTTTGCCGGGATTCCCCTTTTCAATATCGAATATTCGGTCAGAAGGAAATATCCCACTGGAATCGCAATCGGTTATCTGATTCCGAACGGCCGACTAAACCGTCATCGAGCGTTAAATGCGAATAGTCAAAGGTTAGCTTGTTATTGTGGCCGCTGAAAAACCAGTTTGCGCCTACTGTGAATTCCTCGCGCTCGTTTTCGAAAGCGCGGTCCACTGCATTGGGCTCGTCGACAAAGGCGTAGCGAACGGCAATTTCAAGCGGCGGTGGTACCGCCGGAAGCAAGTTATTAAAGAAGTATCCCGTTTGAAAGTATCCACCGGTCAGGTCATTCTCGGTAGCAGCCACCTGGTCCTTAACAGTCTTGCGATGATATTCCTGTTGTATTGACAAGCCCTGCCATTTGAATGCAAATTCCTGTACGAACTGGTCAATCTGGAATTGATTCCTCGCAGCCATCGCCGGTGACGCGAATCCATCGAGGTTTCCGCAACCTGACGAGGACCAGCGCGTGCAGCTTCCTTCGGTCGTCATGCCGCCGATAGCCAGGCTGCCCGTCGGAAGCTCAGTGTACTCAACATCAGTTTGCCTGAAGCCAAGGTCGCGGCCGAGAAAATTCCACTGTAATCGTCCCGCGTACATCATATCCACGTCATTGTTGCGAACTCCGCGTCCCTCACCGTTAAATACGCCCGCGTAGTAACGGAGATCGGCCGGTGTATTTTTGAACATGTGCCCGCGCAGCTGGATGCCGATTTGCCTATCGATCGTAAACACTCGATTGGCGATCGATCGCTCGACAAACTGTTGCCTGCCTGAAGAATCGACCCGTTCCCGGTTGTGTTCTATTTTCCATTGCCCAACTCGCAAAGAGCCCCAATCCCACTTGGCGATATCGACTCGCCAGTCAATTACGCGTGCGCTCGAGGAACTGCTGCTGGAATCTGGATCACGATTCGGTTGCAGATCAACCTCAAAGTAATACTTGAGCCAGGGCCGAAAGCCGTGACCCCCGATTTTCATGCGTAGCCGCCGCGGCTCAAAGGTAGATTCGCTTGGTGCGTCGAAAGCAGTTAATTGCCTCGGGTCGCCGCTATAGGGACTGGTGTAGCGTAGCTGAGCTCTCCACTGAAGGTTGGTTTGCCAATTTCCGTCACGGGTTTCCAGGCGAAATCCACTGCTGCCATGACTTGCTTTGACGGGGAATTCCTGCTGGACGCTCTCGGCGATCTCTTCGGCCATGCCATCAGCGAGTCGTTCATCAATCGCTGCGTCTACAGACTCACTGACTTTCTCGTCAATAGACTTATCCGCTGCGGTTGCGCCGCCGAGAAGGTCGTCGCTCGTTAGCGATTCTTTTTCCAGTAAAGATTCATACTGCGCCTGGGTGATTACGCCGTTCTCCAGAAGTACATCCAGTAATGCCTTTTCTGCAGCGTTCACGTTGCTTGCCAGAAACACGAATAACACGGCGGCGGCGAAGCGAGCCGATTTGGCGAAGAATCCTCTGGGATTCATGATTTTGTCTCCAGTTAACCGGGATGCGA
The DNA here is from genome assembly GCA_051007895.1 of Woeseiaceae bacterium. Classification (GTDB taxonomy): domain Bacteria; phylum Pseudomonadota; class Gammaproteobacteria; order Steroidobacterales; family Woeseiaceae; genus SZUA-117. Next base: position 22,591 of record JBPCYD010000139.1, read on the forward strand.
AAGATTGGCGGCAATTGTGAGACGTTTTTGTTACGATTTTGTGACAACTTTACGAATTTGTTGTAAGCAATTCACGCAATGGACTCGATCCGGACTTGTTCCGAAATGCTCCCTGTAGTGGATAACGATTCTTCAATATTCACAACGAGTCTCGTGCGTTGTAATCCCGAATCAATGAGGTCGGACAGGTGGCGTGAGACTGAATCTTGATTCCAGTGCATCTGGCGATGAAATTTTCTCAAGAACGGCGAATGGCGCTAATGAGTGAACGTAGATTTTTGATCGTCATGATACTGTCACATTTTGGATTTATTGTCGGTCGCTAGCTCGACCGAAACGAGCCGGATATGGAAGCAGACGATATTACCGATCACATTTCAAAAAGATTCAACAAGGATCTTGAAAGCCTGAGAACTTCGGTGCTCACGATGGGCGGGCTGGTTGAAACGCAGTTATCCAAGGCGATCGCTGCAATTGTCAGCGGCGACAGCGCGTTGGGCCTCAAGGTTGCTAATGATGATTACAAGGTTAACAACCTTGAAGTCAATATCGACGAGGAGTGTAGTCGAATATTGGCGACCCGCGCGCCTGCTGCCGGAGATTTACGTCTGATCGTTGCAATAATCAAAACCATAACCGACCTTGAGCGCATAGGGGATGAGGCAGAAAAAATCGGTTTTCTTGCATCCAAACTAGCAGTTATGGATCGACCGGCGGATTCATATCGTGAACTCAAGAACCTGGGTAATCATGTCCTGCAAATGCTGCGGGACGCAATGAACGCATTTGCTCGACTGGATGTCGCGGCATCACTTGACGTTGTCCGGGAAGACGAAGAAGTCGATGCCGAGTACGATGCCATCACTCGGCAGGGCATAACATTCATGATGGAGGATCCGCATAATATCAAGCGAGTCATGAATGTGACCTGGGTCGCTCGCGCACTTGAACGAATCGGCGATCATTCCAAGAATATTTGTGAATATGTCATATACATGGTTGAAGGACGTGATGTCAGGCATACAGACATTGTAGAATCAGCCGACGTTTCTTCGGACTGATTTCTCGTAAATGACAATTCCAGACAGACGCCCCCTGAACCTGGTGGGCTTTCTCAGTTGCACTGGCATGATGGCGTACGCTTTGTATGCCGAGCATGTGCTTTATCTTATGCCGTGCCCGCTATGCGTCTTCGAGCGGATTGCCACGATTTCGCTCGGTTTTATCTTTTTGATAGCGGCGATCCACAACCCGGTTGAGAAGGGTCGCTACGTCTACGCTACGCTCCTGACGCTTGCGGCAGCAGGCGGCATTGGTGTGGCGGGCTGGCACGTCTGGATTCAAAATCTGCCTGCCGATGAGGTGCCCTCCTGTGGGCCCGGTTTTGACTACATCATGGATTCCTTCCCGCTCGCTGACGCACTTGAAATGATATTCACCGGCTCTGGTGAGTGCGCGACTATCGACTGGGTTTTCCTCGGGCTGTCAATGCCTGCCTGGGTGCTTATCGCGTTAGTCGTTGTTGGCACGGCCGGCATTTGGAACAACCTCCGCAGGATTTGAACGTCTAAGCCTGTGAACGGCAGTTAACTTGCTTTGAGCATGAGCTGCATGATTCGCTCGTAAATCTTGCTGATCATTGGCAGATGCGCTGCTTCCACGCGCTCGTTGATTTTGTGAATTGTTGCGTTCGTCACTCCAACCTCAATCACATCAGCACCGAACGGTGAGATGAATCGGCCGTCGGACGTACCACCACCCGTTGAGAAAGTCGCTTCCACGCCGGCAATCTCGCGTACAGCCTGCACTGCGGAACTGGTTAGCTCGCCATGCGCGGTAAGAAACGGTTCACCGGAGAGATGCCAGTCCAGGGCGTAATCCAGGTCGTGGTGATCCAGAACTGATTCGATTTTTTTGCGCAGGTCGCGATCGTGCCACTCTGTCGAATAGCGAAGATTGAATATGGCGTTAAGAGATCCGGGAATTACGTTGTCAGATCCGCTACTGCTTTTGACGTGTGCAACCTCGAAGGTAGTCGGTGGAAAATGTTCGTTGCCTCGATCCCATTCTATGTCGTGTAAATCGGCGAGTGCCGGAGCAAAGTGTCGAATCGGATTGCTCGCCAGGTGACCATAGGCTACATGTCCCTCTGCACCTTTTACCGTTAGGTAGCCGGTGAGCGAGCCGCGCCTGCCGATCCGCACCACGTCACCGGGAATCTCGTCGCTGGATGGCTCGCCCACTACACAAAAGTCAATCATCTCTTGTCGCGACCGTAGTGTATCAATGACTTTGCGAGTCCCGTTCTCCGCAACACCTTCCTCGTCGCTGGTGATCAGGAAGGCCAGGCTGCCGGTGAATGGATAGTCGGCGGCCGTGAATCGCTCGGCAGCCGTAATCATGGCAGCAAGGCCGCCTTTCATATCTGCTGCGCCGCGGCCGCACAGGAAGCCGTTGCGGATTTCTGCGGAAAACGGATCCGTTTGCCACTTGCTAAGGTCGCCAGCGGGCACAACATCAGTGTGGCCGGCGAAACACAGGACCGGAAGCGCTGTGCCACGTCTTGCCCACAAATTGGTCACGTCACCAAAAGACAGTGTTTCACACACGAAGCCGGCGGCGACCAGGCGTTTCTCGATGAGTGCCTGGCAACCGGCATCTTCCGGCGTAACAGAGCGTTTTCCGATTAGCTCGGCTGCCAGTCTGACGGTCGGGTCCTTATGTATCGCCAGAGCGCTGTTCCTCGTGTTGGCTGCTACAAAGACAGACTGTCATGAATGGATTCACCTGTTCTAAAAAACATTATAAAAAACAATGATTTGAAATTTCGGCATTTTGCAACATTATCGTAACAATTGGTGATTAAGCTGTCCTCTATCGAAGCCCTATTTCTCGGAGGATGTATTCAGTGGCGAAGAAAAGTTTGACCTCGAATCTTGTTGCAGGTTTGACGATCGTTGTGACGGCGGTAGTTGGTGTTCTGGGAGCAAGCGCCGCCGCGGCCCAGGCGAGTCGCGACTATGTGTATATCGTTGGGTCATCTACCGTGTATCCGTTTGCGACCGTCGTCGCGGAAAGATTCGGTCGTGGCAGTGATTTCAAGACCCCAAAAGTCGAGTCAACGGGGTCCGGAGGCGGTCTGAAACTGTTCTGTGATGGAATTGGTGTTGACTATCCGGATATCGCAAATTCATCGAGAGCGATAAAACAGTCGGAAGTTGATATCTGCATGGGCAATGGCGTCAGCGAGATCATTGAGGTCAAGATCGGGTATGACGGTATTGTTTTCGCAAATGCGACCAATGGCCAATCAGTTGCATTGACGCGTCGGGATATCTTCCTGGCGCTGGCCAAGCAGGTTCCCGGCAAAGCTAACGGTGAATTAATTGAAAACCCCTATTCTACCTGGCAAGACGTCAATGCCGATTTGCCTGCGCAAAAAATCGAAGTATTGGGTCCGCCGCCGACATCCGGCACGCGCGATGCATTTGTCGAGCTGGCTATGGAAGGCGGATGCAAGACGGTGCCATGGATCAAGGCACTGAAAGATACCGACAGCGACCGCTACAAGTCCTTGTGCCATACGATTCGTGAAGACGGCGCATTTGTTGAGGCGGGTGAGAACGACAACCTGATCGTGCAAAAACTAGAGGCGAACCCTGCCGCATTCGGGATATTCGGGTTCAGTTTTCTCGATCAAAACGCGGAAAAAGTAAAGGGTGCAAGTATTGATGGCTCTCTGCCAACGTTCGATGCGATCGCCGATGGCAGCTACCCGGTGTCAAGACCACTCTATTTCTATGCCAAGAAAGCACACGTCGAAGTGATACCGGGTTTGCAAGGATTCCTGCGTGAGTTCACCAGCGAACGGGCCTGGGGAGAGGAGGGCTACCTGTCTGATCGTGGACTGATTCCGATGCCGGACGAGGAGCGCAGAGCGGTGGCGTTAGACGTCCGCTCGCTGACACCGTTGAAGATGGCAGGCAAATAAATACGCGACGTGCGTGTCTACAAAGCGGCCAATTGGCCGCTTTGTCACGTTATCGCAGGCTGAGTTTCCTTATCTGATGCAGACGACAACGCTATCCCTGATACTTATTGCAATTGCGGCGTCAGCATTCTACTTCGGTCGTGAGCGTTCATTGGTGTTGGCAACCGGTCGACGTAAGTTGGCGAGTTTGCATTCATTGCCTGGCTACTACGGTTACTACACGGCAATCTGGACGCTGCTACCGGCCATCGGGCTGCTACTGATCTGGCTGCTTGCCGAACCGAGAATCATTGTTGCCATGATCATCAAGGGACTTCCGGATGCGCAACGTGCCCTGTCTAGCGGTGAACTGAACCTGTTAGTCAACAACATCCGGAATTATGCAACTGGCGATATCGTTGCCGGCGACATCGAGCCGTTTCTCCGGAATGCTGCCAATCAGTACCAGCATCTGGTTACGACAAGTCGCCGACTGCTGGTGGCACTTAGCATCGGACTGGCGACCCTGGGAGGCGTTTTCGCCTGGCGGCGAATTACGCCTGATTTTCGAGCCCGAAATCGGGTCGAAGCAGTCGTCGGCGGGTTGCTGATTGCCGCGTCAAGCATCGCAATTCTCACAACCATTGGCATCGTGATGTCGGTCCTGTTCGAGGCAATTCGGTTTTTCCGCGAGGTACCGGTAACGGATTTTCTGTTTGGGCTGAACTGGAGTCCGCAAACTGCAATTCGCGCGGATCAGGTCGGCTCCTCAGGGAGTTTCGGGGCAATTCCGCTATTTACCGGTACCCTGCTCATCACCGGCATTGCGATGTTCGTGTCGGTGCCTGTCGGAATAATGACAGCGATCTATCTTGCTGAATACTCCTCAACTCGAATTCGAGCCATTACAAAACCCGTACTCGAGATACTCGCGGGTATCCCGACAGTCGTATACGGATTCTTTGCAGCTCTGACGGTCGCACCAATTGTCCGGCGTGTTGGAGAGTCATTGGGATTTGAGGTGGCGTCCGAGAGTGCCCTGGCTGCGGGTCTGGTCATGGGTATCATGATTATTCCATTGGTGTCGTCGCTGTCTGACGATGCGATAAATGCAGTACCAAGAGCGATGCGTGACGGCGCACTGGCACTGGGTTCGACGCGTTCTGAGACGATGCTAAAGGTTTTGTTGCCAGCGGCGCTTCCCGGTATTGTCGGCGGAGTGCTATTAGCCGTGTCGCGAGCGATCGGCGAAACAATGATCGTCGTCATGGCCGCCGGGCTGGCGGCAAACCTGACCGGCAACCCGCTCGAAGCGGTCACTACCGTCACGGTTCAGATAGTGACCTTGCTGGTCGGTGATCAGGAATTCGATAGTGCCAAGACACTGGCAGCATTTGCACTTGGTTTGGTTCTGTTTCTCATCACTCTCGGTCTCAACATTCTCGGGCTGCAAGTCGTTCGCAAGTATCGAGAGGAGTACGACTGATGGTGGGCGGGTTCGAATCATCGTCGCGTATGAAAGTGGAGGCAGGCCTGGCCAAACGCCGACGCAGGGAGTACCTGTTTCGCACATTCGGTATGGCAGCTACGATGGTTGGTGTTTTCTTCCTGGCCGCATTCTTCTGGACGCTGCTGGCACAAGGTTCGAGCGCCTTCGTACAGACGTTCGTCGAATTGGAGGTGGAGTTTTCCGAAGACATTCTGGCACCGACAGGTGAGCTTGACCTCGCCTATGCAGATTTCGATGGAATCGCCCGCGCTGCATTGCGCAAAAAATTTCCTGAAGTGAGTGGCAGAAACGATCGCAGATCGTTGCATCGCCTGATCAGTGTGGGCGCCGGATACCAAATCAGGGAAGCGATTGAAGACAACCCCGATCTCATGGGCAGTACTCAGGTTATGACTGTGCCCGCAGCGGCAAACGTGGATATGTTGATGAAAGGAAACATTGACAGATCGCTCCCGGAGGACCAGAGACCGATTTCCGATCAGCAGGTGGCATGGATTGATGCTCTAGTTGCAGACGACAGTATTTCGACCCGTTTCAATCGCGCCCTGTTCACGAATGGCGATTCCCGGGAACCCGAACTCGCAGGTATTCGCGGCGCCCTTATGGGTTCGTTTTACATGCTGGTGATCACGATTGCGCTATCGTTCCCACTCGGCGCAGCTGCTGCGATTTATCTCGAAGAATTCGCACCAAAAAATCGCTGGGCGGATTTGATCGAGGTCAATATCAATAATCTCGCGGCAGTACCGTCAATTGTCTTTGGGCTCCTGGGGTTGGCTGTCTTCATAAACTGGATGGCCATTCCTCGTTCAGCGCCGCTGGTAGGAGGCCTGGTACTGTCGCTGTTAACTCTGCCAGTCATCATTATCGCCGCACGGGCCGCCATCAAGGCGGTACCGCCATCGATCCGAGAGGCCGCCCTCGGCCTTGGTGCATCGCGCATGCAGGTCGTATTTCACCACGTCCTGCCATTGGCGATGCCTGGAATGCTCACAGGAACGATTATTGGAATGAGTAGAGCACTGGGGGAGTCCGCACCATTGTTAATGATCGGTATGGTCGCATTTATCGTTGACGTACCTGCGAGTTTTTCCGATCCGGCGACAGCTTTGCCGGTTCAAATCTACTTATGGGCCGATAGCCCGGAGCGCGCTTTTGCAGAACGAACGTCGGCGGCAATCATTGTATTGCTTGGCTTTCTCTTGATTATGAACCTGGCGGCCGTGATCATGCGCCGCAAGGTAGAGCGTCAGTGGTAATGCAGAATTTGCGACGAGTCGATGAGTATAGAAGAATGCGTGATCCAGCGGTCAGCAACCAGTCTCATGAGTCTCCGATTGTGATTTCGTCGTCGCGCGGTAGCCAGGAGGAAATAGAAATCGAAGCAGAGATCGAGAATGCCAGTGCGGTCGACGCGACGGTGGATTCCAGTATCGACGCGACTTCAGAAACGCTTGGCAACGTTCGTTGTGCTGATCCCTATGTCGTTGCGGAAAACATCGATGTGTTCTACGGCGACAACCACGCGATCCAGGACGTCACTCTGGAGATTGCGAAAAACCAGGTGGTGGCCCTTATAGGACCGTCGGGGTGCGGTAAATCGACGTTTTTGCGTTGTCTCAATCGCATGAATGATTCTATCGAATCTGCACGGGTCACGGGCACGATCACGCTTGACGGGCAGGACATCTATAGCAAAAGCCTCGATCCTGTAGCGCTGCGTGCACGAGTCGGCATGGTGTTTCAAAAGCCAAATCCGTTCCCGAAGAGTATCTATGACAATGTCGCCTACGGTCCCAGGATCCATGGATTGGCAAATGGTCGCGCTGAACTCGATGACATCGTGCATACGAGCCTGGAGCGTGCCGGCTTGCTCAAGGAGGTGAAGAACAGGCTGGACGATCCGGGTACGGGCCTGTCTGGCGGACAGCAACAGCGCCTGTGTATTGCAAGAACAATTGCAGTCAATCCGGAAGTTATCCTGATGGATGAACCGTGTTCAGCGCTTGATCCAATTGCGACGGCAAAAATCGAAGATTTGATGGATGAGCTTTCTGAGAACTTTGCCATCGTCATCGTCACTCACTCGATGCAGCAGGCCGCGAGAGTGTCACGACGCGTCGCCTATTTCCACCTGGGCAAGTTGATCGAGGTTGACGAGACGGACAAGATATTTACCAATCCCTCGCATAAGCTGACAGAGGACTATGTTACCGGTCGCATCGGCTGACATTTGAAATTAGCCTAGCAGTTCCTTGTATTGGTCGGGGACAAATCCAACGAGCACATGCTCGTCATTCTCTAGCACCGGACGCTTGATTAGTGTCGGATGATCCAACAACAATGATCGTACTTTGACAACGTCAAGTTCGCAGCGCTCTGATTCGGGCAAAGCTCGCCAGGTAGTGCTGCGGGAATTCAACAGTTTCTCGCGGGGCACGAATTGGAGCCAGCGTTCGATATCGGCGCTTGTCAGTCCGTCAGCCCGCAAGTCGTGAAATCGATATTCGACGGCGCTGGCTTCAAGCCACTTGCGGGCTTTCCTGCAACTGTCACAATTCGGTATTCCGTACATAGTCAACATTTTCGTCCTAGCTTTTCGCATTGATTCCACTCATGAGCCTGTTACGCAATTCTTCACAGGCCTGTTCATTCAGCGGATTAGAACTCGTATCAGAAATGTAAAAGACGTCTTCGGCCCGTTCTCCGATGGTCAGTATCTTCGCCGCCTCAATATCAACTTCAAGTTCGACGAACACTCTACCGACCAATGAGAGCAACCCCGGTCGGTCGCCGGTGACCAGCTCCATCACGGTACGCCTGTTTGCCGTGTCCTGCGCGAAACTGATAACAGTCTTGGTCGCGAACATGCGTACCTGTCGCGGCGCGGGATGCGTCACAATTGCAGATTCCTGATCTGCGCTGGTCAGGACCCGCGCCAGCGAGCGCCGAATCCGGGCCAGTCGTGCCTCATCTACTTCGGTACGCTGGTCCAGTTCCAAAAACACGTAGGAATCGAGGCTGAAATCGTTCGCCAAAGGGACAATTCGGACGTCTACGATCGTCATGCGCAACTCGTCAAGTTGTGCCGTAGCATGCGCGAACGTCCGATTCGATCGCGGCGTGTAAAGCATTGCTTCTATACCATCCCCGTCAGTCTGCGGCCGGACGTCAAGTAGGCCGGCAGCACTAACGTTTGTCGTGCGGGCCAGTACCCCGGTGTGCCATGCAATCTCTTCGCTACGGTAACGCAGGAAATAGTCTTCAGTTAAATCCTCCCAGATTCTGTCAATCGACTGCTGCCTGATCGGCAGCGCCCGAAGCGCTTCACGGGCATCGTCCTTCGTCTCGCTGATGAGTAGCTCTCGATCGATCGGGTTCTCCAGTCCGCGCCGCAGGGCCCGCGCTGTCTGCTCATAGAGGTCGCGAAAAAGAGAGGCTTTCCAGGAATTCCAGAGTTTGGGGTTGGTGCCTTTTACGTCTGCAACAGTCAACACATAGAGGTAGTCCAGATGCGTCTTGTCGCGTACCAGTGCGGCAAATTCATTAATCACGTCCGGATCGCCTATATCTTTTTTCTGCGCTGTCATCGACAGTACCAGGTGCTGTCTGACCAACCAGGCGACAGTCCGGGCCTCATATTTGCTCAGTCCATGTTCGAGGCAAAAAGCTTCTGCGTCGACTGCGCCGAGTTCGGAGTGGTCTCCGCCGCGACCTTTGGCGATATCGTGAAACAGTCCGGCAAGATATACGATCTCCGGTTTCTCGAATGACTGCATAAGTGGCGAGCAGTGCGGATGCTCATGATCAAATCTGGATAGTGCGAACCGGCGCAAGTTACTTACGACAAAAAGTGTATGTTGGTCGACGGTATAGGCATGAAACAGATCGTATTGCATACGTCCGACGATCCGGCCGAATGGGGGTACATACAGTCCTAGTACGCCGTACAGGTTCATTCTTCTGAGTTCATGTGTCACCCCGGCCGGAGCACGAAGGATGGCGAGAAACAGATCGTGGTTGTGGGGATCTTGTCGAAACTCTGCGTCGATCAAATGCAGATTTCTGCGCATGAGAGCGACCGTATAGGCGCTGACGCCTCGAATTTCCTGACGTTGCTGGAGTAGCAGGAACAATTCCAGCATAGCGGACGGGGTACCAGAGAAGACATTATCGTTGGTGGTTTGCAGGAAGCCATTCTTGACCTGAAATCTTTTGTTGATCGGGACAGGATCGGCGCAGGGGTCCAGCAGTATCGCTTCTTCGAACAACTGCAGCAGCATCTCATTCAGTCGACTTAAATCCATGACGGTTCTGTAATAACGCTGCATGAGCTGCTCGACTGCCAGCGTGTGTGTAGCGTCTTCATAGCCGAGCATTGCGGCAATTCGGGTCTGATGATCGAAGAGCAGGCGATCTTCACGTCGCCCGGTGAGCGCATGCAGGGCGAAGCGCACTCGCCACAAAAACGCTTGCCCCTCTTTGAGAATCCTGAGCTGGCCTTCTGTAAGAAATTTGTGCGCGACCAGTTCGTCGAGCGTGTCCACGCCAAAATGTCGCTTTGCGACCCAGCCGATCATCTGGATATCGCGCAAGCCGCCGGGGCTGCCTTTTACGTTGGGTTCGAGCTGATAGGCAGTATCTTCGTAGCGGTGATGACGGAGGTGCTGCTCTTTACGTTTTTCGGAAAAGAATCGGTCCGACGGCCAGATGTCCCTGGCAACGAGTGCGCGCTCGAATTCCCGGAAGAGCGTCGCCGAACCGTCGACAAGCCTGGCCTCGAGAAGCGTTGTTGCGACCGTAATGTCACCTTCTGCCTGCTCACAGCAATCCGCAACGGTTCGTACGCTGTGCCCGATATCCAGCCCGACGTCCCAGAGAACCGTGAAGAATTCAGCGACCGCGGCAGCCGCAACATCAGGCATTTCCTCGTCGACCAGTATCATGATATCGACGTCGGAGTAGGGATGCAGCTCACCGCGGCCGTAGCCGCCGACGGCAACCAGGGCAGCGGAAGCGGCTATCGGACTGGCATGCTGGCCCCAAAGGCGACGCAGAACCAGGTCAACACACCGGGCTCGCAGATGGACGAGTGCAGATACGGGTTCTTCGGCAGAGAACCTTTCGAGCAGGTTGGCGTTGGCCGAGTCGAGTGCTTTGCGAAAGGTGGCAGCGGGTCGTGCTACTTCTTTATCGCCGAGGATATGAAGCAGCTGCTGCAGTGACTCGTCAGTCTCAGAAATTGTCTCAGCGGTCATCTGCGCCGAGTGTAAGAACCTCGTAACCCGTTTCCGTTATCAGCACAGTGTGTTCCCACTGGGCAGACAGCTTGTGATCCTTGGTCACCACGGTCCAGCCATCGGGCAATAAACGGACATGCCGCTTGCCGGCGTTAACCATGGGCTCAACGGTCATGGTCATCCCGGCCTGCAATTCGAAGCCGGTTCCTGCCTTGCCGTAGTGCAAGACCTGCGGATCCTCGTGAAACACTCTGCCTATGCCATGCCCACAGTATTCACGAACCACAGAGAAACGATTCTTTTCGACGTTTTTCTGAATTGCCTCGCCGATATCCCCGAGACGCTTTCCCGGTGCGATCTGCTCTATTCCAAGCCACATGCTCTCGTAGGCAATGGTTGACAGGCGTTCCGCCTGAATACCCGGCTTGCCGACGAAAAACATTCGGCTGGTATCACCATGAAAACCATCTTTGATCACGGTAATGTCAATGTTTATTACATCGCCAGATTTTAGCGTCCGATCGCCTGGGATTCCGTGGCAAACGACATGATTGACTGAGGTGCATATCGACTTGGGGAATCCGCGGTAATTCAGCGGCGCAGGGATCGCTTCCTGCATTTCGGTAATATGTTGATGACAAATCCGGTCCAGCTCGTCGGTCGTGATTCCCGGGACTACATGCTCGCCGATCATGTCCAGTACGTCGGCGGCCAGCCTGCCGGCAACGCGCATTTTGTCCTGTTCGTCGGGTGTTTTGATCGTTACGTTCATCTTTTCCCAGTTAGCGGGCCCGATCTGCGTCGGGCGATAGCTCAAATTCGTCAACAACAGCGCGTCAAATTCCTTGTAAATCAGCAGCATCAGGCCGCCAAGCCGGCAATTCCGGTCTGTCGAAAGATCGGCCAGACCGGTTCCGATCAAGGTCTGAAATTATCGCGAATTAACTGATTGTTGGCGCCAGCCCGCTATGGTATAAAGCGCGCGCCCTAGAGGCAATTACTTCACACGTGCACCGACACGTCGCGCTGGGTGCCCCACCAAAAAAGGGGTTGTGCGACGGGGTGTGCGGAGGCCTAACCCGGAGATACTTTCATGGCAGACGTTTCTATGCGCCAGATGCTTGAGGCTGGCGTGCACTTTGGTCATCAGACCCGCTACTGGAA
>JBPCYD010000140.1:0-9624 GCA_051007895.1 Woeseiaceae bacterium
AGGACCTCCTGGCCGCGATCTCTCAATCGCTGGAATGTCGGCAAACTGTTGTGGGCGACCAGTGGCATAGGTAGATACTATGGCCACTCCCCATGAACTTACAAGACAGAAGAGCGTACGAGGTTTCTTCGTTGCCGGCGTCAGGTCACTTCGTCAGCGTCGTCTCGCAAAACAACAACGATTCGCGCACCTTCTGTATATTTTTCGTCCAGTTCGAGACTGCCGCCGTGTGCTTCGGCGACGAGGCGGGCAATATAGATGCCGAGACCGGTTCCTCCCGTATCCCTTGTACGCGAAGGATCTCCCCGGAAGAATGGCTCACCGATTTTTGATACCTGGTGCGGCGCGAAACCCGGACCATTGTCAGCAACGCTCAAAATGAGGTCGTTTCTGTCTTTCTCTGCAGCGACCACGACTTTACCGTCATTCTGATCCGCGTACCGCAAGGCATTGCTAATCAGATTCTTCAGCAACAGCATCAGGCGAACGTCATCCACGTTGGCCTCGCATTGCTCGTCGACATTGAGTTCGATGCGAAGTTTGTCTCGACTGAAGTATGTTTCGACGAGCTGCTCTGCAAGTTCATGAATATTGACCAGCGTACGGTTCAGGGACGCATGCCGCGTATTCAGTCGTTCCGCCTCGAGCAGCGTCGCTATGATCTGTTCCATCTCGGTGACCTCCGCGTGCAGGTCCTCCTTGTGCTGCTCGTCGATAAACTCAAGCGCCAGGCGCAGTCTCGATAACGGCGAACGTAGTTCATGGCTGATGCCGAGCAGAAGCTGGCGCTTGGCATCCAGCATGCCCCTGACATCGCCAGCGAGCTTGTTGACGTCCTCGGCCAGGTCACCCAGCTGATCGTTTCGATATCGTTCTATCCGGTGATCAAGATCGCCCTTGCCAATCCGGGCAGCGCCCGCGCGAATATGTCGAATCGGCCGAAACAACCAGTTGACGCATAGGTAGGCAACAAACAGCCAGACAAGACCGATGGCCAGGATGATTGGCAGCAGGTCCGGGCCTTCATCGGTTTCCGATATTCTTGGCGTCGAGACGACGATGACGAAGTCTCCCTGGATCAGTTTCAGATAAGTGTGTGGAGCCGACACCGCAAACTCAACATCTTCGATTTGATCAAGCAATGCGCCCGGACTTTCGCCAAACAGGTCGCTTGCGCCGAACTCCAGCGCGCTAACCTTCGGAAAATCAGGGTCGGATGCCCACTCAATGCCATTGCCCGATATGCGGATGTCGACCGGAACTTTGCGCGTGATCTCAAGTGCGCGATCGATTCGCGGGGGATCGCCTATATCCTGCCGTACGTAGTCAACGTGGAGTGAAAGATGACCGCTGATGAGGTCTCGCAAATCATCTTCGCGGTATACCCAGCGAATCCCTACAGTCGCGAAATATATAAACGCGCCGGCCAGGATCAGAAAAATAGCGAGCAGACGAAACGACAGGGATCGCGTCAGGCGTTCGAAAATCATTCCACTTGGGTGGTTAGCGGCCGCGCGACGAAGGCATATCCTGTGCCCCAAACGGTCTGGATGAAGCGAGGCGGTTTCTTGGTGTCGCGGAGCTTCTGTCGCAGGCGGCTCACCATGATATCGACTGCACGCGTCATAATCGCCGCATCGATGCCGCGCAATTCGTTCAGTATCTCGTCACGCGAGACCTTCTTGCCCTGGCGTTTTGCCAACAATGACAGGAGCTCGAATTCCATTGAAGTGAGGTTTACCGGTTGACCGTCAACCTGGGCCGTCTTGGCGTTGGTATCGATCTCTACGCCCTCGAAGCGCAAAATCGGTTCCCGCACGTCCATTGAGCTGGAGCGCCGCATAATAGTCTGTATCCTGGCGACCAGTTCGCGTGGCTCAAACGGCTTACCGATGTAGTCATCTGCCCCAATTTCGAGCCCCGAAACCCGATCGACCACATCACCGCGAGCGGTCAACATGATGATAGGAATCTGGCTGCTACGACGCACTTCCCGGCATATTTCGAAGCCGTTCTTGCCAGGAAGCATGACGTCGAGCAATAACAGATCCGGATCCGTCCGCGACAGCTTACGGAATCCTTCGCTCGAATCACCCGCGCAATCAAGCGCAATTCCAAACTGTTTCAAATAGTTGCGGAGGAGCTCCGAGTGCTTTTTGTCGTCATCAATTAAGAGCGCCCTGATCATATTGCAATAATAGCCGCAAAAACCCGAAAAAATCGGTAATCGGGACACATGGATACAAAAGGATACAAGTTGGTATCTGTCTGAAACCTTTTGCATGCAGCCGTTCGGCAGACTAACCCATATAGGAACAGGCATGGCGGGCGGCAAAGTCACAACCGGTGGCTCGAGCCTCTGCGAAATATTGATCAAACGGCGAGATCAGAATGACCAATTTTGCACATTTTGCGAACGAGCTTGCGGAAACCGGTTTCGTTCCGGATGCGTTAGTTCGCAAGGGCATTCAGCGGCTGGTTGCCGAGCGAAAAAGCCGAATTGCCGAACATGACAGCCGCGACCTGGACGCATTCGTCTACATGATGAATCGCTCGAATATCGCGTTGGTTCCGGAACTTGCGAACGAGCAGCATTATGAAGTTCCGGCGACTTTCTTCGAGGAGGCGTTGGGTAAGCATCGCAAGTACAGCTGTTGTTACTGGAGCGACGGTGCACAGAACCTGGATCAGGCTGAGGAAGCGGCGTTACGCTTAAGCTGCGAAAGAGCAGCGCTCGAAGACGATTTCGACATACTCGAACTCGGTTGCGGCTGGGGGTCCTTGTCCCTGTGGATGGCAGGGCAGTATCCACATGCACGGGTGACGAGCGTGTCGAATTCGTCCTCCCAGAAAACGTACATAGACGGGCAGGCGAAGAAACGCGGCCTTGCGAATCTCAGGGTCATAACTGCGGATATGAACGAGTTCGATACCGACCAGACTTTCGACAGGGTCGTGTCAATAGAGATGTTCGAACACATGCGCAACTACAGCCTGCTGTTTGAGCGCATATCGCGCTGGCTACGACCCGATGGGCACTTCTTCATGCACATCTTTTGTCATCGAAGTGCGGCCTACGAGTATGTCGACCAGGGTCCGTCAGACTGGATGAGTCGACACTTTTTCTCGGGCGGCATTATGCCGAGCGGAGATCTACCGCAGCGATTTCAGGATCATCTGCAGGTGGTCGATCAGTGGCGCTGGAGTGGTCGCGAGTATCAAAAGACCGCCGAGGCATGGCTCAGGAATATGGATGACAGAAAAGCCCGCGCTTTTCCCGTTATTGCGCATACCTACGGGGAGAAGAATGCGCGCCGCTGGTGGCAGCGCTGGCGTATCTTCTTCCTGGCAGTCAGCGAAATGTTCGGCACTGACGATGGCCGGGAATGGGGTGTCGGGCATTACCTTTTAAGCAACAAGGCCGCTGCAGGCGGCCTGGGAGAAAAGATTGAATCTGCTGATTAACATTGTTGCATTCAAAGTTGGCTGGTTGTCGGCGGTGTTCGGCGGCGCGTCCCAGAATCCGCTGCTCGGGACGTTCGTAGTGATGGCCGCAATCGCTGTGCACATCTACTTTGCGACAGAACGCACACGGGAATTTTCGCTGGTATTGCTTACCGGCATAATCGGGCTGTGTGCGGACAGCCTCCTGATGTCGGCGGGCTGGTTGACCTACACCAGTGGAACGTTCCTACCCGGACTTGCTCCTTATTGGATCATTGCCATGTGGATGCTTTTTGCTACTACGTTAAACGTTACGTTTCGCTGGTTGCACAATCGCCTGGCGTTTGCCGCAATCCTCGGTGCAATTTCGGGACCGGCTTCCTATTACGCCGGGTCGAAGATTGGGGCTGTGACGCTAACAGAGTTTGTTCCTGCGATGATCAGCCTGTCGGTCGCCTGGGCAATCCTGTTTCCGGGCCTGCTGGTGTTGGCACGGCAACTCGATGGTACCCGGCAGCCATTGATCGGCAGCAAAATATGAGCGCTCGCAAACTACAAAACGCACTGTTTCCATTGTTCGCAATCCTGGCTTCCGGCGGGTGTGCCAGCAGCCAGGCGCCGCTTGAGCCAGTGGACTACGTGGACCTACCAAGGTTTATGGGCGACTGGTACGTTATCGCGAATATACCTACGTTTGTTGAAAAGGGCGCTCACAACGCCGTTGAAACCTATGAGCTCAACGAGGATGGCACGATTGCGACCACCTTCGTGTTTCGTAAAGACGGTTTTGATGGCAAACGCAAAGAGCACAATCCAAAGGGCTTTGTAACGGACACGAGCAGCAATGCGGTCTGGGGTATGCGATTCATCTGGCCAGTAAAGGCCGACTATAGAATCGTCTATCTCAAAGAGGATTATTCGCAGACGGTAATTGCCCGGAACAAGCGAGACTACGTCTGGATAATGGCGCGGGATCCCGAAATCCCGGACACCGACTACGAAGAACTGGTAAGCATGGTCGCAGACATGGGCTATGACGCCAGCAAGATCGAAAAGGTGCCGCAGCAATGGTAGTGGGCGCCAGGATTGCCGTCGTTGGAACCGGTATTGCCGGTAACGTTGTTGCCCACAAGCTGCATCCCGGAAACGACATCACTGTTTATGAGGCGAACAACTACATTGGCGGACATTCGAATACAGTCGATGTGCCAACTGCAAATGGCAGCATTCCGGTTGATACTGGATTTATCGTTTTTAATGACAGGACTTATCCTAACTTCATATCACTTCTGGACCAACTGAACGTTTCATCTCAAGACAGCGTAATGAGTTTCAGCGTGCAGACTGAGGCCAGCACGGTCGAATACAACGGTTCGTCACTGAATTCGCTTTTCGCCCAGCGACGCAATCTTTTTCGCCCATCATTTCATCGAATGGTTCGCGATATCCTGAGATTTAATCGCGAGGCCAGCATACGAATCCCCGACGGCGATTTCGAGGCAGACCTGGCCGACTATCTTCAGTCAGGCCAGTACTCGCGCGAGTTTATAAACCACTACCTTGTTCCGATGGGCGCGGCCATCTGGTCAGCTGAGCCGGAAATGATGTTCAAAATGCCGGCGAAATTTTTTATCCGTTTCTTTGAAAATCATGGTCTTCTCAGCATCAAAAACCGGCCAACATGGCGGGTCATACAGGGCGGTTCACGGGAATACGTCAAAAGCCTTGTCCGCGACCACGAGCATACGATCCGACTGGGCTGTGCTGTCGAGCGCGTACATCGCAGCGACGAAAAAGTTGTCGTTTACGCGCAGGGATGTGAGCCGGAAGAATTCGACTACCTGTTTCTTGCCTGTCACAGTGACCAGGCGCTCGCGATGCTGGCTAATCCCGCAGACGAAGAGCGGGAAGTGCTCGGGTCGATTCCATACCAGCACAATGAGGCCATTCTGCACACCGACGAATCGCTAATGCCGCGGCGCAAGCTGGCGTGGGGTGCCTGGAATTATCACATTCCGAATGACAAGAACGAACTCGTTGCACTGACCTATCACCTGAACACGCTGCAGGGATTGCAGGTACCAGACAACTATTTCGTGACACTGAACAGCCGTAACCTCATTCGACCGGATTCGGTCATCAAATCAATCGCATATGAGCACCCGGTGTTTACGGCACCAAGCGTCGCTGCACAGGCAAGACATGCCGAGATAAACGGGCTGAAACGCACGTATTTTTGCGGCGCCTATTGGCGCTACGGATTCCATGAAGATGGTGTGGTCAGTGCACTGAACGCACTCCAGCACTTCGATGCGAGGTACGAAAATGCACAGCAGCATTTTCAGAGGGCAAGTTAAACACTGGAGAAAAACGCCGGTCGATCATGCATTCGAGTATGGCGTTTTCATGATGTACCTCGACCTGGAGGAGCTTGATGGGGTTTTCGAGAGGCGCTGGTTCTGGTCGACTTCAGGGCCCGCGTTGGCGCGTTTCAAGCGCGAGAACTACTTCGGCGACGCGGCCGAGCCATTGCATACGTCTGTGCGCAACCTGGTGCAGGAAAAGACCGGCGCTCGCCCGACCGGGCCAATTCGGCTGCTCACCAACCTGAGTTACTTCGGTTACTGCTTTAATCCCATCAGTCTTTACTACTGTTTTGATGCTGCCGATCAGCGGCTTGAAACTGTTGTCGCGGAAGTTAGCAACACGCCGTGGGGAGAACGTCACTGTTACGTGTTGCCCGATGAGCAGAATACTGGCAGCGAGCAATCCCGGCGATTTCGGGTGGAGAAGAACCTGCACGTCTCGCCCTTCATGGGAATGAACATGTCATATAGCTGGGTAGTAACCGAGCCAGCAGAGAATCTCCTTGTGCGCATTCATAACCAGAAAGGTGATGAGCTGCTCTTCGGCGCGTCTTTAAAACTGATCCGTCAGCCCATAACGTCCAGGTCACTCGCCAGTGTCCTGGTCCGGTATCCATTCATGACGTTCAAAGTAATGTTCGGCATTCACTGGCAAGCACTAAAGCTGTGGGTCAAGGGATGCCCAATACAGACCCACCCCAACAAGAAACCTTCAGTAGGAGTAGGACAATGAGCCGTGCGCGTGTGAATACGCTGCAGCAATTCGAACCTGGAAAAACAAACTCTTTGTCGCAGAAGATTGCGAAAAAGATGTTGTACAGTCGCCTGCAACATATAGAGTCCGGTCGACTAACAATCACTGATGCCGGAATGTCGGCGTCCTTCGGGAGTGATTGTGACCTGAATGCCTCGATCATGGTCACAGACCCACGTTTTTTTTCGTCCGTCGCCTTTGGCGGCGCGCTTGGTGCGGCAGAAGCATACATGCTGGGATACTGGAACTGCGACAACCTGACCGCGGTGGTCCGGATACTGGTCAGGAATCGCAATGTTCTCGAGAACCTGGAGAGCGGCGTTTCGAGAGTAGGTGCGCCAATCCTGAAATTGGCACACTGGATCAATCGGAATACCCGATCAGGAAGTCGTCGGAATATTTCTGCACACTACGATCTCGGAAACGAATTCTTCAAGCTGTGGCTGGACGAGTCGATGATGTATTCGTCGGCCGTGTTCGAGCGCGACGAGATGTCACTGGAAGAAGCGTCAATTGCCAAGCTTGATCGAATTTGCCGCAAACTCGAACTTTCGCCTGACGACCATGTCCTCGAAATTGGTACCGGCTGGGGTGGGTTCGCAGTTTACGCGGCAACCCACTACGGATGCCGCGTCACGACAACGACAATTTCCCGAGAGCAATTCGAATTCGCGCAGGAACGCGTCGAGAAAGCTGGCCTGCAGGACAGGGTGATGCTGCTGCTGGAGGACTATCGGGATCTTGACGGGGTCTACGACAAGATAGTCTCTATAGAGATGATCGAAGCGGTTGGCCACAAGTACCTTAATACCTACTTCGGGCAGTGCAGCAGACTGCTGAAGAAGAACGGTATGATGCTGCTGCAGTCAATAACGATTGCGGATCAGCGCTACAAAGCAGCGCTGAACTCCGTCGACTTTATTCAGCGGTATATCTTTCCGGGCGGTTTTCTGCCCTCGGTTACCGCATTAGCTGAATCCGTCACACAGTCGACCAACATGCGGGTCTATCATCTTGAGGACATCGGTGCGCACTATGCTGAAACTCTGCGCCAATGGCGCGAGCGATTCGGCGCAAATCTCAACAAGATATGGCCGATGGGATATGAGGAACAGTTCCTGCGCATGTGGCAATACTATTTCTGCTACTGCGAGGGCGCGTTCACCGAGCGCGCCATTGGCAATGTCCAGGTACTTCTGGTGAAACCGGGATGCCGCAGAACCCCGATCGTGCCGTCGCTCTAAAAATACCGCCCCGCGGTCGTTGCGAGGCATCAACTCCGATCTTTACTCTTTTTCGTTACCGGCATTGAGATAGAGCGTCGCTGCTTCCATGGTGCAAGGCGCCTGGATTACCGCCCGGTCAGGTAATTTCCGCCAGTGGTGTGCGAACGTGTGCGGCTTGCTCAGGTACACCGGATCCGTAACCGTAATCTCGGCTTTCAGATTCAGACCGTCGTTGTACATTGTGAAGCGCTCAACCAGCTGCTTTTCTTTGCTGGAACTGATGCCAGTGTGAATTCCCCAGTCATCGTCAATGAAATTACTGGTCTCAACGACCAGCGTGTCGCCCTCGAAGTAACCAATCGAATGGCCCATTTTCGATGGCGCACCGACCGGCGCATCATGATTGAAATGAACAGTTCGCAGGTCTTCCATCAGCTCCCGTTCCATAACAAGGGTGTCTTGGTCTGGTCTCGTAAAGACGACCGGATACGGAACAATCATCGCCTTGGGAGGGCCGGGATTGCCGCAGGTCACCATGGGATTCTGATCCTCGTGAAAATTATCGACCTGCGCCTGGCCCTTGGCCGAAAGTGGCCAGTCCGTCGGGGGCGTATAGTGCGGCTTGAACCCGCCCGGGTCGGCGCGTTTCCACAGGCCGGTGAAATCGGTGGACGGTGACACTTCCTCGGGACCATCCTGCGTAACACCAACCCGGGTGCCATCACCGGTTTCTGCCCAATTGAGGCCCGTGTAATGCCGATTCGGGTTCTTGTCGTGCGGGCCTTCCCATATGATGCGGTCGCCCGGCTTCCACGTGGTTTTGCTCCAGCCGACCCGCGCCATTGCCGGCGGATGCTGCATTTCAATGCTGTATTCGACGATATTGCCCTGCGCATCAGGCGCCATGACTTTCAGGTAGACATGCGGCATCGCCCAGCCGTATTTCTTCACAACGCCTTTGTAGATGCGCACGTCGTTCATATCGAGCGTCGCGTGCGAATGATGAGCGACACTGCTTAGCGGCAGCGCCATCGCCATCGTTAATACTGTTAATGACAGAATGCGCTTGATCATTATCTAGTTCCCCATGCCAGGAAGCGCAAGATTGTCTTCCGCCAGACAATTCGCTTCTTTAACGTCACCACTTAGCATCCGGTCACGGAACTTCGTGTGTTTCCATTCTCCCACCCAGTGCTCAGGGTCGGTAAGCGTAAAATCCATCTTCATCGTATTGCCATCGTTGATGATCGATATGCGCTCCGTGATCTTGAGTTGATCGCCGGTAAAGACGCCCTGCTGAATAAGGTGATTCTCATCTGTGAAGCCTTCAGTTTCGATCACCAGGGTGTCGCCTTCCCAGTGCCCCAGTGATTCACCGTTCCAGTTCGGGTCACGCAAGTTGTCTGGCTGGCGCTCGCGGCCGTCGAGATAGACCACTCGATACTCGTTGTTCAGTCGCGACAGCATGAAAATTGCGGTTGGATACTGCAACATCATCAGCGAACCATAGCGGGTCATGAGGCGCGGCATGCCGGCCGGATAACAGAAGGCTGTTGGTTCAGCATAGCGCTCGCCGCGCTGCGCGTAACTCTGGTATTCGTCGTAGATTTTCTGGCCTTTTTCGGTCCATTTCGGATGTGGCTTGAACTCGTATTGGCCGTAGCTGGCCTGCTCCGACCGTTCACCCCTGAAGGCCCACGTACCCGTCAGATCGAACGCGGGCTTCGCTCGTGGTTTCGCCAGGTTTTCTGCGTCAAGTGTACCCATCGGCAGAATGTCGTTAGCCGGCGGCAACGGCAGTACCGGCGGTCGCGTACGGGCTTCGCGCTTTTGC
>JBPCYD010000141.1:0-5576 GCA_051007895.1 Woeseiaceae bacterium
GCAATCGACGCAGGCGAAATTCCTGGTCCACGCATGGCGGTGTCAGGTCCCAGCCTGGGCATTACGGGTGGACACTGCGACAGAAACAGCCTTAATTCTTCGTTCGAAGAACGGAGTGATGGCGTCGCTGACGGCCCCTGGGCTGTGCGGGAAAAGGTGCGCAAGAATGTCAAATACGGCGCCGATCTCACTAAATTCTGCGCAACGGGTGGAGTCTTTTCGAAGGGCACGAAAGTCGGCATGACACAGTACACGTTGGCGGAAATGGAAGCCATTGTGGATGAGTCACACACGCACGACCGCAAGGTGGCCGCACATGCGCACGGCAATGAAGGCATCAAACGCGCAATTGTCGCCGGCGTCGACTCGATCGAACACGCAAGCTTTCTTGATAGGGAAGCTATCCAGATGGGCATTGATCGCGGCACCTATTTTGCAATCGATATTTACAACACCGAATACACGCTTGAAATGGGCGCGGCGAATGGCGTGCCGGAGGAGAACATCAATAAGGAACGCCAGGTTGGCACGCGTCAGCGGCAAAGCTTTACGCTCGCCGTCGAGATGGGTGCAAAGGTTGTCTTCGCGACGGATTCGGGCGTTTATCCACACGGTGACAATGGCAAGCAATTTGCGCGCGCTGTGCGTTTTGGTATGACGCCAACGCAGGCGATCCAGTCGGCGACGACGCTAACGGCCGAACTTCTGGGTTGGGAGGATCGTGTCGGGGAAATTGCGCCGGGTATGTATGCCGACATTATCGCTGTCGACGGCAATCCGTTGGATGATATCAGTGAGCTCGAAGATGTCGATTTCGTGATGAAAGGCGGCGTCGTTTACAAGAATAAATAGCAACGCACCAAATCGGCGTTGCACAGGGACAGTCCCTTCCAGGCACGAACCGGGACAGTCCCTTTCAAGCACGGGCCGGGACTGTCCCGCAGGGACTGTCCCCTTCTCACCGGCGCTGACCGAGACAGTCCCTTGGATCAAAAGTCGTCGACCGCGTGTACTATCGCCCCATGGCCGTGCGAAGACCTTATCTCTCGAAGTCCAGACTGATATCAGCCTGGCAGTGCCCGAAAAAACTGCATCTTGAAAAGCACCGCCCCGAACTTGGCGAGGTAACGGCAAAAACGGAGTCGATGTTTGCTACGGGCCATCGGGTGGGCGCCATTGCACAAGATATCTATGGCACAGCCGAGTCCGTGGAAATTCCCTTCGATCGCAAAACCGGATTCATGATTCAGGAGACGCAAGCGATCCTCGAGTCCAATCCGAAGTTTCCGATTTTCGAGGCAACGTTTAGGCACGAAAATGTACTAGTGCGTGCGGACGTGCTCATTCCAACAGGTGACAGCTGGCGCGTCATTGAGGTAAAGGCATCCACCTCGGTCAAGGACTATCACGTACTCGATTGTGCGATTCAGAATTGGGTCATGCAGCAATCGGGACTGCAGGTCGAATCGATTTCGCTCGCTCACATCAACAACCAGTTTGTGTATCAGGGCGACGGAGACTATACCGGGCTATTCACCGAAGTAGACCTAACGGACAAGGTTGTGGGACTAAAGCAGGCCGTCGTTGACCTGGTCGTCGAGGCACGGGATGCGGTTAGTGGTCCAATGCCGGATATCAACGTCGGGTCTCAGTGCACCAAACCCTACGAGTGTCAGTTTCAGTCACATTGCTGGCCGAATGATACGGAGTTCCCGATTGCCGGGCTCGGCGGCAGCAAAGCGAAACTCGCCAACTATGTGGCCCTCGGTCACCGCGATATACGCGACGTGAGTATTGACATGATCACAGCGGAAACGCAGCAACGCATTCATCGCATCACTTCCGGCGGTGCACCTGAAATGCTGGAGGGTGGTCGACAGACTCTGGAGTCACTCGAATACCCGCGCTACTTTCTCGATTTTGAAACGATAGCACCCGCAGTGCCGATCTGGCGGGGCACGCGACCGTACGCGACGCTGCCGGTGCAATGGTCATGTCATATTGACGACGGGGCCCAAGACGAAGGTCTTCATAGCCTGAGACATGAGGAATTCCTGGACCTGTCGGGCAAGTCGCCGATGCGGGACCTGGCGGAGGGGCTGATTGAATGTCTCGACGATTCGGGGCCGGTACTGATGTATACCAACTACGAAGAACGCGTGATCCGGAGTTTGATCGAACTGTTTCCGGACCTTGCAAATCCGCTGCACAAAATCATTGATCGTCTGTTTGACCTGTATCCGGTCGTGAAAGACAACTATTACCACCCGAAAATGCTGGGTTCGTGGTCGATTAAGGCGGTGCTGCCGTGTATCGCGCCGCACATGAACTATGCGGACCTGGAGGGCATCAACGAGGGCACCGGCGCTGCGGATGGCTTTATTGAGGCAATCGCGGCTGAGACCGGTGCGGTGAGAAAAGCGGAGCTCGAGGACCAACTATTGCGCTACTGCCGTTTTGATACCGAGGCAATGGTAGAGATCGTGCAATTCCTTACAACCAAATCGGCATTCGAAAAATTGGGACATTCCTGATTTAGCGTACTAGTACGCTAAATCAGGAATGTCCCAATTTTATTGATCAGGGGCGCGCCTTCTGAAATCCGCCTGTCGGCTAAAGATGCGCGTTGTTCGGCCGATAGATAAGAATAACCCTGCTGGAACAAATCGCCGCAATGTCGCAGACAGAAAGATCAGACGGGGCCGGTCAGGCCGTCCTTATATGTAGTGAAGCAAGCGCCGTTGAGGTTGCGGCCAACGCTTTCAAGTCCGAAGGCTACGAAATACTCATTTGGGAAGTCGATCAGCCCTGTGCGACATTCGGGGAATCTCCTCCCGCAGTAATTCTTGTGGATTCTGCGGTCGCACCAAAAGAACCCCTGGATTTTTGCAGGAAAGTTCGGGAAATGCCCGAATGCAGCTACATTCCACTGATCTTGCTGACTGACGAAGGCGGGCAGGCATTCCGGGACAGCGCCTACGACGCCCAGGTCACCACAGTGTTTACGAAACCCTTGGATGAGAATGATTTTCTAAGGCATATACAGTCACTTGGAAATTCCGGACGGACAATAAGTGGCATCAGGACACTCAGAACGCCCCAGGCACAGCTCTTTACGACGATGCCGGATGCATTTTTCATTGTCGGCAGCGATGGGCTACTACGTCAATACATGGGCGGCGGCAACGACGATCCCGTGCTTACGCCGGAGGCAATTGAAGGACAAATGATTGCCGATATATGGCCCAATAAAGTGTCGACCCAGGTTTTGCAGAATATTAAACGCGCGTTGAAATCTCGCGATGGGCGCGATCTACAGATCGAATTGACCAAGTTCGAGACGCGCTGCAACTACGAAATTCGGCTCCTGGTCCAGGGGCGCGATAAGGTTCTTATGATTATTCGTAATCTTGGTGATGGGGAAAGTGCCCATGCCACGAGAGGCGGACGCAATCAATCCGACACGCTGACGGGGCTCACTGCGCGTGAAGTCTTCAGGGTTGATTTTGATTCACTCATATCAGATGCGCAATTACGCGAACGTGGCATTGCAGTGCTATGCATCGATATCGATCGATTCACGCGTATAAATGAGACGATGGGCCGCGCGGTTGGCGACCAGGTACTGCAGGTGACGGCTAAGCGTATCGAACGCTGCCTGCGCAGTTCCGATCAATTGGCACGAATTGACGACACCGAAAGCTCGAGCCTGACTCGAATCAGCGGAGACGAATTCGTGCTTGTGCTAGCGGATATCGAGTCTCGCGACGATGTGAAGACGGTAGCCACCCGCGTTCAGGATGCCTTCGAGGAGCCTGTGAACATCGAAGGGCACGAACTGAAAATTTCGCCCAGCATTGGTATCTCGCAATTTCCCCTGGACGGGGACAATGCCGATCAGTTGCTTAAGAATGCGCGCGTTGCGCTGGATGAAGCAAAAGTAATGAGCGTCGACGGTCGTGAATTCTACTCGACGACGATGAAATATCGGGCGCGTAAACGCCTCGACGTAAAAAACGAGCTTCGATGGGCCATCGATAAAGGGCAGCTGGAGCTTCATTATCTGCCGCGAATTGATCTGCGCACAGGCCGTGTTGCCGGTCTCGAAGCCTTGCTCCGCTGGATGCATCCGCTGCGAGGCAGCGTGCCGCTGTCAGAAGTCATTCCGCTGGCCGAGGCAACCGGGTTGATTTTTCCAATTGGCGAGTGGGTCATTAAAACTGCCTGTGAACAAACGGTGTCATGGCACAAGAAAAGTCCGGATCTGCCTGCGGTCTCAATCAACCTTTCGCAGCAGGAGTTCACCCGGAGCGATCTGGCAGACATTATTCGAGAGACATTGGAAGATACCGGCTTGCTACCGGAAATGCTTGAGTTGGAATTGACCGAAGGCATGTTAATGCGTAACAGGCAGGCCGAAGCCATTCTCACAGAGCTTAGCGGAATTGGTGTCGGCATTGTCCTCGACGATTTTGGCCAGGGCCATTCGTCGATTGCACATCTGACCAGCTTGCCGATTAAGGCAATCAAGATTGATCGCGCGTTTATTGATGGCGTAAGAGAACCAGGTGAGAAACAGTCAATTTGTGCGGCAATGATCGCTATGTCGCGTGAATTAGGAATCGGTGTAATCGCTGAAGGCGTCGAGAGTGAAATGCAGGTTCAGTTTCTTAAGGAAAGGGGATGCGATGCCGTGCAGGGATTCCTCTACACAGAGCCGCTACCGGCAGACGATGTGCCAGATTTCCTGGTCGCCTGTCGTGAGGTAGCGGAGGAGGCGTCGGTCATCGATCTTCACACTGTCCGTCAAAAAATCTCAATAAAAACAGCTTGTTAAGAAGCAGAAATATTCTGCTTTAATCATTCATCGGGTCACATCGAGATGTGACCAGCTAGAGAAGAATGTCCCCCTTATTTAACACAGGCGTTATGTGATTTTCGTCACAAACGGGCGGTGCCCGCGATTCTGTCCCGCACATCCCTAAAAGACCCTCCTCTGTTGAAATGTGTTCAGCATTGACACAGCAGGAAGACCGACATGTTTCGCAAAACAATAATTGCCTTAATTGCTCTTATGATTAGCACAGTGGGCGTTGCCGCAGGTCAGGCGGCACCTGAAGCTGACGCAGCGAGCTATATCGTGCAGGCGCCATCACTGGAAATCGCAATAGATGCGGTTCACGCCGTAGGTGGTGAGGTGACTCACGAGCTTGGGATAATTAACTCGGTCGGAGCAACGCTGTCTTCGGAACAACTAGGCGTGTTGTCAAAAGACAGCCGTTTGAAAATTCAGAAAGACCGACGGGCTGGCGTTGCTGATGCAAGCTTAAGCGTATCGCCGGGAATAACTCCGGCGTCGCCAGTCTATGAAAATTCGTTGAGATATATCGTTCCGGGAACCGGGCCAAGAACATTCTATCCAACACTGGTTAACGCTAACGAAATCCAACATAAGGGAATTCTCGGTTCTGGTGTAACCGTTGCGGTTGTCGACACGGGTTACTACGATACTGATGATATTTCGAAAGGTCCGGATGGCAATCGTCGCATCCTCGCGCAATACGACGCCATAAAGA
>JBPCYD010000142.1:0-5419 GCA_051007895.1 Woeseiaceae bacterium
GAACTTTGCTCACCTCGCGTTCGGCGAAAAAGGCGTGCCGCAAACCTGCCGACTGCGGCGACTCCAGGCACTGCATGAAATACTCTCGTTCCTTCTTAAGTCCTTCTGCAAAACTCGTTTGCGTGGCGACTTCCACACAGTCGATGATGCGACCGGGAGACACCTGGCCGCGCAATTTGTCGGCCAGTTTTTTGCGGGTCGCCGCGAAAAAATCAGACCGCACATCGGCAACCGACATCGCACTGATTCTTCGCGGGCCATCAGTGATGACATCGCGTGCGAAGGCCAGCGCGTTGGCATCGAGGTCAGGCGCGTTCGATACCCGGTCGATTGCGCCAACTGCGAGCGCGCTCGACGCATCAATTGGCTTGCCGGACAGCATGATATCGAGCGCCTTTTCGGCACCAATCAGGCGCGGCAATCGCTGCGTACCGGAAGCGCCAGGTAGCAAACCCAGGTTGACTTCCGGCAGCCCGACGGCAGCAGACGTCGCCGCGATTCGATAGTGGCAGCCAAGAGCAACTTCGAGCCCGCCGCCCAATGCGGTACCGTGCAGCGCCGCTACGACCGGTTTGCTGCAATTCTCGATGCGAGCAACAACATCGGGAAGCGATGGTTCCTGGGGCGGTTTACCGAACTCCTTGATGTCGGCTCCAGCAATGAATGTTCGGCCGTCGCAACGCAGGACAATTGCTTTGCAGGCTTCGTCTTCATCTGCCGCAACAATCTGCGTAAGCAGGCCGTCACGAACGCCATGCGACAGTGCATTCACGGGCGGGTTATTGATTGTGATGACGACAATGTCACCCTGCCGCTCAGTGCTAACGAGACTCATATCTAAATTCCAGTATTTGTAATCGCTGTTTGTCTAACCGAACGGACGGTCGATTGACGGAGATAATGGCGTAAAGAGTTTCGCACCATCGGGCGTCATATACAGGCAGTCTTCCAGCCGCACACCGAACTCGTCGAAAATATAAATTCCAGGCTCATTGGAAAAACACATGCCGGGTTGCAATGGCGTCGTTTCGCCGCGCACGAAATTGACCGGCTCGTGTCCGTCCATACCGATACCATGGCCCAGCCTGTGCGACAGGCCGGGAGTCTGGTAGTCAGGCCCATAGCCCTTACTGGCATAGAACTGCCTCACTACGTCATCGACTTTACCGGCCGGTGCACCGATTGTTGCGGTCTCCATCGCCAGCTCCTGGCCTCGTTTGACCGTGTTCCAGACGTCCTGCTGCTTCTTAGACGGTTCACCGAACACCCAGGTCCGGGAAATATCCGACTCGTAGTCGTGCACAGCGCAACCACAGTCCATAAGAATGATTCCGCCCTGTTTTGGCATCTGCGGTTGATCCGTACCGTGTGGATAGGCGCTGGCCTCATTCAGAAGAACACTCGCGAACTGCGGCTGGCCACCGAGTTTGCGCGTTGCCTCGTTCATCAGCGCCGAAATATCTGACGGCCGCATCGTCATATCGACATTTTCGTATACGTGTCGATACGCGGCGATCGTCACGTCATTGGCCTTTTGCATCAACGCGATCTCGGGAGCGGATTTGTACATCCGGCAGCCGCGCGCGACGTCTTTGCCGCTTTCTATTTTGAATGACGGAGCCGACTTCTGCACGCCGTCGACGATAAAGTGACGCACCGTTTCTTCGACCCCGATGGTGCCGTTCTTCAAGCCGCGATCCGCGAGTATTCCGGCGACGAGATCGAACGGATTTTCATGCTCGTGCCAGACGCGCAGGTCTTCACCGAATGTCATGCTTTCCCTGACCGACGGTTCTTCGAAATACGGCGTGACGAATGCAATGTCGCCCTCGGCCGGAATGACTGCGCCGGTAAACCGCTCCGATCGCCACCACCTTACCCCCGTGAAATAGATCAGTGCGGAACCGGCCTCCAGCAGCAGGGCATCAATTCCGGATGCGCGCATCAGTTTCTGCGCCTTGGCCACCCGTGCGAGTCGCTCCGTAACCGTAATTGGCTTTGCGTCTGCCGTAATGTCGCTCAGGTCGTCGGTACCCTGTGCCAAAGCCGTCTGTCCGGCCGCGCTGGCGACGCCGATTGCACCGGAAAGTTTCAGGAATTCCCTCTTGTTCATATTGGTGTCATACCCGTGTTCCGGCTGATTACAGGACTGCGATGTTGGCTGAAATTTCCCGCGTAGTCGATGGTTCCATGATCGATAGTCAAAAGTCGACCGACATTCGACTATGGCCGTCGCCGTGGAGATTATTGACCTTGTTCTGCGGCGTCCAGGATGGCCTGCAGGGCGGGGATGTCTTCGACTTCGGGCGGGTCATCCTTAAACGTCCGGATGAAAGCGTAAATATCTATTGCACTGTCATCGGGAAGACTATCGGCCGGGTAATTGGGCATATTCTGCGTCGGAAAAAGCGGATTCAGTTCAGACCGGGCTCGCAGGTAGGCAAGGAATACCTCTTCGCTGAACATGATGCCACTCACGTCGTTAGCAAGGTTTTTGCGGCCGATACCGTCGAATCCGTGACACCCGTAGCAGCCATAGTCGTAATAGAGCTGCTTGCCATCCTCTGCATTTCCCGTAACCGGCCCGAATTCAACCTGTGCACCGGCCGTCGTTAGTGCCATCGCGTAGCAGACCAGGACCGCGGCGGATTTTCTTACGTGCTTTGTCATTGCAGCCTCTAGCGCGGTTGTGTGATGACGTCGATCAGATACGGCTCGCCATTCCGGACCGCGTCCACGCCGCGCGCGAAGGCCGCGGCAAGCTGGGTTGGATCGGAAATCGGACCCTCCGCTTTCACACCATAACCTTGCGCCAGTTTGGCGTAATCAATGTACGGGTCTCGCAGCGTCGTGCCGATGTGGGCCCGGTCGGTACCACGACCACGTACACCCGCCATGTATTGCACGTACATGAGCTCCATGTGCCACGCCCGGTTGTTGTGCATAATCGTCAGCATCGGCAGATTGTGGTGGGCAGCCGTCCACAGCGCGCCGGGCGTGTAGTTGAAATCGCCGTCAGTCTGCACATTGATCACAATCCTGTCCCGGTCTCTTGCCGCAAGCGCCGCACCGGTCGCGGCACCAAGACCATAGCCCAGCGCTGCCGCGGGATGACCGCCGAGATAACTGTAGGGCTTGTCGTGATCCCACAGGTCCATATGATGCATGCTGGAAAACCGGGTCGGCCCCCCAATGCACCAGTCCAGGTCCTTGATCAGCGGCCAAAGCTCCGCGTAAATCCGGGCAGTGCTGACGGGACTTGCATCCCAGCCCTCGCGTTTCTTCTCAAGCGCTACTTTGAGCGCGTCTATGCGTGCCTCGTGATTAACTTTTGTATGCCGTGCCGCACGCCGCTGAACCGCCTTTTGAGCCCGGCCATTTGCCCGCCGGCGTGCAGCGGAAACAAGTAATGGCAAACTCGCTTCAGCGTCGGCCATCAGGTCCATTTCGCCACTTACATCCTGCCGCGGACGCACCGGTGGCCGAATGCCGCCGAAGTTAATGCTGGTCAGGTCGCGTTCCGTCAGCGTTCGCAGGTGGGGTCCGTTTAGCGACGCCTGCGCACCGCTGGCTTCGAGGCCAAGGACATAGTCGTACTCGGTGTCGGCGCCGGGGCCCACGAGCGGATGTCTTTGCGGGAAACTCATCGGGCCCTGGTGCGATCGGGTTTGCACAGAGGCGCCAACCAGCTCAGCAAGCTCGACAGAGAGGCGAATGCCCTCTGGCGTTCTGAAGCGACCAACGGACAGGCGCGGATTCTTCGCATTCAGCAGGCCGCTGGCGATCTCGTCTGCCTGGCTTTCGGTAATCGTTGGAATCACCGGCGGCGTGTAGGCAGGCACCTGCAGGTCTCCCGCTTCCTCCTTTTGTACCTCGGTATCAAGTATCACAACCGTAGGCGCACAGGGCGGGGTGATGGCCTGTCGGTACGCTTCGTGAATGGCAGGCAGCGCTTCTTCGAGCGTCGTTGGGTGCGCGTCCCACTTCGTAAACGGCCGGACGATGCCGGCAACGTCATCGGCGGTGTGCGCCTGCAGAAAGTGTTTATCGTCGCGACCAACGAGAATGACCATCGGCGCCCGGCCGTGATAGGCCTGGTAAATCGCCATAGCGCTATGCTGTAAACCGATGGTGCCCTGTACCAGGGCGCATATAGGTTTGCCCTCCGATTTACCGTAGCCGTGCGCCATGTCCACGGCCGACTCTTCGTGCATCGCCGAGATAAACTCAGGCATCACGTTGGGTATTTCGCCGTAATTGATTATAGATTCCTGCAGACCTTCGAAACTCGAACCGGGATTCGACGCAACGTATTCGATCTCAAGATCCCTCAAGACCTGTACGATCAGGTCCGAGCCGGGCCGTTGTGCCGCCCGAAAAGTGGTCGGTGGCCGTGCGTCACCGACCTCACGCGCCATCTGTGCAGGAGTCGGGGGAAGAGAAACGGGAACGCTGTTTGCTGGAGCCGACTGCGGAGCACTCCCTGCTCCTTTCGGCAAGATTGATGCGGCGCCGGCTGCCGCGCCCGTGCCGAGGAATGCCCGGCGACTGATTCCGGGTTGTTCTTGATCAGATTTTTTGGTCATCGACTTAGGTCTCTTGGAATTCCGCAGAAACGGTCAATGAAAGATAGCAAAACTGCCGGGTTATCGGCCACCACCGGTCCGAATATCGGCCCCGATGTCTCGTATAGCGATCTCTGGCGCCCGTTATCGTTGAAGATACTGATAGACGAATATGCAGCGGCCACCAATACTTTAGGTATCAATAGCGTCGGATCCGACCATGGGTGAACTCGTACTCGCAGCCAAAATAACGCATGTGCCGTCCATGTTTATATCCGAGCAGGATGGACCGAATAAGGGATGCCGCACAGCCGCCATCGACGGCCTGGCGAAAATCGGTGATCGATTAACGACTCTTGGCGTGGACACCGTAGTGATTGCGGATACGCACTGGCTGGTCAATGCCGGCTATCACATCAATGCCAATACAGATTGCTCCGGCATCTATACGAGCACGGAATTTCCTCACTTTATTCGGAATCTGGAATATCGCTACGTTGGCGACGCTACACTGGGCAACGCGATAGCGGAGGAAGCAACCAGGCGGGGCACGTTTACACGATGCCACACAGACGTCCCGTCGCTTGGCCTCCAATATGGCACGCTGGTGCCTTTACGCTTTATGAATACCGATCCGCAGATAAAGATCATATCGATCGCCGCCTGGATCTACGATGCGGCGCTCGAGGAATCGAAACTGATGGGTGAAGCTGTCAGGAGCGCGATCGAAGCGTCCGACAAGAAGGTTGCTTTTCTCGCCAGCGGCTCGCTGTCGCATCGAATCGCACCCAACCAGGTTGTTGACGATTACCTTTTCAAAAACTCAAGCCCTTTTAACGAGAAGACGGACCTGA
>JBPCYD010000143.1:0-6278 GCA_051007895.1 Woeseiaceae bacterium
ATGTTTTGGTCGAGGATCCCGAGTACCAGGCCGAACCTATGAGTCTTGAATTGCCCTTGGTTTACGCACCGGATCAAGAACTTCAGGATTTCGATTGTGATCCGGAAATAGCCAGGAGATATACAGAATAGCGGGAACTTGATGATCTTGATCTTTCTTTCAGAGCCCATCTAAAACCTGTCTCGGAGCGTGGATGAGGCTCTTGTTGCGTTTGGCCCAAATAATTCGAAGCACATTTGATGTGGCGTCTGCGTCTGGCCGAAAGCAGACCACGAAAATCACTCAAAAAAGGGCGAAATTCTGTCCGCTTTGCCCACTAAAGCAGTCACTGGGTAAAAATGACTGAATTAGTCCGCTTATGAACCAAACCGGCCACTCGAAAATGCAAGATTGCTGGCATAATTCGCCTCGGCATGGCTCGACATTTGTCTCTGCGTCGCCTGGGTTTGACGTTCATAAACGGATTGATTTCTATGACAGTAAAGAATTGGATGGTATTGGTGACCTGCGGAGTGGCATTCGCGTTTATGCATGCAGAAGCTCAAGGACAAAGCAGGTACAACAATGATCCATTTACAAAGCCGGGAATAATTACCCCTCTTACGCTTCCCGATTCGTGGCCTACAAATGTTCACCGCAACCCGCAGAACCTTAGCCCCGACGACACGAGCACAAAATTGGTGGTGCTGGGAACCGGAATGCCACTTCCGAACCCGTATCGGGCCGGTCCGGGATATGCTGTGATCGTAAATGGATTTCCCTACCTGGTTGATGCGGGAGAAGGGATTTGGCGATCAATATCCCGGGCTGCTTTGGTAAATGGAGATGAATTTACTCGGGGACTCTCACCGGATAAACTCAAGTACCTGTTTGTAACTCACTTGCACGAAGACCACACGGTTGGAATTCCGTCGTTGCTCCTGAATCCATTCAAATTGAATATTCCGACATCTAAAGAGATTTATGGCCCGACCGGCATTCAGGAGATGGTTAGCCACATTGTATCTGCATGGAAAATCGACATCGCGGCAGAGTTGTCTGACGGCTATGACCCGGAGGGCGCCAGAGCGACAGGACATGAAATTGATTTCGAAGAATCAGGCATTGTGTATGAAGATGACAATGTGACGGTAGAAGCATTCAGAACCATTCATGGCCCGCTTGAGGATACATTTGCATACCGGTTCACGACCAACGACAGGGTCATTGTTTTTACAGGTGACGGCGGTCCGTATCACGAAAATATTGTGGACGCCGCGATGGATGCGGACATCCTGGTGGCCGAGGCAGTGACCGAAAAGAATATTCAATATGCGCCATGGGGTGGGAACACGGTTGAAGAAAAAAAGAAGGAAATTTTCCGTTATCACTTTTCCCCGGCAGTCTTGGCAAGAATCGCCAAAGAAGGCAATGTGAAAACAATCGTCCTTTCCCATGAACAAAACTACAATAGCGGGGAAGAATACGACGCCTTGGGTCTCGTGAACGAGATTGTTTCTGCAGGTTTTGATGGCGCGATTTATTCGGCAATGGATTCGGACGTGTATTAGGACATCAATGTCCGCCTCCCGCTGAAAACGGACTCGATATTTCACGTAATTCCGCCAGTCTGAACCCACGCTTTGCCTCCGCACGCGACCGTTGCGGTAATATCGATCTAAAGCGGAACTTCGCCGTACCGTTACGGCGTATTTGTTCTAGAAATCAGGGGTAGCGCTCTATGCTTTCGAAATCGACTTACGCGGTCAGGAAATTTGCCTGGTACATGTCTCTTATCCTGGCGGCATGTCCTGCCACAGCGCACCATAGCGGCGCAATCTATGATGATGGGCGCGATCTGAATCTGCATGGCACCGTGGCGAAAATCAGGTGGGCTAATCCCCACGTCATCGTGGAAATCGATGTCAGCGGGAATACCGGCGAAACTGTCCGTTGGGCAATCGAAGGATTGGCACCGGGTGGGCTCAGAAGTGCGGGCTGGACCCCGGATTCCCTCAAACCCGGTGACCAGGTTGTTGCATCGGGCAGCCCGGCACGAAACAAAAATAAAAAAATACTTTTAGGGCATTCGATCGTCAAGACAGATGGCTCAGTCCTCAATATGCCCAATCTTAGAAATCGTCACGGATTGCCTCCGGTAGACCAACCCACACCCCTTTTTGCAGAGAATCTTTCGGGAAGGTGGGCAACGCGATGGGACCCTGTCGTCGCATCGGAATTCTTCGGAGCGCGCGCTAAATGGCAGTTAACAGATAAAGGTATGGCAGCAATGGAGAGTTACGATAGTTCCATGGACCCAGGCGCAAAGTGCATTCCTGAGCCGATCCCCTACGTGATGATATTTCCTGCGGGTAAAAAAATTGACATTGGCGATCAAACTTCCACGATTCTCGATGAAATAGGCATGAATCGCGAAATTCACATGACGATTCAGTCACACGAAGGCGCCGACTATTCAGATCACGGTCATTCGATTGGGCGCTGGGAAGAGGATGTGCTTGTCGTCGATACGACCCATTTCACCAACCATCGCCGCGGACTTGCGCTTATGGGATTGCCGTCCGGCAAACAGAAACACCTCATCGAACGATTCGAGTTGCGCCCAGATAAGACAAGCCTGCAATATACGTATTGGCTCGACGATCCAGAATACCTGGCGGAACCCGTATCGGGCCAAATGGAATTCGTGTATCGGCCTGACGTTCCGTTTTTTAGCGAGCCATGCGATATCGAGAATGCTCGCAATCACCTCAATGAGTGACTCTGTTTAGAATAAGGGGTCGAACCGATTTAATCTGTACGTTGTCACCTTCGGTATACAGAGGCAGGTCCGATGATTAATCGGTTCGACACCATTGTTTGAAGAGACATTTCGTTGGCCAGGGACGACCTGAGTTAACGGGGTTACGATGGGTGAAAAAACATGAACAATACGATATTCATAATTGCGCTTATTGCTTACCTGGGCCTCGCAACCGTGAAATTGTATCGGAGCCCAACTCACGGCTGGGGCTTTCCGATGTTTATTCTTCTCTACCCAGTATTCCTCGTCGCATTCTTCTTCGCGACGGCTCGTTTCGTGGCGGGCATATGGTTCGGCCTGGCACTCACGAATATGGCAGTTCAATACATTTACATGAAAAGCGTGGACGTCCAAGAAGGACTTCCTGGAGTACTGGTGGCGTCTTTGTTCCTATGGCCCGTCCAGTTTGCAGCAGCCATTAATAGCTCTCAGACCGAGAAAGAAGAACGCGAAAACAAAGAATCCAATAGAGAAAAGATCGGGCCGCTTCCAGCCACGATAGAGGGCACCGTATCCTATGCGCACCATCATGGAACCGCGGAGGGTCATGATTCTGTCTGGTTGGACGAGTTCGGCGACCTGGACTTTGTGACGGATGCCAAAACATTTGACCGGATTGGAATTGCTGAGGGGAAGTTCGTCTCGCTAACCATTGATGAACGCGATGCGCCTAGCGACTTGGCTACCGGCAAAGTACTTTGGATATCCGACGGAAAACTGACAAGCACTAACGTCTGACCATTCAGTTGGTGATTGATTCAGTCGCATTGGATTTCGAGCTGTACTGAAATGCGAATGTGACGGGCACAACAACGGCCTCCATCTGGCCGAAAACAGAAGTCCGAGTAAGTGGTTTTCGAGCAATTTGAGCGTCCAGCATCGAGACAAGCAGACATTCTCGGATATCCTTGATGACTTCAAGTAATTAACCAGTTTGAAACTTCCGGTTCACCCCCAATAGCAGCCGTTGGGTTAATATCGGTGAAAGGGTCCGCTATTGACTCTTTGCAGCCATTCGCAATCAAATATTTGAGTGCCCAACATTGAACAATGAAAGCAGCTCCGCTGCCCGGTTGCGAATCGCGTCGATCGACATTATGCGCGGCCTGGTTATCCTGCTAATGATGCTAGATCACGTGCGCGAAAGGTTCTACATGCACGTGCGAACAGGTGACCCGATATTCGATTTTATCGAACCAGATCTCTATTTCACCCGATACCTGACGCACCTCTGTGCGCCGGTATTCATCTTTCTAGCTGGGCTCTCGGCATGGCTATACGCTCATCCTGCCGAAGGCGCATATCGAGCGCCAACAACATTCCTGTTCAAGCGTGGCCTTGTGATTATTCTGATCGAGGTGGTGCTCTACTACCTGGTATGGGCCGACAGCTTTCCTTCATTCCTGTTTCTGCAGGTGCTATGGGCAATCGGAATATGCATGATTGGGCTTTCGTTGGTCTGCAGGATGAACCACTGGTTGCTAGGTGCACTCGGCTTCCTAATCGTGTTCGGGCACAACTTACTAGGTCCGATCGAATTCGCACCCGACGAATTCGGCTACGTGCTTTGGACAATTCTCCATGACCCGAACGAACTTGGTCAGGTGGGCGGGTTGACTATCAGTCTGTCGTACCCGTCGCTTCCTTGGTTCGGCGTGATTCTTCTGGGCTATTTCGCTGGACCACTGTATGGACAATCGGTCGAAGTGCTGACAAGACGAAAAGTCCTGATTGGCCTCGGCGCGTTATGCCTTGCAATGTTGCTGATACTTCGCGGCTTCAACATTTATGGGGAGTCGCTGCCTTGGTCCGCGCAGGAGACAGTGATTGATACGATAATGTCATTCCTCAATTTCACGAAATACCCACCTTCTCTTGACTATATTTTGATCACTTTGGGCACTGGCTTCCTGCTGCTGGCTTGGTTCGAGTCGAGACAGAAACCGGGCAAGTTGCTCAATGCGGTCGAAGTCTTCGGCTCAGTGCCAATGTTCACCTATATAGTGCACTTATACATGCTGTTGGCAGCGTACTGGGTTTTGATCGCAATATTCGGCCCGACGCATGGTGATCGTTTCGGCTTCGGCAATGTTTGGTGGATCTGGATTGGTGCGATCGCGTTGGTTCTGGCTATGTATCCCCTGGCGCAGGCGTTCGCCGCACACAAGCATCGCGAAAAACGCAACCAGCCCTGGCTTAGTTATTTCTGATCGGCCGCAACGATCGAGGACGGAAGTTCAACGTCCTCTGGTGGTCGAATCGGAAATCG
Source organism: Woeseiaceae bacterium (assembly GCA_051007895.1). Lineage (GTDB taxonomy): Bacteria > Pseudomonadota > Gammaproteobacteria > Steroidobacterales > Woeseiaceae > SZUA-117. Next base: position 5,073 of record JBPCYD010000143.1, read on the forward strand.
AAAAGAGTGGTTTTCGAACAATCTAAGCGTCCGATATCGAATGCAGTATCAACTGGTCGACGCAACACATTGACTAAATCTCTCGGCCGGTGTTCTAAAGTGTAACGTTTCTCTGGTTGTTCGTTAAGTCGTCGCGCAATGGCGTTGAGATTGTTCTGGTGGATACTCGACAGGTCCATGCCTTTCGGAAGTTATTGTCGCAACAGGCTGTTCGCCTGCTCGAAAAACATCTGCTTACTTTACGAATACAGGCATTCGGGTACTATCAAAAAGAACGCCTGCCGATAGGCTAATACCGCCGTTGGCGCAACCAGTCAAGAATCCCGAAATCCTTATGAACGTTGTATCAGTAGTACTTGCATCAACTGCATCTGCATACCTTCTTAGTGCCATTGTCTGGGCAGCACGTCGCAAGCCCGGCTATAGCCATGTGAAGCAGACGATCAGCGAACTGGCGGAATACGGATCCAAACACGCGTGGCTGGTATCTGTCGGTGTGTTCTTACCAGTAGGCGCAGTTTTGGCGGTGGTTGCATGGCAACAACACTCCTCTGACAACCCAGTTGCGCTCCTGGCGATTTCTATAGCGACTGGATACGTGACAAGCGCGATCTTTCCCTGCGATCCGGGTTCGCCGATGCTCGGCTCGTTTCGGCAAGCGGTGCACAATCTGGGCGGAGGGATTCAATACGTCGGCGGCGCCCTTTCATTGCTCTGGATTTCTGAAACCGCCGGGCCCGTTTTTCGTGCTATCGGATTGCTAATAGGTGCCTGCGCCGTCCTTCTATCCTTCGAGAGTCAGTTCCGAGGAATCATTCAACGTTTGGCAGAAACATGCTTGTTTTCCGGCCTGATTGCCAGGTTGTTGGTGACGTGAATAGCCTTCCCGGCCAATCTCAGAAGCTGCGATCTGCAAATTACAGTGGAGTGTCCGGAATGTAACTGGCGCCGCGGTGAATAGGCTTAGATAATCCTGATGCCTTTTAGCCGGTTGATACATGACAACTCGCATGACTCCAGACCAAATCGCAAAGAGCTATGACCAGATCGCCGACCGGTGGAACGGCGGTGATTTTGATCGGACCAATGGAATTGAACAGCACGAAAAGGCTATACGTTTCGTCAAAGAGCGACGAGATGCAATCGACATAGGTTGCGGGAGCAGCGGACGGATAATTGATCACCTCATTGGTCACGGTTTTAGGG
>JBPCYD010000144.1:0-2643 GCA_051007895.1 Woeseiaceae bacterium
GGTGCGAGCTTTACGGGCTGTTTGCCAGCCGCCATTAAACTCGAAATAGTTTCTTGCCGTCTCCACGGGAACGGTCGCGGCCCAACCATAGTTCTCTACTTCGTCATCCAGATCTGTAAAACGAAAATCCGCTGCCTGCGAGGACAGGGTAACGGCCTCACTGAGTACTGCGCCGGTCACCGGGTCCGTTGTTGTTTGCGACGAAACCTGCAGCTGGTTCGGAATGTCCGTGGTGGCTTCCGAGTCAGACAGGAACCAGCTAATTTCTGTCTCTTCAGGCACCCAACCCATCAGGCCTGTCAAAAATCCTGGCAGGCGTTCGCGGGTCGCCTCACCCAGATAATGGGAACCCGAAATCTGATGGGTCAGCATCTCGCGCTCTTCGAACTGGAAGCGATAGTTTCGCCACCCCAAACCGTCCGATTTTTCGCGGTTCTCATTGAAAAAATCCGTCACGGCAGTTTCGTCATCCGTGTTGCGTAGCCACAGCGTCGTCGTTGAAATGCTGTGATCCTCTAAAAAGTTGAGGCCAAAACTGGCGGTGCCAGCAATGGTAACCGCCCGCCGGGTCTCCTGTTCTGTATCGGTCCTTTCGTCGGGAAAATTGAAGTTTCTGGCCAGTGCAACGGTCTGCCGCCAGTTCGTCCTGTAGGAACCACCAAACAAAGCCCCGAACTGCCAGTCATCATTCAGATCCCAACTATTCCCAAGGCTGCCGCGAACGTTAATATCTGCCGGCAGTTTCTTTGGCTCAGCTGTAAAACTTCGATTGAGTTCCAGGCCCAGCGATCGGTTCAACGCTTGTGCATCAGCCAGTGTGGCCGTCGTGTCCTGTGCCTGCAATGATGAAAGTAGAGACTGGACGCCAATCTCGCCCTGGTACTGATCAATAGAATCCAGGAGGTCCCGGGATAATGCGCGGGTACCGTCGTCCGTACCCCACTTGTCGTCACTTCCCCCGGCGTAAGAAAGTCCTGTTCCCGAGGCCTCGGAGTTAGTTCCGCTACCTACCTCGAAGCTCGCCGTGAAACCGTTCGGGATGCGTTTTGTACGAATATCGACTGCACCGCCACCAAAGTTGGCCGGCAGTGACGGCGCCCATGATTTCTGCACGCGCAAAGACTCGACAATACTGGTCGGAAAGACGTCCAGCGGGATGACGTTTCTCGTTAGATCTGGCGAGGGTATCTGGGCGCCGTTTAAAGAAGTCGAGGAATATCGTTCCCCCAGTCCGCGTATGTAGACGAATTTATCAGCGACCAGGGACAGGCCCGGCACGCGACGCAGCGCGGCGCCAACGGTTGAGTCGCCCAAGCGAGAAATAGCCTCCGCCCCAAGCAGATCCGTCGCAAACGCATCTGTCATCCGTTCGTTAACGAGTTGCTGGCTCGAACTGATAAACCTGCCGGTTACGACAACTTCCTCAATCTTCTGTGATTCTGAAACAGGCATCTCGGGCACATTGCCGAGCACTGGCTTCTCTTCCGGAACGATCTGGTCTTCCTGGCCAAGCGCCAGATTGCTCCAGAGAGTCAGCGCCAAAGTGAATGAGCAGGCTGCAAAGAGTTCGTTCGTTTTCATAGTTCGACCTGATTTGTCAATCTCAATGGAGCAAAAACACAATCCACCGAATGTCGTAAAGGCACCGTCTTCGAATCGCGATAACGGTGCCCGGATTTAACTGGTTTTGACCTGTGTCTTACAAAGTCTCGAACCAGAGAGCCTGACCGCGGCTGCCATCGTGAATGCCGTAGGTCCAGTTCAGAGTCCAGTCAATAGCACCCGCACTCAAGGCACCCAGGAACGCGCCACTGGTTGGCGTGCTGCTTGCGTTGGGCACGGCGCCGTCAACCTGTGATGTGGCGTAGTCAATTGAATAGACGGGAACTATGCCTTCGAGGAGCTGCAGCCCGGCGTCGTTGACTGCGGTTGCGCTCGTTGCAACCCCATCGGCCAACGTCGCTGCAACAGCACCTTCGGCAGTGGCGATGATTTCGTTGTCGACATCGCGGAAGGTTTCCTGACAGGCCAATATGACCGAGTTCAAGTTTGAATTGCCGTTGTTTACCGCATCGAGCGATTCCTGATCCTGAAATCGCAGACAGTAGTTGTCATTTGCGCTTGCCGTGTCATTGGCGCCAAAAGAGGAAATCAATAGCGAATCGTTGATGTCAATCCACAGACCTTCGCGAAGCCTCCAACCTGCTCCCGGATCATGCGTGGCTGTTGCAGCGCCGTTCGGCGAAACGATGCAGGTGAGATTGCTAATCGTCGTGCGACTATTTAGGTTGCGCGCAACGAAGTCGGCCCGTACCGTCGGATCCAGGTCTCCGTATGACCCGATTCCGTCAGCTTCAATGCAGTGATTGCCATCAGTAGCCGACTGAACAACAAGCGCGTTGCTTATCGATCCCTGCCAGCCTTCGTCAATATCGATTGCGTCGTCACGCACGTACAGTGCCACGAAGTTATTGAAACTGACCGCACCACCAAACATTTCAATGCCATCATCGAATGTTGAATAGACTTCCAGGTTGTTGACGATGGTATTGCTGCCGACGCCGCCAAATGAAATTCCGTTAAGTTCGTCGCCATTGCCGACGGTAGCACCGGTGTGTTTTACGCGAACATATTCGAGGCGAC
>JBPCYD010000145.1:0-4599 GCA_051007895.1 Woeseiaceae bacterium
GCTTGATGTTTTCCCATTCGAATTTCTGCAAATAGGCGACGTCGATTTCGTTGTCGAAGTGACCAATGTTGCACAGGATCGCCTGGTCTTTCATGCGCTCAATTTGAGGACCGGACACGACGTGATAGTTCCCAGTGGCCGTTACCACGATATCCGCCTGGTCGCACACGTCATCAAAATTAACCACCCGGTAACCTTCCATGGCAGCTTGCAGGGCGTTTATCGGATCAATTTCCGTGATCCAAACGGTTGCTCCCAGTCCGCGAAGCGACTGTGCAGAGCCTTTACCAACGTCGCCGAAACCGCACACGATTGCAATCTTGCCAGCGATCATGACATCCGTTGCACGCTTGATGCCATCCACCAGCGATTCCCGGCACCCATACAGGTTGTCGAATTTTGATTTCGTCACAGAGTCGTTTACGTTGAATGCCGGACAAAGCAGGCTGCCATCCTTCATCATGTCGTAAAGACGTTTTACGCCTGTGGTTGTCTCTTCAGAGAGACCCTTAACATCTTTCATCAATTCGGCATGTTTTTCGTGCATCACCTGCGTGAGATCGCCGCCGTCATCCAGAATCATATTCGGGGTCCAGCCGTCCGGCCCGGTTATGGTCTGCTCAACACACCACCAGTATTCGTCTTCAGTTTCACCCTTCCACGCGAAGACCGGCACGCCAGTGGCCGCAATGGCGGCAGCAGCATGGTCTTGCGTTGAAAAAATATTGCATGAGGACCAGCGTATCTCGGCGCCAAGCGCTGCAAGCGTTTCAATGAGGACGGCTGTCTGGATGGTCATGTGCAAGCAGCCAACCAGGCGCACGCCGGCCAGCGGCTTCTCATCGCCATACTCCTCACGCAATGCCATCAGGCCAGGCATTTCCGTTTCTGCGATCGCGATTTCCTTACGACCCCAGTCCGCCAGGGAAATGTCGGCGACTTTGTAATCAGGTGTATCCAGGGCAACGGCTTCGTTGCTCATGTTGTTCTCCTCAAAGAATAGACAGGTTTCAGGCTGCGACGGATCCGCGCAGTGCATCGGCCTTGTCTGTATTTTCCCAGCTCAAGTCAATGTCTTCGCGACCGAAAGCGCCATAAGCTGCAGTCGGTTGATAAATCGGCCGGAGCAAATCAAGCATTTTCAGAATGCCGTACGGACGCAGGTCGAAATGCTCCCGGATGAGAGCGGTGAGCTCCGCTTCGCCAACTTTGCCCGTGCCGAATGTCTGCACGCTGATTGACGTGGGCTCCGCCACGCCGATGGCATAGGAAACCTGAATTTCGCAGCGTTCCGCAAGTCCGGCGGCGACAATGTTCTTGGCAACATAGCGGCAGGCGTAGGCTGCTGAACGGTCAACTTTCGATGGATCCTTACCCGAAAATGCACCACCGCCGTGGCGTGCGGCACCGCCGTAGGTGTCAACGATGATCTTGCGCCCGGTCAGGCCGCAATCGCCCATGGGGCCACCGATTTCGAAACGACCGGTTGGATTGATGTGGTACTGCGTGTCCTTCGAGATCCATTCCTGCGGCAGGATCGGTTTGATGATCTCTTCCATCACACCCTCGCGCAGATCTGACATCGTCACATCGGCGTGGTGCTGGGATGAAAGTACAACAGCGTCAATGCCCACCGCCTTGTCATCTTCGTACTTGAACGTCACCTGGCTTTTTGCGTCAGGACGCAGCCAGGGCAGAACGCCTGTCTTGCGGACTTCCGCTTGGCGTTTGACTAACTCATGCGCGTAAGTAATCGGCGCCGGCATCAGCACGTCGGTCTCGTTGGTGGCGTAACCGAACATCAGGCCCTGGTCACCTGCACCTTGGTTTTCCGGATCATCGCGATCCACACCCTGGGCGATGTCCGGTGACTGTTTGCCCAGCGCATTGAGAACGGCGCAGGAAGCGCCGTCAAAGCCCATCTCGGAATCGCTGTAGCCGATATCGAGAATGGTCTTGCGCGCGAGCTCTTCGATATCCACCCAGGCGCTGGTTGTGACTTCGCCAGCAACGATGACCATGCCGGTCTTGACCATGGTCTCGCAGGCGACCCTGGCTTTGGTGTCCTGGGCAAGAATGGCATCGAGCACAGCATCCGAGATCTGGTCGGCAATTTTGTCAGGATGTCCCTCGGATACAGATTCCGAGGTGAACAGATAGGAGTTACTCATGGAAATTTCGACTTCTTAAAGAGGTAGGAGGCCGGGATTGTACCGTAATGGGCACTCCGCACACCACGCGGTTTTTGTATCCGTTTGTGACAGGCAATACCCCGACGCACAAATGCTTGCGGCGCTCCACCTAAACAGGGAAAATGCGCGGCGACAGGGGTGACACCCGGCCCGTGTTTTCTCTCAAATTTAACGCTACACGCAGACCGCAAAGGTCCATAACATAATGTCAGCAGAAATCACCAGCGCAGCGGCCGACAGCAATGCCGGACGGCGCCATCTTGCCAATGCAATACGCGCGCTGAGCATGGATGCCGTGCAAGCGGCCAATTCGGGGCATCCCGGCGCTCCTATGGGTATGGCCGATATCGCGGAAGTCCTGTGGAACGACTATTTGCGGCACAATCCGGGTAATCCGGAATGGATGAACAGGGATCGCTTCGTCCTGTCGAACGGGCATGGATCGATGCTCCTATACAGCCTGCTGCATCTCACCGGGTATCCATTATCGCTCGACGAAATTCGAAACTTTCGCCAGTTTGGCTACCGTACAGCAGGTCATCCGGAGCGCGAAGTTGAGCTGTCAATCGAAACGACGACAGGACCGCTGGGGCAGGGGATTTCTAACGCTGTCGGCATGGCGCTTGCAGAAAAGCATCTCGCCGCGACTTTCAATCGTGACGGATTCAATATCATCGACCACCGTACCTGGGTCTTCACGGGTGACGGTTGCCTGATGGAAGGCATTTCGCACGAAGCCTGCTCGCTGGCGGGAACGCTTAAGCTTGGCAAGCTCATTTGTATTTATGATGAAAATGGCATCTCCATCGACGGCGACATCGAGGGCTGGTTTACTGACGATACGGTGCAGCGATTCTCGGCCTATGGCTGGCAGGTGATTCGCGATGTCGATGGCCACGACAGCGCCGCGATCGCCGCCGCAATCGAACAGGCCGCCGCGGACACTGAACGGCCATCGCTGATTTGCTGCAAAACGGTGATTGGCTTTGGTGCGCCAAACAAGCAGGGTACTGCCAGTACGCACGGTGCGCCGTTGGGCGACGATGAGATCGCCGCTGCCAGAAAGGCGCTCGACTGGAATTTTCCACCGTTCGAAGTACCGGCCGAAGTGGCCGAGGCGTGGAACGGAGTCGAACGTGGCAACGCCCTGGAGCAGGCCTGGCAAGAGAGTTTTACTGCGTATAAATCAGCCTATCCGGAACTTGCCATTGAACTTGAGCGGCGGATGCAGAGTGAGCTGCCCGAAAACTGGGTGGATATTGCGGATCGCGCAATCGCTGATACAGACAAGGCCGCAGCAACGATGGCGACCCGCAAAGCGTCGCTGGTCGCTTTGAATGCGCTCGCGCCGGCGCTGCCGGAGATGATCGGTGGTTCTGCGGACCTGACAGGATCGAATCTGACCAAGCACGACGGCTCAACTGTGATATCGGCTGATAATGCAGCCGGCAACTACCTCTATTTCGGCGTGCGCGAGTTTGGTATGTCCGCTATTGGCAACGGACTTGGATTGCATGGCGGTGTGATCCCGTATTGCGGAACGTTTTTAACATTTTCGGATTACTCCAGAAACGCACTGCGCATGGCCGCATTGATGAAGCAGCAAAATATTTTTGTGTTTACCCACGATTCGATTGGCCTCGGCGAAGATGGGCCCACTCACCAACCGGTTGAGCACACGGCCAGTTTGCGCATCATGCCGAATATGAGCGTGTGGAGACCCTGTGATGCCGTTGAGACCGTGGTTGCGTGGCGCAACGCGCTGGAAAGAAAAACGGGTCCGACCAGCCTGGTATTAAGCAGGCAGGGCCTTAAGCATCACAGCAGGACTGCGTCACAGGTTGAATCGATTGGTCGCGGAGCCTATGTACTGGTGGATTGCGATGGGTTGGCCGACATTATTTTGATCGCGACAGGTTCGGAAGTGACGCTGGCAGTCGATGCCGCCCGGCAACTGGCAGAAGAAGGAGTGCAGGCGAGGGTGGTTTCCATGCCCAGTACCGATACTTTCGACGCACAAAGTGATGCCTATCGCGAGGAAGTCCTGCCGGCCGCCATTGGTGCTCGCATAGCGATTGAGGCAGGCGTAACAGACGGTTGGTGGCGCTACGTTGGCACGCAGGGTTGCGTCATAGGTCTGGACAGATTTGGCGAATCCGCGCCAGCAGAGGTGTTGTTCGAACACTTCGGATTTACCGTCAATAACGTATTGAAAAATGCCAGGGCGATCCTGGCTGGATGATTAAACCGGCAGCTGTCGGAATAAGAAGCAGGAGATTACAATGACTATCAAGGTCGGAATTAACGGTTACGGACGTATCGGGCGCAATGTGTTGCGCGCACTTTATGAAGGCGACAAGCGTTCGGAAATTGAAATAGTTGCCGTTAATGATCTCGGCGACACATA
>JBPCYD010000146.1:0-7459 GCA_051007895.1 Woeseiaceae bacterium
GTGAAGAGCTGCACAACAATCATCACGCGTTTCCGACTTCAGCCAAATTCTCAATCAGGCGTTGGGAATTCGACGTTGGCTGGTTGTACATCAAAACACTTGAAGCGCTGCGGCTTGCCAGGGTGAACAGGGTTGCTCCACGTCCGGTAATCGACAGTCAGCCCGCTGACCAACTCGATGTCGACAACCTCAGAGCAATCATCGTCAATCGAATGCATGTACTCAGGGATTATACAAAGCAGGTGACGATTCCTGTTTTTCGCACGGAGAAAGCTTCCGCCAAGGGCAATGCAGCGTTTCGACGCGCCAGGAAATTGCTCGTTCGCCGCCCGACCTTGCTGGACCAGAATGCCATGGAGCGGCTCAGCGCTTTGTTGGCCGATAACTCGACCTTGCGTACTGTCCATGAATATCGCGAAAAGCTGTCCGATATTTGGAGCGGGGCTAATGTCAGCAATGAAAGGCTGGTGCAGCAACTTGGGGAGTGGTGTAGTGAAGCAGAAGCGAGCGGAATAAAAGTATTGGAAGATTTCTCGGCACGGCTGCGTTCGTATCAACTATCCGCGGCATAGAAGCGGTTGGTTTTCGCGGCGGTGCGGTAACTGCGCAGCCGCGATTCAACTTAAGCTCAAAAAAAACCCGCCGATGGCGGGTTTTTTTATTTGATCTTCGCTTCCTTGTACATCACGTGCTTGCGCACCACCGGATCATATTTCTTGGTTTCCATTTTTTCCGGATGCAGCCGCTTGTTCTTGGCTGTCGTGTAGTAGTGTCCGGTTCCGGCACTGGATACGAGTTTGATTTTTTCGCGCATTATCCTTAACTCCAGTGATCAGACGCGCTGACCCGCAGCACGCATATCTGCCAAAACTTTATCAATGCCGTGTTTGTCGATGATGCGCAGTCCTTTGTGAGACAGACGCAGTCGTACGAATCGCTTCTCGGATTCAACCCAGAACCGTTTGTATTGGAGGTTCGGCAAAAAGCGCCGACGAGTCCGGTTATTCGCGTGCGAAACGTTATTACCGCTCTGCGGGCGCTTCCCGGTGACCTGACAGACCTTGGACATTGCTTTAAGTCTCTGATTTTAATATAGGATGCCCGCGGGCGGCAGGCAAAGAGCGAGACTTTATACCAGCAGATTGCCTGCTAATCAAGGTCGTTATCGAGCCGTTCACAGGAGACCTCGGCTGGCCAGCGAAGTACTGGTCCCATCGCCAATTACCAGGTGGTCCAGGAGGCGAATATCCACCAGGTCCAGGGCGGATTTAACCCGGCGCGTAATACGCTCGTCCGCCTGGCTTGGCTCTGCCACGCCGGAGGGGTGGTTGTGGGCCAGTATGATGGCGGCCGCGTTGACTGCCAGTGCCTGCTTGACCACTTCGCGGGGATAAACCGACGTTCCGTCAATTGTGCCGCGAAACAGTTCTTCAAAGAGAAGTACGCGGTGACGGTTGTCCAGATACAGGCAGCAGAAGACCTCATGTGGACGGTCACGGAGCCGCGCTTGCAGAAAGGACGCAGTATCCAAAGGGCTGCGAATGGCCGCGCCGACCGGTAACGTTTGCTCAAAATAGCGGCAGGCGGCCTCTTTGACAGCATGCAGCAATGCGACTCGGGTCGACCCGATGCCGCGCACCGCCGATAGTTCTGCAGCGCTGGCATTCAATACGCGTCGCAGATTGCCAAAATGCGCAATGAGGCGTCGCGCGGCCGGAAGCGACGGTGCCGACTGCGAGTTGCGCCGAAGTATCATCGTCAGCAATTCCGCTTCAGACAGATGCGGTACGTTTATTCGGTTTCCTATATCAATCGTCCTGCCGTCTTCAACCTTTTTCCCCCGCACTGCGGACCTTCCTTTGTCCGAATAGCTATCCTGACTGTCGAGACTGCGACCTTGAAACCTGTGATTCAACACGCAAATCAGGCCATGAAGGCGCTATTTGCTGGATATTGCAGCTGACTACGGGCTAAGCTTTCTGCCCCCGATATGCGACAGACGAAATGCAGACGCAAAGAATCATACTTGGCATCAGTGGCGGGATAGCCGCTTATAAAACGCCTGAACTCGTGCGCAGGCTAAAGAGTCGTGGCGCCGAGGTTCAGGTCGTCATGACCCGGTCCGCCGGTGAGTTCGTGACACCGACCGCGCTGCAGGCTGTATCCGGGCAACCGGTAAGGTCGAACTTGTGGGATGCCGATGCTGAGGCGGCGATGGGCCACATTGAGCTGGCACGCTGGGCTGATCTTGTGCTCATCGCGCCGGCGACGGCGGAAATAATGTCGCGACTGGCGGCGGGAGCCGCTCCGGATCTGCTGACAACGCTTTGCCTGGCAACGGAGGCGCCAGTCGTTATGGCTCCAGCCATGAATCATGTCATGTGGTCGAATCCGGCAGTTCAGGAAAACAGACAGAAACTTGAAGATCGTGGCGTTCGCATCGTGGGTCCTGCTGTGGGAGATCAGGCATGCGGTGAATCGGGTCCGGGCAGAATGCTGGAGCCCGATGACATCGTGGCGGCAGTCATGATGCCGACCGCCGTGGTAGCGGCGAAAGCCGGTCCACTCGCCGGCAAAACCGTCATGATTACTGCCGGGCCGACGCAAGAGGCTATCGATAGCGTGCGTTACCTGAGCAATCGCAGTTCCGGGAAGATGGGCTTTGCACTGGCGGCGGCCGCGCAAGATGCAGGTGCAAACGTCATTCTTGTAAGCGGACCCGTCAGCCTCGCAACTCCCGAAGGTGTTACCCGCATAGATATCGAAACCGCTAAAGACCTGCTTTCTGCGGTGCACGAAAATCTTGATGGCGTGCAAATTTTTATTGCGGCCGCTGCGGTAGCGGACTATCACGCGGCTACAGCCAGCCCGGGCAAGATAAAAAAGTCAGCCGGTGAGATGTCACTCGACCTGGTTAGAACGCCTGATGTGTTGGCATCCGTTGCCCGTCTGCCTGATCGGCCGTTTACGGTTGGCTTTGCAGCGGAAACGGAAAAGCTGGCCGAGTACGCGCTGGGCAAACTCGAGAAGAAGAACCTGAACATGATTGTTGCGAACCTGGTTGGCCCCGGAATTGGATTTGAATCTGATGACAACGCCGTTGACGTATATTGGCGCGATGGCGAGATGTCTTTTCCGATGACAGACAAGCGTGAGCTTGCTGACGCGTTGGTTGAGCTGATCGCGTCCAACTACGAGCAAACTATGCATGCAGAGACACAAACAGAATTACCTGTCATTGCAGTCAGGGACTGACGGAAGAAATCATTGCGATCCATAGAACTGAAAATTCTGGATCCCCGCATCGGGGATTCGATTCCATTGCCGCACTATGCAACCGTCGGGTCCGCCGGCCTCGATATGCGGGCCTGCATCGATGCATCTTTAACCGTTGAGCCCGGTGATACGGTACTGGTACCGTCGGGACTTGCAATCCATATTGGCGATGCCTCGCTTGCTGCAGTTCTTCTCCCCAGATCGGGTCTTGGTCACAAACACGGACTGGTGCTGGGCAACCTGACCGGCCTTATTGACTCGGACTACCAGGGCCAGGTATTTGTCTCGATATGGAATCGTGGCAATGCGGCGTATGAAATCGAACCGGGTGAGCGAATTGCACAAATGGTTTTTGTTCCCGTCGAACAGGTGGAGTTCAAGATTGTTTCCGAATTCGACGATTCAACGCGCGGTGCGGGTGGCTTCGGCCACTCGGGTCATAACTAGCTGACCAAAAAAAACCGCGTCTCACGCGGCGGCCAAATTTCTCAGGTTGCAGCAATTCCCGTGGTCGCTGTCAGTTCAGCCCTTTCAAGACCTTGAACCTGTCAATATCCCCGTCAAAACGCGCGACGATACTCTGCTCGTCTTGCCGAAACCGCTGCAGGTTTTGCTCGTGTCGTGCGATGGTTTGTTTCGTCGTTGACATGTCATCGGCGAGATCCGGATCGATCATCGGCGCGTCCGGATCTTCACTGTAAGGTCGAAATTTTGCTGCTTCCTCATCCAGAGAATCCATCCGGCGCTGCAGGTTGCGCAAGTATAGTTCGGTTACCCGGGCCTGCGCCTGGAACAGCTCGACGCGTCGATCGCGATGCATCACTATTTCGTCGACAGAAAGGTACGTGGCGAGCAATGCCCGATCGGCACGTCGCTGTAATTCCTCTTCGGCGCGCAGTTCTTCCTGACGCAGCTCTTCCCGAATTTCTTCTTCAGTGCGTTTGGCACGCATCACGTCGACCGTAATGCCGTGTTGATTCACAATCTGCCGTTCGATTTCAGCATACTCCGCAGGAATGGTGTCTCCGAAGTGAGTGACGCCTTCACTGTCCACCCATCGATAGAGTCTCTGCGAATCCTGTGCAGCGGCTGTGCCGCTCAAAACAAACAGAATTGTCAGCGCTTTAAAGGTCCGGGACGTCATAGGCCAAATATCACATAAATCCTTACTGGCAAAGAGTGACTGGTTCGCGAAAATCAAGCTTAGTGGTCAGCCCCGATTCTGTAAACCCTTACGGTAAAAATAATAAAATCAGCTAGTTAGGCGTCAATGCCAAATTTTTGCCGATATGCGACGACTGGCTCAAGGAAATCGGCGTACTCCGGCGACTCCTCAAGCATATCGATCAGGTCCTCCAGCTGCACGATGCTGATGACGGGAATCTGTAACGATTGCTCTAGCTCCTGGACGGCAGATCGAGAATCGGTACCGATTTCCTGGCGGTCTAGCGATATGACAAGCCCGCCAACCTCCGCGCCGGTTTCCCTGATGATTTCAACCGCCTCCCGAACCGCAGTGCCGGCCGTAATAACGTCATCGACAATAAGGACTTTTCCGGCCAGCGGCTCCCCAACGATGTTGCCGCCCTCACCATGGTTCTTGGCTTCTTTGCGATTGAATGCGTACGGCACATCCATATCATGGTGCTCGGCCAGGGCGGACGCCGCCAGGGCGACCAGTGGAATTCCTTTGTAGGCTGGGCCAAACAACATATCGAAATCGACGCGCGATTCAGCGATTGCCGACGCATAGTAGCGACCCAGCTTGGCCGCCGCATAGCCGCTGGAGAAAAGACCCGCGTTAAAAAAGTAGGGGCTCACGCGACCCGACTTCAGCGTAAACTCGCCGAATCGCAGCACGCCAAGTTCCAGCGCGAGATCAATAAATTCACGTTTGTAAGCGCGCATGGTATTGGTCTTCAGTTAAGCTCCGGTATGATTACTCGCATCGATTGCCGCATGCGGCGGATCGAAGCAAGACAAGTATGATACAGAGATAAATCAATTTCTGTATCTTCACGACATCACCAACGTATCTGTACAGCATTCCGACCGGAGTCAGCATTTGTTTCGTGTAATCAGTCTCAACGCCAACGGTATTCGTGCGGCGGCCAGGAAAGGTTTTTTCTCGTGGATGGAAAAGCAGTCCGCTGACGTCGTATGCATCCAGGAAACCAAAGCGCAGGAGCATCAGTTGACCGACGAGTGTTTCAGACCTGATGGCTATCACTGTTATTACGAGGATGCGTTGAAGAAGGGATATAGCGGTACTGCCGTCTATACGAAACTAAAGCCCAAAAAAGTCATTCGAAGCTTTGGCATGCAGGAATTTGACGATGAAGGTCGGTATCTCGAGGTCCGGCTTGGAGATGTGAACGTTGTGTCCGTTTATCTGCCGTCGGGTTCGTCAGGCGATGTCCGGCAGGAAGCCAAGTATCGCTTTCTGGACGGCTTTATGCCGCACCTGCAGAAACTTCGCCGACGACACTCGCACACAATCCTGTGTGGGGACTGGAATATCGCGCACAAACAAGTCGATCTGAAAAACTGGCGTGCCAACCAGAAAAATTCAGGGTTTTTGCCCGAAGAGCGCGCGTGGATGGACGAGCTTTTTGGGCCGCAGAGATTCGTCGATGCTTTTCGCGCCATCAATGATGAAGCCGATCAATATACGTGGTGGTCCAACCGCGGGAGGGCCTGGGACAAAAACGTAGGGTGGCGCCTGGACTACCAGGTCGTTACGCCAGGTTTGCGGGATAAAGTTGTGCGCACGGATATCTATAAGGCGGAACGGTTCTCCGATCATGCGCCGCTGACGATGGACTACGTTTTTTGAGCGAACATTCGACGACCTCGGATCAGGCGGAACGCCGTGACTGGCGTTACTATCTGCAGCGACCGGTTATCTTTATATTTTTTCTCGGTTTTTCAGGTGGTCTGCCTTTTCCGCTGGTCTACGCAACCCTGACCGGCTGGCTGGAAGACGCCGATATCACCCGCAGTACGATCAGTACCTTCGCCTGGTTGGGATTCGCCTACAGTTTCAAGCTCCTGTGGTCGCCATTGGTGGATTCGCTGACGCTCCCCTTACTGACCCGATGGCTCGGGCGTCGCCGGGCATGGTTGCTGGCCTCGCAGTTAGCGCTTGCCGCAAGCATATTCACGCTCGCGGAAATCGATCCTGCGGGTCAGATGACGGCATTCGCACTGGTGGCGGTTTCAGTCGCATTCTTATCTGCGACGCAGGACATCGTCATTGATGCCTATCGCATCGAATCTGCGGAACAGGAAATGCAGAGCGTATTGGCTGCCGCCTATCAGTATGGCTACCGGGTGGCGGTCGTCATTGGTACCGCGGGTGCATTCTATATTGCGGAATTCGGCTCGTGGCCACTGGCTTACAAGACAATGGCGCTCGGCATGGCTGTCGGCATTATCACGACATTGCTGTGCCACGAACCGGTGATACGGGCCAGTGTTGGGCAATCCCTCTCCGGCACCTTTTTCGCGCAGGCAAGACAGTGGATCTATATTGCGATCGTCGAACCGTTCGTCGATTTCGTGAGTCGCTACAAGCGATGGTCTTTCGTGATGCTGGCTTTCATCGCATCGTTCTATGTGAGTGACCGCATATTAGGCATCCTGGCCAATCCGTTTTATCTCGATATCGGGTTTACCAAAGCCCAGATCGCGACGGTAGCGAAGCTGTATGGCTTCTGGGTATCGCTCATTGGTACCGGCGCGGGAGCGGCGGCGATTCTGAAATTCGGTCTGCCACGGTGCATTGTTGGCGCGGCACTGTTCATCGTGAGTACGAATTTGTTTTTCGCGGCGATGGCAATGACTGGCCCTCGCCTGGAACTGCTGACTTTGACCATCAGCTTCGACAATTTTGCCCTTGGATTTGGTTCGACCGTCATGATCGTGTACATGTCGAGCCTGGTGAACATCAAGTTCACTGCAACACAATATGCGTTGCTCAGCTCGATCGGCACCTTTGCCGGAAAGTTTCTTGCTGGCTTCTCAGGTGATGTCCAGTTGGCGATTGGCTGGTTCAACTTCTTTCTCTACGCGGCCGCCACGGGGATACCCGCTATCGTCCTTTCGATACTAGTGGCGCGGCGCCACGCTGAAACGGTCGCAGCCGATGGCAGCTGATGACGAACAAATCGAAGAACTGATC